>JAAYMO010000229.1 GCA_012521375.1 Clostridiales bacterium
AATCTGCAGTATATAAAGCAGGGGCTAGAATATCGCAGTCCGCAGCTATAAGTTTTCCTAAGCCATTTAGTTCTTTTTTAAAATATTCAAGCAAACGAGTTCTTCTTCCAACACTTGTAATTAATATGTTTATGTTGTTTATCATTTATTTTTTATCCTTTGCTCCCATTCTTCTTTAAAAATACCGTAATACACTATATCTCTTAATTCTCCACGTTTCCATATATGTTTTCTGAGAATACCTTCTTTAACAAACCCATTTCTTTCATACACTCGTTGTGCTTTTACGTTATAACTAAATGTATGCAGATAAACTTTCTCTAGGCCTAACTCTAAAAAGGCATATTCAAGAATTAGAAAAATAACCTCATCAGATATGCGAAGACCCCAATAACTTTTGTCCCCAATCGTTATGTAAAATTCGGCATTTCTGTTTTTGTAATCAACTCCTAGCAGGCCTGCCATTCCGATTGGTTTACAGCTATCATTATCGATAATAACAAAGTTGATTTTTGAGTTATCTTTAAGGCTGTTTTGAAACCATACTTGGGTTTTTGATAAGGATAATGGCCAGTCGAATCCTAAATTCTCATTTATTTCATCGTCATTTACCCACTGAACTCTAAGAGGTAAGTCTTCATTTTCCAACAATCTTAGATGAATCTTATGTCCTCTCAACATAGTATCTTTCCTCTCACACTAACGCTAAATAGATAAATCGATTATTTGTTTACCCTTAGAAAAAAGTATAGGGATTCCACCTGTATGAACAAAAAGTATGTTTTTATCCTCAATATTTTCTTTTTTTATATATTCACACATTCCATAAAATGCTTTTCCAGTGTATACTGGATCTAAAACTATTGAATTCTTCGAAACCATAAATTTTATTGCATCTACAATTCCTTTATAAATATCCGCATATCCCTTTCCTATATAGCAATCGTCGAAAATAATGTCTTGGGTCTCATGCAGCATATCCGCGTGATATTCTTCATAATATGATTCTAAACTTTCTTTAATTACTTCAATTCCCCTATGAGCTTTTCTTGCCACACTTATGCCTACAATTTTTTCATTACCATTTGATATTTGTTTCCCTGCTATTAAGCCTGCTTGAGTGGTACCTGTCCCTGATGCAACAAAAATATAATCAAAATCTATACCAATTTCTTTAGATTGAAATTTAATCTCCTTATATGCCTCTACATAAGCATGAGTCCCTAAATTTCCGTGTCCACCACCAGGAATAAAGTATGGATTGTATCCTTGACTTTTTAATTTCTTAATTTCATTTTTAATAACTTCGCTGACCTCATTTACATCACACCATCTTACATTTGCACCAGTCAAATAATACAAGATGTCATTTCCTGTATATGTAAAATCACTGTCTGTTCCAGCTAATATTAGTAGACACTTCAAACCTAATCGAGTTGCAGCAGCTGCAGTTATTCGACAATGATTTGATTGTGCTGAACCATAGGTTACCACATAATTGCAACCCTTTTTTTGAATGTCATAAAGAAAATACTCGATTTTTCTAGCTTTGTTCCCACCAAGAGCAAAATCTGTTAAGTCATCTCTTTTAATAAAATAATTATTTTTATTATCAACATTTATTTCTTGTAAAGGTGTTGGTAAATTAATTAAATTAATCCTATCCATCTTGCTCCTTTTCTTATGCTCCAATTTTCTTTTGAACATTCTTTTTAACTTCGTCTGGCAAATAAATATTTTTTTTCCTGACAACGGTATTAATGGTTTTTAAAAATATATACAAATCAAAACTAAAGCTCATCTTTTGAACATATTCTAAATCTAGTTCTATCCTTTCATCCCAAGTGCCTGCATTTCGCAAAACTACTTGGGCATATCCACTAATTCCCGGTCGAA
>JAAYMO010000230.1 GCA_012521375.1 Clostridiales bacterium
CTCTCTTTTTAACATAGTAAACTATAAAACCATTAATGGAAATCTATTTTAGACAAAGTTATGCTTTGGCAAAATTATAAGAAGCAACAAAAAGTATTGCAAGTTATCAAATTCTAAAATTTCTTATAAAAAATTTATTATGGAAGTGAGTCTATGATTAAAATTAATCAAATATTTAAGTTAATAAATTATACAAGACTCTTAGTTACATTAATCATAATAATCATAACTTTTATTATATTCTCATCCATATATACAGTCAAAGATGGAGAAGTCGGTATTTTAAGGACATTTGGAAAAGTCACAGAATACACAAAGCCTGGCTTACATTTGAAATTTCCATATCCTATACAAGAAATTGATGTAATTAATATAACTAGAACAAATATAATTGAATTTGGTCTCATAGATACAGAAAACTTAAATAATATTGGGAATCACGAATCCCAATCCATTACCAAGGATAATGGGATTGTGCTTACAAATCTGATGGTTGAATGGAAAATTATGGATCCTTATGCTTATCTTTTCAACATAAAGAATCCAGAATATGTTCTTAGAAGCATTATAAATTCCTGTCTAAAATCTGTAATCGGCAAGAATACAATAGATTATATACTAACAGATGGAAAAATACATATAGCAAATTCATTAAAAGAACATATTCAGAGAGAACTTAAAAATTATAATTTTGGAATAGAGATAATAGGTGTAAAGATTCTTGATGCTAGACCTCCCGAGGATATAAAGCATGCATTCGAAGCAGTTGCTGATGCAATAGAAAAGAAAGATACACTGATTAACAAGGCAGAAGAATATAGAAATAAAAAAATCCCAGCTATCGAAGGAGAAGCCAGTAGAATTATTAAAGAAGCTGAAGCATATGGTCAAGAAAGAATAAATAAGGCAAAATCTGAAACAGAAATTTTTAACTCTCTTTACGAAGAATATAGAATGAATAAGGAGGTAACTAAAACTCGAATGCTAATAGAAACTTTGGAGGAAGTGCTACCTGGTGCGAATATTTATATTGTGGATACTAAAGAAAATACAATCAATTATATTCCAATACAATAATAAGAAAAGGTGAAACTTAATGAATCAATTTAATAATATAAACTTAAAAAATAAGGATAGCAAAATATTCATTCTAATAAAAAAAATAATACTATTCTCAGTAACAATAATCATAACTTTTACTGTGATATTAAATGCCCATATAGTTCAAGAATATGAAATAGTTTTTGTAAAAAATTTTGGTAAAATTATTAGGATAATTGATAAACCGGGGCTATATTTTAAAATACCCCTATTAAATAATACTTATACCATACCGAAAAGAACACTTTATTTTGAACCTCAAACTATTAAAGTACAAACCAACGATAATAAAAATCTATTTTTAGAAACCTTTGTTTTATGGAGAATGAGAGACCCCAAAATTTTCATTGAAAATTTACAATCCATAGCAAACGCAGAAATTATGATAGAAAACTATGTAATATCTAACTCAAAAATGAAATTAATAACTGTAGATTACAACAGTATAATCAATAATAACGATGTGCTATATAAAGAAATATCAAATATTATAAGAGATGAGTTGTACTCATATGGTATTGAAATAATAGATATAAAGTCAAAACATATATATATCCCTAATGAAAATAAGGAAGCCATATATGCTAGAATAAAGTCTGAGCAAGAGAAAATCGCAGCCCATTACTTAAGCATTGGTGAAAAAGAAGCATTGCAGATAAGAACCGAGGCAGATAAAGAAGCTCAATTAATATTATCTGAAGCAGAAGCAAAAGCTGAAAGAATAAAAGGAGCGGCAGATGCTGAAGCTGCCAAAATATATTCTAATAGCTACAATAAGGATCCAGAATTTTTTAGGTTTATGAGAACATTAGAAGCTTATAAAAAAACCCTTAAAAATAAGCCGACCATTGCAATACCTATAGATTCACCATTTGCAAAATACTTGTTAGGTAAATAGACAAAAAATAAAAAAACCCGGCAACGACCTACTCTCCCAGGACCTTTCGGTCCTAGTACCATCGGCACTAGAGAGCTTAACTTCTGTGTTCGGTATGGGAACAGGTGTGGCCTCTCTGTTATTGTC
>JAAYMO010000231.1 GCA_012521375.1 Clostridiales bacterium
CCAATATGATATGAAAACAAAAAGGACAGATATCATACTGGAAGACAATCTTTATAAAATTGATTATTTTAACTTTATAAATGACAAAATATTTTTTATAGGAAAAGACCACAAAAAATCTTTATCAACCGATAATCCTAAATTCTATTATGTTGAAAATGGAGAAGCAAAGCTTTGGCTGGATACAGACTTTAGTACAAGAAATACCATATTCACCGACTGTAGATATGGAGAAGATACTACAATTAGAGTACATAACGATACCATATATTTAGTTTCCACTCACGAAAGAAGTTCATTTATTAAAAAGATACTTCCATCTGGAGAAATAGAAATTCTATCGGAAGATAATGGCTCAATAGATGGATTTGATGTATGCGATGATGAAATACTGTTTACTGGTTTAAGAGGTTTGAACCTTCCTGAAATATATTCTTTAAAAAATAAGGAAGAAAAAAAGCTTACTAATTTTAACGAAAATGTTTTAAAAGACAAAAAAATTTCCATTCCTGAGCCAATGGTATTCGAAAACAATGGATTTTCTGTTCATTATGTAGTACTGAAACCTGTAGACTTTGATGAAAACAAGAAATATCCAGGCATATTATATATACATGGAGGAGCAAAAGGGGTATATGGCAAGGTATTTTTTCACGAGATGCAGCTCCTGGCAAGCAGAGGTTATTTTGTAGTGTATGGAAATCCGAGGGGAAGCGATGGGCAAGGAAGTGAATTTGCAAAACTTCAAGGCAACTATGGAACGCCAGATTACGATGACATGATGAAGGCCATGGATTTTGCATTGGAAAAATATCCTCAAATAGATAAAGAAAGACTTGGAGTTGCAGGGGGATCTTATGGCGGTATTATGACAAATTGGACTATAGGACATACTGACAGATTTAAATGCGCAGTATCACAAAGGAGCTTATGTAATATGATATCAGCCTTTGGAACCGCAGATAATGGTTTCAATTTTGTAAGCGAACAAATGGCATCAAGTCCTTGGAACAATTTTGAACTGCTATGGGAACAGTCCCCTCTAAAATATGCAGACAAAGTAAAAACACCTACTCTATTCATACATTCTGATGAAGACTATAGGTGCCATTATTCAGAATCATTACAGATGTTTACTGCATTAAAGTATCATGATGTAGATTCTAGAATATGTTTGATTAGGGGTGAGAGCCACGGGCTAAGCCGAAATGGAAGACCCAAACAAAGGATAAGAAGATTGCAAGAGATAGTCAATTGGCTTGATAAATATCTAAAAATATAAAGAATAATAAAAGAATTTATAATGCGCTGTTATAATGAGACAGCATTAATTGTTCATTATGGCTGTCTCATTATTTTTATAATATGAAGTGAGGTAAAAACAATGAATTATAAGATTAAAGATGAAAGGATCAAAGCTATTATATTTCTTGTAATTTCTTCAATATTAGCCAGTACAGGTGGTATACTGATAAAACTAGTTGATTGGAATCCTATAGCAATTGCAGGTTCAAGAAGTTTAATAGCTTCCATCGTGATTCTGATATATCTAAAGAAGCCAAAGTTTACTTTTAACAAAGCTCAAGTATTAGGCTCAATTGCATATACTTCAACGGTAATACTGTTTGTAACAGCCAATAAACTCACTACATCTGCCAATGCAATACTTCTACAATATACATCTCCAATATTTGTGGCTTTATTAGGCATTTGGATATTAAAGGAAAAGATATATAATTATGATTGGGTAACAATGTTCATTGTATTTGGTGGAATGATACTTTTCTTTATTGATGATGTAGGATTAGGCAATATGGTTGGCAATATATTTTCAATTATGAGCGGCTTCTTTTTTGCATGCGTTACTATATCACTTAGATTTCAAAAAGACGGATCTCCTGTAGATACAGTACTATCAGGCAATGTTCTCACGTTTTTAGTGGCTATACCCTTTATACTAGGGTCCATACCTGATTCTAGAAGCATAATAGGATTAGTATTGTTAGGTGTGTTTCAAACAGGCTTTTGCATTATACTTTATGCCCTTGCTATGAAACATATAAAAGCTATAGAAGCAGCGCTAATAACAGTTATTGAACCTCTATTGAATCCTATGTGGGTATTTATTTTTTCGGGAGAAAAGCCTGGATTATATGCAATAATTGGTGGAATCATCGTATTATCATCAGTGACTATAAGAGGAATATATGTATCAAGAAAGCCTGAAAAAGTATAGTTTTTCAAGCAATGGATAAAATAACTTTTAATATTGAAGAAGGCTTATATTATGATATAATAAAATGAGCAGGTAGTTATCATACCTGCTCATTATAGACCTTATATGCCGAAAATTTGGCAAACAATCTAGTGATGTGGAGGAGGGTGATTATGATAGATTCTCTTTTCAAGGAGAATATAGAAGATATACTAGACCACATTGATGATGGCATACATATTGTGGACAGCTCAGGCAAAATCATATACTACAACAAATTTGCTGCAGAGTTGGATGCTATAAACCCTGAAGAGGCCATAGGCCGGCACATACTCGAGATTTACCCATCCCTCACCCATGAAACCAGTACAATAATGCAAGTCTTAAAAAATGGTACTCCTATAATAAATCATCAGCAATCGTTTAGAAATTACAGAGGCCAAGTTATAACCACTTTAAATTCCACTATACCCATTAAATCAGGAAAAAAAATAATAGGAGCCGTAGAAATATCAAAAGACATAACAGAAGTAAAAAAGCTGTCTGAGAAAGTGGTAGATCTTCAGGCAGAACTATTGAAAGAAGCTGTTCTTCGCAGAAAAAGAGATGGCGGTGGTGCCATATATAACTTTGCAGATATAATAGGAATTACCGACTCTATGCTAAAACTAAAAAAAGATGCTTTAGCTGTATCTAACTCCCCATCTCCCGTAATGGTATATGGAGAAACAGGTACTGGCAAAGAGCTTTTAGTCCATGCCATTCACAACGCCAGTCAAAGACGCAACAA
>JAAYMO010000232.1 GCA_012521375.1 Clostridiales bacterium
GCTTCATCTATAGTCTTTATTGTTGCTGTAGCGTCTGCATAGGTTAAAACGCAGTTTGCAACACTATTAACAGATAGTGCTTCTGCAGTCATTGTTGCAATAGTAAGAGTCATCGCAACCCCACAATCAGCGCCTATTTGGAAATTAAGTGCGGATCCAGCTGCTGCAAGCTCACCATTTAACAGTTTCTTTTCATTGAAAGTTGTTGTATTAGCTATTCTGTTAATTTCCTTTGTTAACTCAGTTAACTCATTTTGAATAGCAGTTCTATCAACAGATACATTGGTATCATTAGCTGCCTGTACAGCTAATTCTCTCATTCTCTGAAGAATTGCATGAGTTTCCTGAAGTGCACCTTCAGCTGTTTGAATTAATGAAATACCATCTTGAGCATTCTTAGAAGCCATAGTAAGACCTCTAACCTGAGCTCTCATCTTTTCTGATATGGATAGACCTGCTGCATCGTCACCAGCTCTGTTGATTCTGTAACCTGATGATAATTTCTCAATAGATTTCTGAACTGCTGTATTGTTAATACCAAGTTGTCTATGGGTGTTCATTGCTAATAGATTGTTATTAATTCTCATTTTTCTTCCTCCTTGAATTTGTTTTATCCGGAGTCCTTTCCGGAATATATTGCAAAGACTTATCTCCTACTCCATGGGCCCTATGTTTCAGAGACTTGTCCATTGCTTCTGTATTAATATATCGGTTATTGTTTTATAAAACTTTATACCTATTATAAAAATTTTGCGGTATATTTTACTTTTATATAGAAAAATACCGGCTTCTAGCCACTGGCTGCTAGCCTCTAGTAATTGGGGTATTCCTTTAGGGTCATAGATTCTTCGCTATTGCTCAGAATAACATGTTATTTTTTCATAGCCTTTGCCAGGGCTTTCAAATCCACCTTTGAACCAGCAGATTGGATATTTTCTTCTTTAACTTCTTCTAGAAGTTCCTTGCGAAGTACTTTCATATGTTTTGGTGCATTGATCCCTATTTTTACCTTATCTTCAGATATATCTGTAATAATTATTTCTATATCATCGCCTATCAATATGGCTTCATCTTTCTTCCTCGCTAATACCAGCATTACACATCCTCCTTAAAGACCTGATGCTTCATGCTGTAATTATCTCCATCTAAAAGCTCCTGAATACCTTTATTATTTTTGGTATTTATAATTATTGGTGCTTTTAGGTTTGCTGTCATTTTCTTGAAATCCTCAGGAATATTTAATATAGCCAACACTGCAGCGTCTTCCGCTTTTTCAAGTTCAAGTTTTTCCACTGTATCACTGCTGAGATCAAAATTGTAGTCGCCGACTATCATAGCAGGAGGCATTGTGATAAAGCATAGGTTTTCTTCTTCTGCCGATTGTAAAAATACAAAATCCAACTCTTCATCATTTAAAACTACATATTTCTTATATTCAGGAAACCCTGGAATCCCCTCATCAAAGCTTACGATTTGTTTTTCGTCTATGTCAACTTCACCAAAAAACTTGGTTTTAATTTTCATTTTTAGGCCTCCTATCAAGATAAATAAACCAATGAGCTAATAGCAATATTAGCTCAATGGCGCAAATTGTTCATCATTTAGATTAATTTTACAATTTTCTATATAAAATTACAATAGTTTTAGGCAAATAGATATTGAGCTATCTGATAAAATCCACCAAAGACAAAGTGATTATTTTTGCTCCTACCGACAAAGCTGCATTATATACATTTTGTTGCATCTGAAGATTCATCAATGTTTCAGCCATGTCGATATCTTCATTCTTGGACAATAATCCTCTTAGATTTACATTGTCATCTTCTATTCTATTTAAAGTTAATTCTACTCTATTGGTCTTTACTCCTATCTCTGCTCTTATGGAATTAATGTTGTCTATTTGGGCATCAAGTCTGGATAAAGCTCTTTCTATACCTTCCGAGTTGTTCTCCTCTAGGTCTTTTATCAATTGATCCAGAACTCCTAAAAGCTGAGTAGAACTGCCTGATTCTACCCTGTCTCCGATATAAACACTGCTTTTGCTGGTGTTAAATCCTATTGAATCCATGGGCTCATTGATGGATTGGGAAGGTGATGTCAAAATTCCGGATCCATCTGCAGGCGACAATGATATAGATAAAGGCGAATAGAAAGTAATATTAGTTCCATCATTGGCCACATTGACTTTTCCCCTAAGGGATAAATCTGCATCTATGGCTGATTGCAAAGCCTGTGTAAAATCATTTATATTTGCATAATTGCCATGAGGTATTTTTATGGTAATGGGAGAACCATTTCCCAAACTTATATCTAGTCTGTCATTAGTGTCATCTATATCGGGAGTCACACTGGCAAAGTTTCCAGTTACCCCATATACCAATTCAAAGGCCGAATCAGCATTAAATCTTATTCTGCCATCTTCTCCTGTTACAGTTACATATCCTTTTAATTCAGGCATGTTGTTTATCCCATTTTGAATATCATTTATCAAATCATTAAATGTGTTGCCTGGAGTATCATCGTAAGTTTTATCAGTCAAATCTATGGAATAACTTTTGCCACCATAATTTATATGAATCTGAGCCCCACTAGCTATGGTTATGGGATTATTGAATAGATCCAACTTGCCTCCTTCTATGGCATATTCAACTTTTGTGCTCTTTAAGCCACTTTCACCAATACCATCTTTAAAACCAAGTTTCTCAAAATTAGTGTTTAATGTACCTTCCAGTTTAAAACTTTTGTCTGCAGTTATGGCAAGCATTCCATCTTTGATGGCTAATGCCATATGCCCCGCCAATCCTGGTATATCTGCTAATTTTTTATTAAAATCATATATGAATTCCTTATCATCATCAAAAGTATAGTCCTTATCCATAGTTATTGTGTATGTATTGTCTCCATAGTATATAATAAACTCATCATCTTTTGCTGCACCGCTGAAAGTGCCGGAAGCTTTAAGCATATATAATGTTGAACCATGGGATATTTCCCGGTCAATATCGTCAAGGTCTGATACTGCAACCTTTGATAATACAGCATTCCTATCGACTTCAATACCCATTATATCTTTAGTGTCCATAGTCGTTCCAGCGCTATTTATTTTTATTTCTCTGGCACCTTTAAATACTATAATGCCGTTTTCCAGTTCTGCCCTTACTAATCCAGCCAATGAGCTGGTAGCAATTTTATCATTTAAATCTTCTATAAATCTCAAAGAATCTACAGATGTATATGTACTACCATTGTCCATGGTTATAACATCTGCTATACTCCCATATTGTATTTGAATCGCATTATTGCTTCCGTCAAATGTCACACCTTTAAACTCACTGACACCCTTTAACACATATTCATCATAGGTGGTAGTTGCCATGCTGCCAAAAATCCTCTGACCAAGTATATTCATACCTATTCTATCGCTTATTCCTATATTTACCTCGATTATCTCTCCTCCGCTCAACATGCCTCCACCTAAATCGTATGTGCCATCTTTTGTGAGCAAGGCTTTATCAGTTTTAAAGCCGGAGAAAAGATAGCTCCCTGCATATGTGGTATTGCCGATGCTGATGAGCTGCTCCTTCAATTCTCTTATTTCATTGGCAATCTTCCTTCTATCTTCTTCAGAATATGTCTCAGATGAGCCTTGAACTGTCAGCTCCCTGATTCTCTGCATGACAGAAATCATATTCTTTACAGCCTGTTCGCTGCTTTGGAGCCATGAATCTGTATCCTCTGCATTTCTCTTATACTGCTGCATATTGAGTATTTCAGTAGTCAAGCGCAGGCTTCTGGTAACTCCGATTGGATCATCAGAAGGACGCAGGAATCTCTTTTGAGATGCCAGCATCTGCTGGGATTTGTCCATCTTGGTATAATTTTTATACAGATTTCTAAGCAGATTATTTACCATCATATTATTAGTGACGCGCATAAATACACCTCTTCCCTATCTTCCTACCATTCCCAGTCTATTTATGGTAGTGTCCAATATACTGTCAAGGGTGGTTATCATTCTGGCTGCAGCATTGTATGCTTGGCTGAATTTCACCATATTACCCATTTCTTCATCAAGCAATACTCCTGAAACTGACATTCTCCTATTGTCAGTTTCTACAACAAGCATTTCTGAATTTATAGCCATTCTTTTTGCCTGTTGAGCATCTACAGCAAGGGATGATAGCAAAGCTTTTATGAAATCGTCAGGAGTACCCTTTGTAGATGCAAACATATCATGGCTATCCTTTAAAGCTATCAAATCTTTTAAATTATTGTTATTGCTTATTTCAGAAAACTCGGAGGAAGCTGCTATCAAATCAGGATTAGCAAGCAGTTCCGCGTTTACAGCAAAATTTAGGCAGTTGATTGCATTAGGGCCTTCTTTAGGCACATTGAAAAAATCACGTCCTGCCTCTCCATTGAAATCATAGCCTTTCCTGTGAATCTCATTGATTTTATTGGAAAAATCCCTTGCAAATTCATTGAGTTTATTGAGGTAATAAACTAAACCTCTATAGTTTAAGCCTTCTCCATCTCCATCCCTTATATCCAAAAGGCCTCTAAGTTCTCCGCCTTCCACTTTAACTTCTTGGCTTTCTAATCCTTTCCATACTATTTTGGCAATTTTGCCTGCCCCAAGATCCGTAACACCCGGCACATCTTCTTGAACATAGTCCAACTCATAGTAATCTAAATGTTCAACTAAAGTTATGCCGCCTATCTTTATACTCAGATATTCATTATTATGCTTATCTTTATTGGTGCTCACTTCTATATCGATTATTTTTGATAGCTTGTCTATCAAAACATTTCTCTGATCCCTTAAATCATTGGCAATAGAATCTCCCAACTCCATATTGAATATTTGCTTGTTCAAAACCGCTATCTGGGATGCTATAGAATTGATTTGATCTACCTTGCTTTTAATCTCTTCATTAGCTTCCCTTATGGACGTTATTATTTCATTGCCGTTTCTATTGATAGTGCGGGCTAATATATTAGCTCTTTCCACAACAGCAACACGACTGGTAGAATCCCCAGTCTTTTTTGACAGCTCATCTAATGCTAAAAAAAACTCATCAATAGCTTGTCTTATGCCTGTATCAGATGGTTCATTAAAAATAGCCTCCATCTTCTCCAGGCTTTCCTGCTTTATCTGCCATTCTCCAAAGGCTCTGTTTTGATTCCAATATTTTTTATCCAGGTACTCATTTCTGATCCTTTCAATATTATAAATCTCAACTCCGGTGCCGGTAATGCCTTTTGTATCACCCCATATGGGCAATGAAGCCCTCTGTTTATGTATCTGTCTTGAATACCCTTCCGTATTTGCATTTGCAATATTATGGCTGGTTACATCCAAAGCCTTTCTACTGGCAAACAAACCCGAATTGGCTATATTAAAACTGCCGAAAGTAGTTCTCAACTTTGCACACCTACCTTCCTACTAATCCTAATCTATTGACTATTATATCAAGCATTTCATCTATTACATTTACCATTCTGGCAGATGCATTGTAGGAGTGCTCGAATCTTATCAGATTGCTCATCTCCTCGTCCATAGAAACATTGACCAGTGATCCCTTTTTATTCTCCAACTCTTTATCCATAGATCTATGGGCTTCTGCTGTAATATAAGCTTCCATGCCTGCTTTCCCTATATCTAAAATTATATTTCTATAATATTCATTAAAATCATATTTGCCTTGAGATACATCATAACCTTCTTCTCCGAAAACCTTCGAATCTCTTATGGCCAATATTCTCAAAGCGATTGTATTATCTTCGTTATTATAAGGTGGTGGATTTAAAGCCGCTGCAATATTATCAAAATCATTAAGCTCCGGATTAAAAGCAATATTGGACATATCTATATCGTCACTAGACGGATCTCCACCATTTATAAAAAACTTTCTTTGTATATTGTCTTTTATCCCATAGCCGGATACGTGTACTTTATTGATCTCTGCTGCCAATCCTATTATCATTTCATCCAATCTGTCGCGGAATCTGTCTACTAAATCATCTCTGGTATCAAAAAGGGCTTTAATCTTGCC
>JAAYMO010000233.1 GCA_012521375.1 Clostridiales bacterium
AGTATTTTCTTCTTTTTCACTGATTATATATCTTTCCCTAAAGCTGATTTGATTAGGGAGGCTTTGCTGAGATATTATCTCCTTCTCTCTGATATTTGTCACACCATATTCAACAGTTCCGTTGGTCTCATGTATTCTACCTGCTTGGTTTGTAACATTTTGGTAGGTTATCACATGTCTTATCATGGCTGTTTCAACTGTGCTCCAGGTATTATCATATTTATAGCTTTCTCCGAATATCTCCATTATTACCCTATTTTCTCCTTGGCTGTATTCTTTCCTCCCATTCCAAGTCCCTGCTGTGTATTTGATTATGCTTTTATCATGGGTTGTGGAGGTTTTGTTAAGTATAATATCTTCAAGGATATAGGTTTTGTCTCCTATGGTTATTCTTTCTGATATTCTTGCTTTTGGGTCTATAGTAAGATCTAAAGATGTCTGTTTAAGTTCCGGATTGGTTTTTTCTTCTACCAGATAAGTGACCCTTCTTGTAAGGGTAGCGCCATCTGGCCCTCTAAGGTTGTAATCATAGGTATATTTTATCTGATCTCCTCTGCCAGATTGGGTTATCTTCAGTTCTCCTGTAAATTCCACCGGTTCACCGGTGATAAACACTATTTCTTTGTATTGTGTTTCATTGCTCACTCCCGGCTCCAGTATGTCGGCGCTGGGAGTGATAGTTATGAGCATTAGAATTATTATTGTGAAGATAAGTTTTTTCATATTTTAACGCTCTCCTTTATGTTGGTTGCGGGTTTCGAGTTTCGGGTCACGGGCCGCGGGCTACGTGTTTTAGGGTAGAACTTTGGGGTCTTCCTTTAGTGTGCCGCTGGGGTCTTGTTTTGGAACCACTAAAAACACTGAGTCTATTCTACAAATATTAGAATACCGTTGTTTTGGTCGGTGATGGCGTAGATTTTGTCTCCCGGGCTTAGATGACTTAAGGTTACTACTTGTTCATTCTTTATTATTAAAGCTTTTTGAGTGTTGATTACGGTTCTGGATGTTATAGGTCTCCACTGATCATAGAATTTGCTGAATTCCTTTACATCGGTCAGGGTCAATTGTGTAAAGACATCATTGTAACTCAACACTTCTCCTGTTATCAGATTTTCTTTTAAGTCCACTTCTTCTCTACCTAGATTTGGGTCTCTCTTATATATGTTTATGGCTGTGGCCTCTCCATCTTCATTGATTACTGCATAGGCCAACATATGATGACTCTTGTATCTGCATTTTTGATAGTGAGGTCCTTTATTGCCTTCATATAACGCAGGATCATGGATGGTGTATTTGTTTCTATCCATTCTATTTATAGGATTTCCATCCCTATTTCTTTCCCAAAGTCTGCTTTCTAAGAAGGTATCTCTGGTTATATAGTCGCCTTCTACCACATTATCAAGTATCTTTGTATCTTTGCTGAGATAGAAATAAGCTTCATCATCGTGATAGTAATCCCAATAGTTGTTTATGAGGTTTGCAAAGCTTTCCAAAGAGAAATTGTCTTCTCCCATATCATGGATATAGCCTCTTACCACATTTCTGTAGTCAAAACCATTGCCGTTTTCCATGGATACTAATGCTGCATAGTTGCTGCCTCCCGGCAGTCTGTTCTTTATTATAAAGGCTTCGTCGTTGTAGGTAAGGTCAGTGGTATCTAAAAGCCTTCTATCCTTTATTATTATGGTACCTTCGTCAAAGGCCAGTTTTTGACCGTCGTCCAGCTTTATGGAATTTTCTGTCCATTGGGTACTAAAGGTACCGCTGAATACAGAATCTTCGCTGACACTTTTTAGGGTTATTTTGGCTATGGCTTCTTCACCAAAATCATTGACTGTAACTATATAGGCTTCCACATTTTTTTGTTTGTCAAGGTCTGATAGGGTCAGTCTTCTTCCATCTTTATATATTTCTGCATCCCTCTTGACAGGGAATATTTTTTCATCGTCCAGTTCTTCCCAGTCCGGGTATCGGTACGTTTGAACCTGGGATAGAGCTAATCTGCTTTGAGTGGGTAAAGTATTGAGTATTCTGGCTTTGTATACTCTCTCCACCCTATGTCTTTTGGTCACCAACTGAATGTTTTCTGCTGTATCCAGGTTGTTTTCGTTGGTTCTTATCTTCACAAGATCTCCAGTTTTTATATTGTATAGTTTAATTGGATAGCCTAAGTATGTGATTGAGGTATAGTTATCCGTTTTAAAGGTCTTCAGGTCTTGCCTGTTATCTAAGGGTGTTACCTTAATGGTATCCCCTTCTACGTCTCTCACTCTCAACATTGCCAGATACTCTTTGCTCACTGGTTCTCCCGGCATTGTGAAGGCTTTTATGGCTTTTACAAGGCCGCCGGATATTTCAAAAGTGGCATCTTGTGAAGCTTGAAGGTTGTCTATATTTTCATAGTATTCATTGATAGTGACTACCACCCTTTGGTCTAACCCATAGGTGCGGATATTTCCATCGTAGTCTTCAAACTTTATTATCCTGTTTTCTTTATCTATGAATTTTATTATTCCGTCCACATACTCCGTTCCTTGGTAATAATCTACGTTCTCTTGTATATCAAGCCTGGACAGATTCTTGCCTTTGTATAGAGCTTTAACATTTTGTCCGATGATAAGGCTTGAGGCTCTGGCTGGCTTTCCTAATGCAGTGATTATGGTATCTCGATTTATGGCCAGTTCTATCATGTTGTTTTGTTGGTCTTGTATTCTAATGATTCCTTCATCATAATAGCTGAGGGTGCCTTGTGCAAATCCGTAATCTTCCAGAGAAAGATATAGGATTTGGCCATTTCTTTTGGCATACTCAACAGTGTCCCCTTGACGAAGAAAATCATGATTGTAGACTTTGCTTCCAACAATCACTGGTAGGGATTGGTTGTCTTGTATATTTATCTGGAATTCTTGTCCATCAAAATCCTCCATATTTAATATATGGTTGTTGCCGCCTCTTAAAGGTTCAATTTGATAGTTTCTTTCTATTGACCCAAGCCTTGCAATGCCTATTTCTATGCCCGTCAGCTCAGGGTATCTGTTTATTATAGCCATCATGGCCTTTGCTACTTCTCCCCTGTTTACACCGGCTTCAGCCCCATACCTATTGGTTGAAGCCCCTTGAAGTATTCCGTGTTGCATCAGTGCTTCCACCGGATTTTGTCTGTCTGGTCTGATTTGGGCATAGTCTGCAAAATTATATATATGGTATATTTCATTTGATGGAACTGGTTCCATCTTTAGGGCTCTATAAATCCAAAGAGCAAAGTCTTGTCGGCTTATGGTCCTTCTCATATTTCTATTTTGCTCTATGGCAGCTTGTTGTCTTTTTTCTATTAAGTCTTGTCTTTCTTTTATGGGCATCCATCTTTGTTTTGCTTCTTCGTTAACTTGTTTTTCTATGGCTTCCCGCTGGGCTTGAGTAAGTGTGTTCATCTGTCTTATTTCCGCTTCTGTAATTATACCTTGAGCTATGGCTTCTTCCAAAAATCCGATGGCCCAGGTATCTGCATTATATCTAGGTGTGATGCCTTGTGCTGATATTCGGGCAGCTTGCTGTATGGCTTCATTATCTAAAGCTAAAAGCTTGATAAGGTAGGCAGCCGCTTCTTGGTAGGTGATGTTTCGGGTAGGGATATACCTGCCTGAACTGCCTTGTATTATGTTGAGACTTCCCAGTTTTAGTATGTCTGTTGCATAGGGGCTGCCGCCTATGTCTTTGAAGCCTCCTTGTTCTACCATTGCTTTGCCATAAGTAGGCACTGTATATATAGGGTTTTGAGCCAAAACAGTTGAAGCCAGAAGCGATATTATGAGGATTATGGATATATGTAGTTTTTGTTTCATAGGGATCACAATCCTTTCGGGTATTCCTTCATAGAACAACATACAAAATACTCCGGGTTTTCTGTATTGCGTGTTATCCAGGACAGGGGCGAGCCCTGTCCCTATAGTAGCGGTTTATGGGTCGTTATATGCGATATCTGCGCTCTACCCGAAGCAAATTCTAGAGGCAAGCGGCTAGAAGCTAGTAGCTTATTATCACATATTGACCGGTTTTGGTTAGTTTAGCATTTATTACGGCTTGTCCTTGATTTTTGGTAAAGTTTACTTTTTCCATTTTATTAGACGGTATATCATAATAGTAGAGTTCCATATTCTGTGCATTAGCATATTTAGAATCAATGAGTATTTGTGCTTCTACAGGCAGATTGAATTCCTGCTGTTTAGCGGTTTTATAGCCGGTCTGTAATTTAAATTCAATGCCTATAAGTTTTATAGGATACTCTCTTCTATTTAGCATCAATAGTATTTGGTCGTACATCTTGCCTGTGGGTGTATATATTTCAACTATGGCTGCTGCATCGTCAAGATTCTGTTTTAGGTTCTTTATTTCTTCAGTTCTAAGAGCATTGGTATGGAACTTTAATGCTATATCCTTATCCCATATATTATAGTTTTTATTATAGTTTTGAAGTATCTTTACGGGTATTTTCACTTGCCTGGAAGCTCCCGGCTCAATCTTTTGGGTTCTCAATTCTATTTGATAGTATTGAGGTCCTGCTTTCAAGCTTTTTTCACCTACATTATAGATAAATGCTTCTTTGGTGCTTTCTGTCCAGTCAGTTCTTGAGCCTAGGCTGATGTATTCATCATTGAATAGAGCTTCAGATCTTATATTTTCAGGAGTTTTCACTGAGTTTGATTCATCATATTGTTGGGATAATCCAAATTCATTCACTGCATATATTCTAAACTTATAGTAGGTATCGGTCATTAGACCTCTTACATAGTATACCAGCAGTCCGTCCTCTGTTCTTTCAGGTTCTACTGTAAGTATATAGTTGAATTCCTTTGGGTTTGATTTTTCTCCAAAGGCACCATATATTTGATACATATCTGATGAACCTTTCCATGTAAGCCTTATTGTATCGCCGTCCACAGCTACAGCCCTTGCGCTGGAAGGCTTATCAGGCAAAGGACGTATTACTGTTATATCATATTCATTTGATACTCCACCATCAGGGTTTATGACTACTATGCTGCTTGAACCTTCCGGCATGGTCGGAGTTGTCACATATATCAATATGCCATCTTCTACCCTGATTGCAGTGGTTTGGGTACCACCAACCACATATACTTCTTCATCATTTATATCGATTCCTTGGATGCCTGTCTCTCCTGAAGCCAGTTCATTTTCCTTTTTTATCTTTCCTCCAAATATTACTCTGGCACCTGACTGGAATTCAATACCTTTTATTATTATGCTTTCTCCACCGGTCATTTTGAAGCTGTCTCGATTGTATGTGCTTCCGTCTTCAGCCAGTATTTGTTGTATTTCAGGAGAGCTTATGATGGTCAGGGCATCTCGCTTTTCATGAGAACCGTAGTCTGCATTTTGAACCATGACAGATACTCTGCCGGGTAGCAGTCCTAAAGGCACTCTCACTCTGATTCTTTCGGTACCTTGAAGTTCTATTAGCTCTGCTTCAACACCGCCTATGAATACTTTCAGCCCAGGCCTAAAGTCGCTTCCTATTATTGTAACTATATTTTGGCCTCTGCTGGATGTTCTGTCCGGTATTACGCTTTCAACAAAGGGACCGCTGAGTCCTTTTTGATATACTACAAAGTATGGCGCTTTCATCTTATAGTATTCATTAGGTTCTCTGGTGCTGGTTATGCCTCCGTCCATATTGTCTACAGTGATGGGTTTCTTCAGCCCAACCTGGCTTTCGTTAGTTGGAGGTATTGCAACCAAAAGCCTGTCCCCATTGGGGCTTCTATCTAATATCTGAAGTTCCTCATCATCTAAATAAACTTTGGCAGTTCTCTTAAAATTGCTTCCTCTTATGGTAAGTAAAATGCCTCCGTTTACTCCCACATAGGTATAGTATTCTTGGACATCTTCTTCTCTAGTATCTTCATCATAATCTACTATGAGACCGCTGGATTTATCCAGCACCTTGTTTATAGGTTCTATTGAAGCTATGACAGGATAGTCATAGGGATTCATGTATTCAAACATGGCAGTAGCTCTTCCCTTGTCAGGGTTTATAAGTTCTATGGGTATATTAGGGCCTATGGTGTGATAGGTAGGTGCGGTGACAAATACCTGACCTGAGTCTACATATCTTACATAGTCAGAATAGCCGGTGTCAATCAGCAACCTCCCATCTTCCACTTCCACCCTGACTAAGCCTGTACCTTGGAACACTTCATCTTGGGTGGTTTTCATTAAATTCAGAGGTATATATTTTACTGTATCGTCATATCCGTTGATTACAGCTCTATATATTTTGTCATCTACAATTTTTATCATGGTAAGCGTTGTAGTGTCACCGTTTGCATCATACTCAAAGGTCATCCGGTTTTCTTCAAATCTCACTGTGGTTCTTTTGTTGTCTATTCTTCCTGAGTTGTACATATCCCTTGGTATATATCTGTTTGTAAGGCTTCCGATTCTGACTGCCACCATTTGCTTGGTGTCAAATAGGGATAGTCCATTTCCATCCACTTGACCGTTATATATGTCCATGGCAGTGGCAGCAAAGCTGGTTCCTAACAGTTCTATGGTGTCTCCGCCCTGCATTTTGCCCACTCTTGGAAATACCCTTGTTATTCTGGGGTTAGAAGCCTCATAGATATAGGTAAGCTTGTTGGATGTTCCTGCATCGTTGTTTACCACATATACATCCACATTTCCTACATCTGCATCTGCCTCTGGGGTTATAACCTTCAGATAGCCTCTAGAGAATTCTACTATTTTTGCCAAGTTATCGCCAAAGAATACTTTGGGCAGTATGGGCGAATCTAAATATTTGTCAAATACAGGGTGATCGAAATCTGTTTGTATTAGCCAATCTGTCAGATTTGCTTCACTATCCCATTTCCCGTTGCTATTTATATCTCTGAAAGGTTCATCTTCTTCTCTTATTCCGTTTCTGTTTCTATCTTCATAGGGCTCGAAGAATCTAAAATCGGTACCGGTGATTTCCACCACTGCGCCACCGGCAGCGGTTCCTCTTGCAGGTACTATTTTTACCAGTTGAGGATGGCTGGTAGGTACTATATAGGTGAATCCTTTTTCCATGCTGACACTTCCTCCGTCAGGATTCACAACTACCACCGGCACTGCATATCGGTTGGTGCCCTTCTCTTTAAACAGATCTCCAGGATAGGGAGGTACCCTTTTTACAGTTATGGTTTTGCCGTTAGGGCTCACTTGTATATCATCAGGTGGTACCTGAACCCCATTAATAAATACTTTAGCCTTATCTATGCCTATGTCCATGAAGTCATTTCCTATTATGTCTATGGCATATCCCCCTTGGGTGGTGCCTTCATTGGGCACTATGCTTTCAATTACAGGCTTGCTTTGGGGATGGGAGAAGTAGTAGAATCCATTGGTGCCTGTTTTGCTGTCCCTTTTGGTGTCTGGATTCAGTACTGTCACATCATAATAATCGTCGGCAGGAAGAGCCGGTACTGTAAAGTATATGGTGTTCTTGTCCACTACCTTTACCCTGTTGCCTATTATTTTCCCTTGAGCATCAATCTTGTAAGGCGTTACCATAGTGAGTTTAAGCTTTTCGGTTCCTTCTTCCAGTATGGTAATGCCTGTTTTGTCAGAGGTTAAATCATATATGCGTCCGTCTATTTTGTCTGCTTTTATCTCTCCACTATCTATAATCAATGTATAGGTATTGTGCACTCCATCGCTTAAGATTATATTTCCTGAGCCATCGATGGTTATGGTATAGTAGTTTTCGTTTTCGTCAACAAATATGACGGAATGATAGTAGGGCTTAACTTCAATGCTGATTAATTCGCCTTCTGTTTTTAGGCTCACTACCGGTTCGTCATCTGGATCTTCAAAGTCTATTAATTGTATCCTCTTATTGCTGTCCAAGTTATAATCATTTACATCAATATTTCCCAAAAGTATCCTGGTGCCTATGAGCCTGTGTTTTAAATCGGTTTTATCTGTTGGATCCGGGGGTATAAAGTTTTCACCTTTCACAACAACCAGTGTTCCGGTGTTACCGGATTTGGGCGCAAAATCTATCAGCTTAGGATTGGTATAGGTCATCACATAATTGAAATGCCATGTGGCAGAACCACCTTCCGGGTTCATCACTAGTATCTGTGTGGTTCCTTCTCTGCCCGGCGGTGCCGTAAATGTAATGCCTCTTCCGTCTTCATCCCTTCTTCTGTTTGTTATTTCTCTTCCGTCTAAGAAGAGCCTAACGCCTTCCATAAAGTTGTTGCCGGTGATTCTTACTTCCACTCCCCCTTCAACGGCTACAGTGTCAGGATTTACCCCTGTGATGATAGGTTCTTTGTTTTCATCTACTGTAACAAATTCCACTGCATCCACTTTGGTACCGGCTAAGCCTGGCTCCTTGGAATTCCTGATAGGGTTTATAACCCTCACATAGGTCTTTCCAAGATTGCTTACGGTACTGTTAATAGGAAGATAAAAGAGTATTTTGGTACCTATCTCATTACCTGTGGAACCGTCTAATTCAAGGCCTAATGAGTTCAGCACTTTCATTTCTAAGCCTTCAACATAATCCGGATCCCCTACATTGGGATTTAGCCTTAATTCAGGTCCCAGTTCGACTATAGGGTATCTCACTATATCATTGCCATCAGCATCTGTAAATTTATGAATCATGAAGTCTTTACCGTATATGGCTATCATTATCCTTTTATCACCGGTGCTGTATTGATTTTCGCCTACCTCTTTAACCTGTATCTTTTCCGGTGCTATGCTTTCAACTACAGGTTCTATCTTGCTGGGTATATAGGTATAGCCATTGGGTAGCACAGCTCTATCGATGATAGTCTGGACTGTATTGCCGGCTGAGTCTAGAATCACCGTTTCCATTTCTATTACCACATCTTGTCTGGGATTGATATCTGCATCGGTAACCTGGGCTGTTCTAATGTTTATGGTGTCCAAATCTCTTGTAAAAGTGGCATCAGGTTGTTCATCAGACTTTTTAAGAAAAGTAGCCTTGTCTCCGATGATAACCCTGATGTTCCTTTGAGCTGTGTATCCTCCCTGGCCGTTGTAAGACCCATTTGCATATTTTACTACCAATTCCCTATTGCTGTCACTAAACTCGTATGTTTTGTCGTCACTATTTGGTACAAATTCGGGTATATTCAATGTGCCTATAAACTGGGCTGATATGGTGGCTTTTGAACCGGTATCAGGTCCGGAATTGGGATTTATGCTTATTATCCTTGATTTGATATTGGCACTTATCACGGTAAATTTGGGTAATAATATTTTTTCCATGGTAACTTCTTTCATAGGGTCTTTTCCCGGAGTTACGGCATTGGTAAATACAACGTAGTATTCTCCGACTTCTATATCTGGAACTTCTACCGTCAAAATATCTTTTCCGTTGACATTCTGCTGGAAGGTTTTATTTTTACCTTTATTTTTTTCTGTATATGGATCGGTACCATCAGTTTGCTTCAGGAAAAATACATCATATGAGTCCAGTTTGCCTGCAGGCGCTTCAAAATATACCTTGTCCCCTTTTTGGCCTCTATTGGGGTACATTTTCAAGTCATTATCATCTATCTCTATATCTCTGTAAAATCTAAATTGGTCTTTGTACGTATATACAATTTTAACAGTTGTACTGGTACCAACTACCGATGTTTTTTCAAATATTATGTTTTGGAGTCCTAAAGCACCGGTAGGAGTTGGAACAGTAAGCTGATTATCATTGGTTGTGGTTACTTCAATAGGTGTATAAGCTCCATCATGCTCATAGCCTGCTTTGATAGTATATCCATCTATGTTTGCGAGTTTTGTACCTTGTATAATTAAGTCTTCTACTCCTTCTTTGACTCTGCGATTAACACCAATCAATGTAGGCATTTTATCTTCATTAAGTTCTATAGAAAATCCTTCTATCAACACCGAGCTTCCCAGTTGGTCGCTGTCTATATCAAATTGGAGGATACCTTCAGTATTTACGGTTCTTTTGGTAAGACGATGAAATCCAGTACTGGTTATTATACCTACTTCTGCATCTTTAAGGTAAGCTCCGGTTATAAGGAGTCTTCGCTGCTCTATATTCCTGTTGGAGTCATATATTTTGTATATGGTTACACTGTCTATCTTGAAATTGTCCGGGTCAAAGGCATGTACTTGCCAAACTCCTATAGGCAGTGTATTTAATATCATTATAAGGGCCAGCAATATGGCAGCTTTTCTTTTTATTTTTATTTTATCCATGCTGTTCACTCCTTTTGCTTTTGGGTATTGGGTTTGCCTCTGGAGTCTTATATGAAACCACTAAAAACACTAAAGGACACTGAATTTTTTGTGTCTTAGTGTCTGTATTACCTTGTTGGTTAGCTTGTGGTTTTTGTTAGTTGATTTTCTTACCCTTAAGTTGGGCGTTGGGGTCTTCCTCTAGTGTACCTTTTCATCTGAACTCTGAGTTCTGAGCTCAATAATTCATAGTTCATAGCTCATAGTTCACTCATATATATTTTTCGGCATTTTTGACCAAATTTCTTAGTGGTAATATTTTCATTATACCATAGACGAAAATTATTTAAATAGGTTGATTTTCTTATGTTTAAAAGGTTCAGAAGCTTGTAAACAGATTCGTATATTATATTGATACCAATATTTTGATATGATAATATACAAGATGAATTTATAATTATATATCTTAATTTCCACATTTTGAGTCCTGAACTTAAGATTGAAATTCCTAGTTATTATTTCTGAGTTCAGAGATCTGAGCTCTGAGTTCTATTATGGAGGTCAATTATGAAGCGTTTTAGTCTTGTTTATAAGATAATATTTATATATATCGTAGCCAATGTGCTAGTTTTTTCACCTATAAACAGATACATATACAATAATGTAGAAAAATTTTATACCATATTTCGAGACAATCAGCGGCTTTTTAGGTATGATCAGATGCCGGATTTGTCCATGAAGGGTCATTGGATAAACAAGTACCATAAAGATAATGAAAAAAATATTGTAATGGTGGGAGATTCCACAGTAGAAGATTTTTATGTAGCCTATGAAGATTCTATCGGAGCTCTTTTGGACAGGAAGTTGTTTGGCGATGATGGAAGGCCTAATGTGTTTAATTTCGGCAGCAGCGGTACCAAGACTGTCTATGTGATGGAAAGGATTAAAAAGGCTGTAGAGTATGAGCCTGATCTAATCATTTGGCAAATGGGTGCCGGCAGTTTTGTTCCCATCCATTGGATTTTCCCTCCCAATGAGGACAGTTATGATTTAAGCTTAGGCGGAGGATTGGTAGGAGCTTATAGAAATATTTTAAAGATGAACAATGAAAACGCATATTTTGTGTCCAGAGAGCTAAGGAGCAATCTGGTTCCGTTGAATAGATATAAAGAGTTCTATGAAGAGCTGGCTAAAGGCATTAAATCGAAGGTTACAAATGCCCCTCTTCCTTATCCCAATGACAGGCATATGAAGGTGCAAATAGGGGATGTGAAGATTACAGAGGAGTTTTATGGAATCCCCTTTGATGCCTCCACCAGACATTTTGATGCTGTAGGCGTGATCTGCAAATATGTGAAGGATAAGAATATTCCTATGATGATTTATCTGGCCCCCATAAACCAAAGCATTTTAGCCAAAAAATATGAGGAAGGCTATTATGAAAAGATGGTTGATGCCATAAAAGCTCAATCAGCTCCCTATGGGGTACCTCTTTTGAACCTTAATGATGCAATACCTGATGAGCTTTTTATCGATGGAGGCCATTTAAAGGAAGAAGGAGACAGGATAGTAGCTGAGAGATTATATGAGTTTATTGTAGAGGAATTCCCGGAGCTTAGGGAATAGTCAGGAGGTTATCGTGAAAGAAAGCGTCAAGTTGATATTAAAGTTCTTACCTATACATTCAATTGTTCTTTTTACATTGTCAGGTCTGCTGATTTACCACTTAGCCGGCAAGGGGCATAAGGAGGGCGGCTCTTTTTGTGCCAAAAAGGCTTTGGTCCTTGTAATATGGGGCTTTGTCTTTGCTTCTTTATATGGTCATCCTACCTTTGCTCTGCTAACACTGGCTTTAACATTGGTGGTATATACTATTTCCAAAGTAATAATGGAAACAAAGAATAATGGTCTGAAAAAACTGCTTCTATATATGGGAATGACAGTATCTCTTGGGACTCTAGCATGTTTTAAATACCCAATGTTGAAGAGTGAGCTGCCTTTGATGCTGCAGGTCAAAGCCTTGGGTATTTCCTATTTTACCTTTAAGTTTCTTCATGTATTGATAGATACATATAGAGGTAGGATAAAGGAACTTGACCTGTTGAGCTTCAGCGCCTTTATATTTTTCTTCCCCACCTTTTCAGCAGGACCCATAGATAGGTATGGCAGATTCAAAAAGGACTTGAAGGATACTTTACCATTGACAAAGGAATTTGTAGATGAGGGTGTAACTCGTATTATCATCGGTCTATTTAAAAAATTTATAATAGCTGATAAGACAGGAGTACTTATCTCAAGATTAGCACCGGATATATTGTCAGCATCAAAGCCTGTTTTGTGGCTTGTTTTATTCTTGTTTTCCATAAAGGTTTATTATGATTTTTCCGGATATTCAGATATAGCCATAGGTTTAGGAAGGCTTTTTAGATTTAAGGTTCCGGAGAACTTCAACAAGCCTTATCTGAAGCCTAATCTGGTACTTTTCTGGCAGAATTGGCATATGACTTTGACTTCATGGCTTCGAGAATATTTATTTATGCCACTTGGCAAGCTATTGATGAGAAGCATAGGTCCTAATCATCCTTGGTTTATTAATAGTGTATGTCAGTTGGTAACGATGGCTGCTGTAGGTATATGGCACGGCTCTACCATGAGCTTTCTCATATGGGGATTGTACCAAGGAGCCGGATTGGCATTGTATAGAATATATTCGGATTTGCTGAAAAAGTATGGCTCAGAGGAATTGCTGGAATGGATGAACCAATCTAGGTTGGTATATTGGGCAGGAGCAGCTGTAACTTTTGTATTTATAAGTATAGGTTGGGCATTCTTTATGTATAGATGGAATACGGCGGTAAGGATTGTGGTTAGATTATTCTAGGGGATTCCTTTGGGGTCTTGCTGCGGGTTGCGGCTTACGAGTTGCGAGTTTTGGGTTGCGTGGCCTTGGGGATTCCTTGCTCGGAACTCAGGTTTTGAGCTATGAAATATGATGATTGGATATTTCTCCTGGGTCCTGACTCGTAATGCGCGATTCTTGAATTTTAATAATTATTTAGTGGTTTCAGTGGTTTTAGTGGTTTCAAAAAATAGTGTGTTTGGTGGTTGCAAAAGAAAATCGGAGGTTATATTATGATGAAAAATGAGTGGATTAGGGCTATAATATTGTTTATAATGCTTTATGCGGTGCTGGCTTTTGGAAATTTTGGTACTGGATTTCAGTATGTAGGATTCTAGGGGATTCCTTTGGGGTCTTGCTGCGGGTTGCGGGTTACGAGTTGCGAGTTTTGGGTTGCGTGGCCTTGGGGATTCCTTTATAGTCTGAGCTCAGAACTCAGAATTATAGAGCTATGAACTAAGAATTAGAGGATTCTTTTGAGGTCTTGTTGGAAACCACATCTCGCGGTATAATGTTTGCTGCATTATTTTTTATTGTTTCAAGCACCTTGTTTAATAGTATTTTGCTACTATATTTGCAATAGTAAAATTAATTTCCGTGTTTTTAGTGTGTTTAGTGGTTTGGTAAATTTAGTGGTTTAAGTGGTTATAGTGGTTCCAAAATATTAGTGTGTTTTGTGGTTTCATAAGAATAAATTGGAGGGAATGTAATGGACAAAAGAGAAGCTATAAAAGATTATTTGCTGAAGAATATTATCAAAGGGAAAAAGGATTTGGGCTATGATGAATCGCTGATTAACAGCGGTTTAATCGATTCTTTCGGAATTTTGGAGTTGACTTTTTTTATAGATAAAACCTTTGATATCAAAGTTGAAGATTATGAGATTTTGGATGCAGAAGCAGATACCATAAACAAAATTGTAGAATTGATGGATGAAAAGTCTAACCAATGATGGAGGTGATTTCTATAAACATCAGTGATTTTATCTTTGAAAAGAACAAAGACAATCTGGATAAAAGAGCTTTGTTATATGTAGACAGACAGGGAAATGAAGAGAGCTGGAGTTACAGAAATTTGGATATCATGTCCAATAGGGTTGCAAATATGCTTAAGTCCCACGGTGTAAAAAAAGGGGACAGGGTTTTTGTTTATCTGGAACGGTCGCCCGAAACTTATTTTTTTATATTGGGGATTTTTAAGCTTGGAGCCATATACTGTCCTCTTTTCCCTTCTTTTGGTTCTGATGCGGTAAAAGAAAGATTCAACGATTGCCAAGGTTCTTTGATATTAGCAGAATCAAAGCTGGCAGATAATATAGATGGTTTACCTTATATATTGGTCGATAGGGAAGGAGATTTTAGGAAAAGACTTCTCTCCGAAAGCAAGGATTTTGATGCTGTAGAAGTTAACAAAGAAGATTATGCAATAATACATTATACATCCGGCACCACAGGAAAGCCCAAAGGGGCAGTCCATTGCCACGGTGCTATAATGAGTCATTGGCAGACCTCCAAGGATATAGTAGGCTTGAGACCTGGCTTGAAATGCTGGTTCACTGCGGACCCTGCCTGGGTAACAGGCACGTCCTATGGTATATTGGGATCCTTGAGTACAGGGGCTGATATTTTGGTGGCAGAGCCTGGGTACAGGATCAGCCAGGTATTGGGGCTTTTGGATAGATACAATATAGAGATATGGTACACTGCTCCCACTTTGCTAAGGATGCTCATGCGAGAAGATCCGGCTAAGGCAAAGGAGTATGATCTGAGATATTTAAAAAAGATATTCAGTGCCGGGGAGGCATTGAATCCTGAAGTATGCCGCTGGGCTGAGGATAATCTTGGCCTGACAGTGTACAATCATTGGTTCCAGACAGAGACAGGTTCAATAATAATAGGATATGACGGTACTTTCCCGAAGAAAGGCTATGATACCATGGGAAAGGTATTGGTGGATGTGGAAGCGGAGATATTGGACGAGGATTTTAATCCCCTGCCTCCTGGTGGTAAAGGTCATTTAGCCTTGAAGCCATCTTGGCCCTCCATGTTTCTGGATTATTGGGGAAACCACGAAAAATATTTGGA
>JAAYMO010000024.1 GCA_012521375.1 Clostridiales bacterium
TCATATTACTCACCCCTATTCTCATAGAATCCTCTAATAATTTTCCTTGCCTTATCAGGAGTAAGTCTCCCGTATGTTTCATCCCCTATCATCATAACGGGAGCAAGGCTGCAGCATCCCAAGCATGCAACAGTTTCCAGAGTAAATCTGCCGTCATCTGTGGTGCCTCCAATTTCAATCTTTAGCTCATCAGCCAAAGCTTCGGCCACCTTTTCTGCTCCATTTACATGGCAAGCAGTACCAAAACAAAGCTTTATCAGGTTTTCACCTGTAGGCTTTAGTCTGAACTGGGAATAGAAAGTAGCTACGCCCATAACCTGAGAAGGATGTAAGCCTGTCCTATTGCAAAGCTCATCAAGAATGTCCTGTGGCAGATAACCATAAGCTTCCTGGATATTTTGCAATATAGGGATTATATCTGCTTCTTTTCCTTCATACTTAGACAAGATTTCATCAAATTTGTCAAAATAATGGCTGCGTTCATTACAACAGCATTTGTTGCTCATCAACAAATGCACCTCCCTTTAAAAATATTCGAGTCATATGCAACTTATTTTTGTACAGAAAGGCTTCTAAAAATTATTATAAATACGGAAGCCGCTCTCTCAATCAGTTTGTCAATTTTTTATCAATTCTTGCTGAACTAATAAAAACAATAATTATATTATATGTTATTAAATAATCAGTGTCAATTTATCAATTATTATAAAAAAATGTCTAAGAAATTCCAAATAATTTTTTTTGGAATTTCTTAGACATATTAGTATCAGATATCAAAATTTCTTTATTTATCAGATAAATTATAACTCCTTAGCAAAGACAATACTTCAAAATCATTATCATTATCAATGTATTCAGATTTTACAAGTCCTACTTCTTTGCAGTAATATAAATTGCTAAAGGCACCGCTTTCTTTGTATGTTACTTTTATAACTATGCAATTATCAAAGGTACCTGCAGGAACAGTAACCGTGGCATCAATATCTGTTATTTCACATTGATTACCTTGGCTTTCCCACTTGGTTCCCACTTTTAAAGGCAATTTTATGATGATGTCCTCCATATTGCTTTCTTCATCCAGTACATTTTTTTCATCATAAACTTCTGCTTCCGAATAGGTACGAACCAAACTTTCATCTCTTAAAACGTAAATGTTTGCGGTTATGGTTCCACCATTATCAATCATAACCTGATATTTGTTGTCTTTAGAATAAATTACTTTTTGAGTGTATTCTGCAAACTCGTTTCCTACACCTTCATACTCCCATTGATTACCTACTGCTAAAGGATAATATGTTCCAATATCCACTTTATTTTCTTGTTGTTCTTGTTGTTCTGGTTCCTCTGTTTGTTCCTCTGTTTCTGGTTTGTCTATTTCTTGTACACATGATGCCAACAGCATTATTGTCAGCATGAATATTATAATATAAGAAATTTTTCTTTTATATTTCAAAATAAAATCACTCCATCCATTTTTTATATTTTGCGTTGCTATTATTATTGGCAAACCATTTTATATATATGACGCAGAAATAGAAAATTGGTTGCAAAAAGCTAGGATTATTAAATTTACATGATTTTTTATGTATTTTTTTGGTATAATATAGATAAGCACTGACAAGGAGGTATTTGTATTATGGTTAAGGGTATTAACAACTATGTAGTATGGATTATAGTCATCTTTTTAGAATGGTTGATATTGCGAATTGGTAATAGTGCTCATATGTGGATTTATGTTATCGTACCAATAATTGCTGCATTTATATATACCGAATACAATAATAAACCTACAAGGAAAAGGAGAAACTTAAGATAATAAGGAGAAATGATATGGCACACTTAGAATTATGCGCCCCCTGCGTCTTTGCTCTGGAAGCAGTTGTATCAAGAGAGATAAAAGCTTTAGGATTTGTAGTCAACAAAGTAGAGGACGGCAGGGTATACTTTTTGTCAGATGAATATGGAATAGCTAGGGCAAATCTTTGGCTTCGAACTGCTGACAGAGTTCTTTTAAAAATAGGAGAGTTCTATGCCACTTCTTTTGAAGAGCTTTTTGAAAATACAAAAAGCTTACCATGGGATGAATGGATACCCAAAGAAGGTTCCTTCCCTGCTGCCAAAGCATCTTCTGTCAGATCAAAACTATTTAGTACATCTGATATCCAGTCCATAGTAAAAAAAGCTGTAGTAGAAAAGCTTAAGGAAAAATATAGGATTAATTGGTTTAGCGAATGCGGGGCATCTTATCCCATACACATATTTGTTTTTAAGGATAAAGTCACTATATATCTTGATACATCAGGAGTGTCCTTGCATAAAAGAGGTTATAGAGAAATAGGCAGTCCTGCTCCAATAAGAGAGACATTGGCTGCGGCATTAGTATCTTTGACACCTTGGAAAGAGGGGCGATTATTGATAGATCCATTTTGCGGCTCAGGCACTATACCGATAGAAGCAGCTCTAAAAGGCTTAAATATAGCCCCTGGGCTCAAAAGAAGTTTCGTTTCTGAAAAATGGTTCAGAATCCCTGAAAAATTATGGGATAGGGCAAGACAAGAAGCTCAAGATAGCATAAAATATGACAATGATATTCGTATACAGGGCTACGATATAGATGATAAAGTCATAAAAATCGCCAGAAGCAATGCTAAAAAAGCAGGCGTGGAAGATTATATACACTTCCAGCAAAGAGATGTAAGGGATTTTTCAAGCAAGGAAAAATATGGTTTTATTGTAACAAACCCTCCTTATGGTGAAAGATTGGAAGACATAAAAACAGTAGAGCAGCTTTACAAGGATATGGGTAAGGTATTCTCAACCCTTGACACATGGTCCTTTTACATATTGACTGCCCATGACGGTTTTGAAAGATATTTCGGCAGAAAAGCAGATAAAAAAAGGAAGCTTTATAACGGTATGATGAAAACTGATTTATATCAGTACTTTGGTCCGAAGCCTCCTAAGAAAGATACTATAGATTAGTATATTATGTCCAGAGATCATCCATCAGTCTCTGGATTTTTTCTTTTCTCCTATTGGTCTCATCCAGGTCAATGAAATACTTATCGCCCTGCTGGATCAAAACATGGCCTTCCGTAGCTTCAGCAGGTATTTTATCCTTCTCTATATTTACCATATTTTTGTTTTCGTCCTCACAAACGGCATAGTTTCCTTCAAATCTATCTATTATATATTTCATATTGATTCACCCTCATAGTTTTTTCTTATTAACTATTTTAAACTTTCTTCAAAGGTTAGGGATTCCCCGTTAGAAATAGCTATTATGGTTCCACTCTCATCAGTTCTGTATATTTCTATACCCTTTTTATTCAATAAGTCAATGGTTTCTTTGTGTGGATGTCCATATCTATTATCCTTTCCCGCACTTATTAATGCATATTTAGGATTTACCTTTTCCAAAAATTCCTTAGTTGTAGATGTACTGCTCCCATGGTGCCCAACTTTTAGGACATCTGCAGACAAATCATAGCCTTTTTCAATCATTTCCTTTTCTGAAACATCTTCTGCATCACCGGTAAACAGAAAAGAATTATTCCCATGATCCAGCTTGATTACGATTGAATAATTATTAGTCTCCTTATAGCTATCGCTATTGGGTGCAAGTATAGTAAAACTGGCTTCGCCAAATTTAGCTGTTGTTCCAGGTACCGGAGTTGTAACCTTCATACCTTTTTTTGATATAGCATTCAGGACATCTTCAAAGGTTTTGGTGGTGCTCATAGCTTTAGGCATATATATGACACCTATATCAAAGCTTTCTATAACTGCGTCAAGACCTCCAATATGGTCTTCATGGGGATGAGTCCCTACCACATAGTCAAGCTTATAAATATTTTGCGACTTTATATATGCTACTACATCTTCCGAATCAGCGTTATTTCCTGCGTCTATAAGCATGGTTTGTTCATCACTCTGTATTAGAATGCTATCAGCCTGCCCTACATCTATGAAATGAACCTTTAATTGTCCAAGGTCAATAGTATCATTATTCGGTTCAGTACCTCCATTTAAACCATTCTCATCTGGTATAGCATCTATATTATTAGCTGAGTTATTTTCTTGTTCTACTATTGGAGCTGGATCTTCAATATTATTACCATTATCTATGTCATTGCTGTTATTTATAAAAGAGATAGCTGCAGCAATTATCAAGACTATTATGTAGTATATGGATTTCTTCTTCATATCAATACCTCCTGTCAAATATGTTTATTATATCATATGCCAGTTGAGATTAGGAATATTGATATGAATAGAAATCTATCTCAAAAAGCTTTATAATGAGAAATCTCAATAGTTAAAAGATACAAAAATAAATTGAAACAGCATCAAAAAGCTGTTAAAATTATTTAAGATGATGCTACTGTGGCTCAGTCGGTAGAGCAGCTGATTCGTAATCAGCAGGTCAGGGGTTCGAGCCCCCTCAGTAGCTCCATAGGAAATTAGTGATACCGAGCTTTTATAGCTTGGTATCTTTTTGTTCATGAATTCCAAGGTATGGATTATGCTCTTTAAATCCAGAATTTAGGTCGTTCCAGAATCTATCCTTTAGTATTTCAGGATAAACATTTATAGGTGTCTTATTTATTTCTTCTCTGCTCATGAAGCAACATTGAACTATATATTGTTTTTCTAACTCTGGATCAATGCCAGTAATTATATCATAGCTTTCAGCTTCTGCAGTAAAATATAGTTCCACATGATGGACATTTTTATTGGAACCAATAATGAACTCTCTCACATAGACCAGTTTTCCCGGCCTACAATTGATACCGCATTCTTCTTTCACTTCTCTTATAACTGCATCAATGGCACTTTCTTGGCCTTCTAGGCCTCCTCCCGGCATAGTCCACCATTCTTCACCAGTTTCAGGGTTTTTGTGAAGGACAAGAAGTACTTCATTGTCTTCGTTTAATATTATTGCCGCTGCTCTTACCCTAAATCTATATTTCATGAAAATATCCTCCTGAATTATATTAGGTTATATTTAGGTCAACATATATATTTTACAACAAAAAAGAGAATCCTGTTTGTTTTTTTGGATTCTCTACATATCTATAATTCTTTGGAGGACATGTATACATTACATTCTTCAAAACTAATCTTCAGGATGGCAATAGAAGCTTTTTTAACATTGATAGTTTATCATGGTTTCATAACCACCTTTATACAATTATCCTTTTTCTCATCTATAAATATCTCATAGGCATATTCTCCTTTTTCCAATGGAAGCTTGTGGGTTATTATATTCAGTCCACCTTGATAAAGCTTAACTACAATTAATCTCCAGAATATTATTCTTTATTAATACAAAAATTATAACAAAGCTCATTTTTTCTCTGGGTTTTCAAATATCGAAGGATATTTAATATGATGGCATATTAGCACAATATATTAAAGGGAGATGTAATTAATGTTCAAACACGAAAAACAGCTTCTTCAGCCAGTCAGAGTAAATAGGCCTAACCCTAATTATGCTGCAATGCTCCAAGAACAGCTTGGAGGGCCTCAGGGTGAGTTGAAGGCCGCCATGCAGTACCTTTCTCAGAGCTTTAGAATTAAAGATAAGGAAATCAAAGATTTATTCTTAGATATTGCTTCAGAAGAGTTAAGCCATATGGAAAAGGATTGGGGTATAACTAAGGATTCCAAGCTTTACTTCAATCTTTCTACACCTGGAGGGCAGTACTTCAATTTGGATAATCCTCAACCACCAAGCTTTGAAAATCCAAGCCCCAGCTCTCATAAAATGTAACTTTAGCAAAAGCGGCAGTGTTATAAGCGCTGCCACTTTTATCTCCTAATCAGCTTTCGGATTGTTGATAACTCCTACAAACAAAGGGCATCCATCCGCCTTGATTATAGCGAATATAAAGGGTCTATCCAGGAACATCTCTGCCATGCCTTCGGGTTTTGCTGCTCCTACATAATCAATCCGGGTAAAGGCAGTGGCTTCACAGCCCTTTTCATCAATGGATATGGCTGCTGATTGCTGTACTTCTGAAACAAACAATGGTTTTGTTCCAGATAGAGGAGTAAAGTCCGCAGCATTCATATCAAAAGCACTCTTTACTCCTAAAGTTTTCATATGCTCCCTTAAATCCAATTGTGCTTTATAATTGAATTTTGGAATCTTGAAAATCACTTTTCCGAACTGCCTTTCCTCTGAAGATGTAGAGCCAATAGCGTCTGACAGGAGTTTTGGATCTGAGATTATATCTATAGGTGATACACCTTCATCAGGCAAAACAAATACCATTTTCCCTCCATTCTTAAAGGTAAGGTAAGATGAAGTATAGCCATCAACTCCCACATAGCCGTGGCTCCCAAAGATCATATTCATAAAGTCACATTTTATGGTACTGCCGTCAGCAAGGTAGAACATGTCTTCTTCAGTTTTATCCTCATTGAATCTATCCATCCATTCGTCATAAAAGTATATAGTATTGAGAAGCATCATCACCTGATCCGAATCTGTCATAAAATCCTTTGGATCTTTTCCAAGCCTTCCTCCCGTGTTTTCCGATACCCAATCACTTATTTTCTTTGATGTATCCTTATCAGCAAAATCTACATGAAAGGAGTAGGAATAATAGTCCGTAGCCAGTCTATCCAAAAGTTCTTTATTAAATTGGATATCCTTATTGAGCCATAAAGAATTTGCTAGATTCAACTTTCCAATCTCATTATGGAAATATTGCTTTCGAAAAAGCTTTCCTGTCTCTTCACCTATCATACTTGAATCATTCATATATATTGCATCTAGAATCTCCTGCCGCGTATATCCCTGAGCACTTTCAGCCATCATAGCAAGAGCCATATACAAGCTCATGGGAGAATATAAGCTGTTTGTCTTATTATCCTGCTCTTTTAAGATCACCGATGCAGATTCAAATGAAAATTCTTTTACACTAGTAAGAAAAGATCCGTCTATATCCTCCAGACGATTGCGCTTTTCATCAAAATCTTCAAATCTAATTTTGCTGGGATATTCAGGTGCTGCGATTGCATGGTTGTAAGATGTATTAAAAATCATAGGTAGAAATAGTACAGAGATAATAAATAGTAACCCAATAACATATGACCTCTTATTCATTATTATCACTTCCATTACCATATTACTGATATTGACGATAAAAAACGGCAATAGTTCCCATAATCAATCGAACATATGTTTGTATTGCTGGAACTTTGCTGGTAAAATAATGGTATAAAGTAGTAATGGAGTGGATGGAATGGAACTCATCGATAAGATAAAAATATTAGCTGATTTTGCCAAATACGATGTATCCTGTTCTTCCAGCGGCAGCGACAGAAAGAATAAAAAAGGTGGAATAGGTAATGCAGCTCCCTCCGGCATTTGCCATAGCTGGACTCCAGATGGAAGATGCATATCATTGTTGAAAATATTATTCACAAACTATTGCATATATGATTGCAAATACTGTGTTAATAGATGTTCAAACGATATACCTCGAGCTTCCTTCACTCCTGAGGAGTTGGTAAACCTAACAATCAACTTCTATAGAAGAAATTATATTGAGGGGCTTTTTCTCAGCTCAGCAGTATGGGTGAGCCCGGATCACACCATGGAACAACTTTTAAAATCAGTAAAGAAGCTTCGTGAAGAAGTGAATTTCAATGGCTATATCCATTTAAAAGCTATTCCGGGTGCCAACAGCGCTTTGATTGAAGAAGCAGGCAGATATGTGGATAGGATGAGCGTAAATATTGAGCTCCCTTCCATAAACAATCCTCCTCTGCTGCGTGAGCATAGACTCTACCAGGCAGATTGGCTTCTTAGGTTTTATGGTTTTACATCTAATGAGATTCTGGATGATAATAACCCAAATTTTGATGAACTATTGGATCCTAAGAGTGACTGGGCATTAAGAAATCTTGACAGATTTCCTGTAGAGGTAAACAAAGCAGATTATTATATGCTGCTTAGAGTTCCAGGTATTGGTGTTAAATCAGCCCAGAGGATATTGCAGACTTGGTGAAAAACCATCTCCTCTTGGAAGACAAAATAAAGATAAATGAAGATGCAGAGCAATTGTCCTTTTTCCAGCTTTATCCCCAGATCATGACTCCTGCAGAGAGAATATCTAGAATTACAGGTGAATTATGATGATGCTTTATTATATTTATGATGGAATAATCAATAAAATATCTAAGGAAGCTTTGACCAATATAATGTACGCCTATTTATCAGAGCATGAAAATGCAGGCAAGTATATTTTTGAATACCTGCGCTTTGGATTTAAGGTAGGCAAAGAGGTGGCCGCATGGATAGTTGAAAAGCTGTTGGAAGATCCTGAGATTTCAAGCAGAATAGAAGCTGCTAAAGCCTAATTAGACCATATAATCGCTTATATATTAAGTATTGATAATATTGAAGAGGGGAATGAGTGATTATGATAAAAAAGCTACCCCTCCCCATTGCTGGTCTAATGCTAGCTTGTGCTGCCGCCGGAAATCTGGTAGCTTCATATGGAAGCACTTTCAAGAACTTCTTTGGCATCATTTCTGCCATCATAATGATTAAGCTGCTTATAAAAACCATAATGATGCCTGATTCTATAAAAGAAGGCTTTGAAAATCCAGTAGTAGCTAGTGTAATTCCCACACTTTCCATGGGTGTAATTTTATTGTCAACTTATATAAAACCCTATGCAGCATATGCCATATGGCTGTTGGGCTTGATTCTGCATTGTTTGATAATTTTTCTATTTACTGTAAAGTATATTGTAAGCTTTAATATCAAGAAGGTATTTCCTAGCTACTTCATAGTTTATGTTGGATTAGTCTGCACTAGTGTAACTGCACCAGCATTTAACATGGCCCAGCTTGGACAATATATATTCTGGTTTGGCTTAGCAGCCTATATTATACTTTTACCTATGGTAATCTATAGAGTATTATGAATATAGATAGCAGTATATCCTTCATCAAGTACTTAGTATATCTACTTGAGATATGGGCTATCATTATGGTGTTATATGTTTTAGTAAGATATATGATTCTCATGTTTTCAAATGCTGGTACCTCTAAGGGCACAACAGCAGTAAAAGCATAAATTCATAATAAGACAAGGGATTATATTTCCTTGTCTTTTATTTTTGTTGAGCTATATAATTCATAATAAGCACAAATCATACCGAAGATTTCTATATCCTTTATGTACCTCAAACCTACTTTTTCTATTACTCTTCTCGAGGCCATATTATCAATTTTAGCAAAAGCTACAATCCTCTCTAATCCTACTTTCTCAAAGCCAAATGCCAAAACTGATTTTGCTGCCTCAGTAGCATAGCCTAATCCCCAATACTCTTTACCAATTCCATAAAGTAACTCTACTACGTTATACTGCTTTACATAGTTAAGTCCACAATGTCCAATAATGCTGCCACTTTCTTTTTCTATTACAGCCCATACACCATATCCTTTTTCTTTCCAATGTTTTGCTATACTGGCTAGAAATTTTTCTACTTCATCTTTAGTATAACCTCTTCTTCTAGGTAACCACTGCCCCACCTCATCTTGTCCAATTATTTGTGAAAATTCATCTATATCCTCCATTCTAAAAAGTCTCATATAAAGTCTGTCAGTTTCCAATTCTTTATTTTCAATACCTAACATTAATCCTAACCCCTTATTATTTTCTATAAGTTGCTTGACATAATTTCCTTACCAAGGAATCTTATTTAAATCATCGCCCCTAAGTACAGGTAAAAGCTTTGATTTTAAAGGATCCGGAATATCTTTTAATTTCCTGTCATCAATTCTTGATATTAAACTGATTTCTATTTTCAGCTTGTCTGCTAATTCCTTTACAGTATAGCCTTGTCTTTTTCGCAGTTCTTTAATAGTTTTATTTTTGTTCTTTAAATGAAAAAACATATTTATTCACCTCTGATTGGTATAAATACTTATAAAATTATTCAACATAAACGTAGTTAATCCTTTAATAAATATATAGAGTTGATTTATTGATTTACCATATCATCGCAGATTCAGAGGTATTATTACAAAATTTGCTTGATAACATAGTGTAAGTATGATAAAATACGAACGTAAACTGAAAAATCACCAATATAATTTGGGCAATATGGGCCTAAAGTTTCTACCGAGCAACCGTAAATTGTTCGACTATTGGGAATATATTTCACTCAATACATGATTTGTAATGGTGAGTGTATTCTCTGATGAATTTGCGGCGATTGGTTTATCCAATTGCTATTTTATTTATTAAGTTTATATTTTAATAGTATGGAGGGATTATACGTGGACAAATTTTTCAAACTGGAA
>JAAYMO010000234.1 GCA_012521375.1 Clostridiales bacterium
AATGTGGTACTAACCATTTCTTATCTGTAGAATATCTAGAAAAACCGAAACCTAAATGATCGTATATTCCACCTCTATACATTGATTCAAGGGTCTTAATAGTCATTTTTAATGCTTTTTCTTCCTTGGTCATCCTATAATATCTCAGTAAAAACATTATGTTATGAGGCATAGGAAACTTAGGAGCGGCTCCTACCCCACCATATTTTTCGTCAAAATTGTTACTTAGTGATTTATAAGCCTTCTCAATAGTATCTTCATTCATAGTGCTTTTATTTTCCTTGTTTTCTGTTCTAGACAGGACTTCTATTATACTATCTGCTGAGCTTAGTAGTTTATCTCTTTGTTTTTGCCAAATATCATTGATTTTTTCAAGCAACTCTTTTAGTCCTATATGACCATAACTTGATTTTTTGGGGAAATATGTGCCTACAAAAAAAGGTTCTTTATCTGGTGTCATTATTATGGTTAGAGGCCATCCACCGCTTCCCGTAAGTAGTTGACAAACTTCCATGTATATATGGTCGATATCTGGCCTTTCATCTCTGTCTACCTTTATGGAGACATAGTGCTTATTTAATATTTCAGCAACTTCTTCGTCCTCAAAAGACTCTCTCTCCATTACATGGCACCAGTGACAAGTAGAGTAGCCAATGGATAAAAAAATTGGTTTATCTTCTTTTTTTGCTTTGTCAAAAGCTTCTTTTCTCCAGGGATACCAATCCACTGGATTATAAGCATGTTGGAGTAAATATGGTGACTTCTCATATATCAACCTATTGGATACATTATTCAAGTTAGTCATTTTATCAACTTCCTTCTTAAGTATGATTATTTAGTATGCCCAAAAAATAAAAGGATACTGCTTTAAGATAGTTTAAATAATGAAAAAGTAGAGTGTTAGTCAAATCGGCACTCTACTTTAATCGTTAATATTTCTATTCCGCAAGCCTCAATCCCAAACTTTTTGCAAATAAATATGCTTCTTTAAATTCTCTCGTGCTTAGAGCCTTTGAAATTTCTTCGCATTCAAAGGCTTTATGAGCTGGATGATATTGATCCAACAAATTTACCAGGCAATCGGGTGATAATTCCTCCTTTATAAACGTCAATATATCTTTTGTATCCTGTATACCTCCAGGTATCACAAGATGTCTAATAATCAAGCCTCGATAGGCTATGCCGTTTTCATCGGTCTTTAATCCACCCACTTGCCTATCCATTTCCTTTAAAGCTAACTTAACTTTTTCAGGGTAATCCTTTACTTTTGAATACTTCTTCCCGCGCATAGCATTGTAGTATTTAAAATCAGGCATATAAATATCTATTACACCATCTAACAACTGTAGAGTTTGCATTTTTTCATAACCGCCACAATTATAGACTAGGGGTAATTTTAAGCCCTTATGTGCTGCTATATACAGAGCTTCCAAAATATTTGGAACAAAATGAGTAGGAGTAACAAGATTTATATTATGACAATTGTAGCTATTTTGAATTAAAAGCATGATATTTGCTAGTTCTTCATTGGTAATTACCTTTCCTTCACCGTAAAAGCTTAGTTCCCAATTCTGACAAAAAACACATCTCATGTTACAATAACCAAAAAATATAGTTCCAGAACCCCTATTGCCTACCAGAACAGTTTCTTCACCAAAATGGGGTCCATAACTTGAAACCACAATTTTATCACTTGCGCCACAAAAACCCAACTTTTCCTTTCTGTTTATGTTGCAAGCACGAGGACATAAATTGCACCCTGCAAGATGTTTCTTGGCTTCCTTTACAATATCTTTCAATCTGCCGTTTTCTAAGAGATTTAAATAATTAGGATTTTCGCTTAACTTTACCCTCATCTCAAAAAACACCCTTACCCACCGAACTTCAAATAAAATCCCTGGCAATCGCACTTAATAAATTCCCAGCAACTTCTATTCTCTATTATGAATATACTCTATAGAACATTATACAATGAAATGTTTAGTGCTACAAAGATGTTTAATCAATGCTCCTTTCATTAAAAAAAGAGAATCATTATTATACCAAAAAGAAGGAATGAGGGGAAAAAGAAAAAAGGAGAAAATTAAAAGTGAAGCTCATTATCAAGCTAGTTCCTTTAATTTTTCTCCAGCAAAAATGATGTTCTTAATCAATAATTAATCCTATTTTATTCTGGCTTTTATATAAGTTATCAGCACTAACTTCATTTATCATCATTATTTAAGTAATCTAATGCAGCAGCACACATAGTTTTTATTCCTATGGGTATAGCCCTTTCATCCACTAGAAAATTTGGATTATGGATGATACAATTGTCTTTATTGATTTCAGATCTTATGCCTAACCAATAAAATACAGAAGGTACACGTTTAGCAAACTCAGAAAAATCCTCTCCCCCAGATGCAGGCCTTTGTGCTATTATTATATTTTCCTTACCCAACACCTTTATGAAGCTGTTTTTTACTTTTTCTGTCATAGCATTATCATTGATAGTGAGAGAGTAACCGTTAATGTATTGGCATTCGTGTTCGCAGCCAAAAGCATTGCATACATTTGCTACTATATCTTTAATCATATCAGGTATAATAGAAGCCACTTTTTCATCGAAAAGCCTTACTGTTCCTTCCATGCTCACTGCATCTGCTATTACATTATATCTGTTGCCACCATTTATTTTCCCTATAGATACTACAGCACTATCCATAGGATCAATTTTTCTACTTACTATAGTCTGCAATGCTGTTATTACATGAGCCGCAGCAACTATAGCGTCTATGCCTTCATGAGGTTGAGCTCCATGAGAACTTTTGCCTTTTATGTTGATAAAAATTCTATCGGATTGAGCCATTATTGGTCCAGATTTCAATGCTACCTGCCCTAAGGGCAGATCCCATACATGGAGCGCAAGTGCCGCATCTACTTTTGGATTCTCCAATACTCCATCTTCTATCATATATCTTGCTCCACCAGTTGGATTGCATTCTTCTGCAGGCTGAAATACAAACTTTATATTCCCTTTTATCTCGTCCCTAAGTTCAGACATAACCATTGCTGTACCCAATAATATTGATGTATGAACATCATGGCCACAGGCATGCATTTTTCCAGGAACCTTTGATTTAAATTCCAAATCTGTATGTTCATCCAAAGGAAGAGCATCCATGTCTGCTCTGAGGATTATGGTTTTTCCAGGTGTATCACCTTTTACAAGTCCTACAACACCTGTACCTCCTATATTTCTTTGAGTTTCAATACCCAGCTTCTCCAATTCTTCTGCAACCTTTGCAGAAGTTCTGAACTCTTCCATTCCTAATTCTGGGTTTTCATGTATGTCTCTTCTAATAGCTATTACTTTATCAATATTCTTTTCTATTAAAGCATCCAATTTATCAATCATAATAACCTTCCTCTATCATATATTTATAAGAGCAATCCTCCACCAGGTCCCAAAGGCAATCCTGCAATATACCATATGACTCCATAAACTGTCCATGCTATCAACATTATCATGCTGTATGGAATCATAAGTGATAAAAGTGTTCCTACGCCTGCTTTTTCATCATAATCATTTAAAAATCCTAGAATTATTGGGAAATAAGGGAATAGAGGAGAGATAATATTAGTTGCTGAATCCCCTATTCTATATAACATCTGCGTCAAAGCAGGATGATAACCAAGAAGATAAAACATGGGAACAAATATAGGTGCAAGTAATGCCCATTTAGCAGAACCACTTCCAATGAAAAGATTTATAAATGTAGTAAATATTATAAAAGAAACAAATAGAGGTATTCCTGTGAATCCGGCTGCTTTCAGGGTATCTGCTCCTTTCACAGCCAGAATAAGTCCAAGGTTGCTCCAATTGAAGTACGATATAAACTGACCTATGATAAATGCCAACACTATAAAGGGAGCCATATCCTTAATAGCTAAACTCATATATTTTGGTATATCTCCACTTGTTTTTATTTTTCCCATTGCCTTACCATAAGGAATAGCTGCTACAAGGAACAATATAAGCAATATAGGTATAATGCCTGACATCAATGTTGAACCACTAATAAGTGAACCAGTGTTTGGATTCCTTAGAAAACTATTTTTTGGTGCTGCAAGAATTACTAAAATTGCAAGATAGATTAATACAGCTATTCCGGACTTCTTCAATGCTTTATTTTCTTCTGGTGTTAGCTGTTGTTCTCCTATTTGTTTTTTACCTGTATACTTGCCTAACCTTGGTTCAATCATTTTTTCTGTTATCCACGTAATAATAATGGCTAGTATAATAGTGGAGGAGGCCATAAAGTACCAGTTAGCAGTTACAGGAATTTCAATGCCATTTACAATTTTTGATGCCTCATTTGTTATTCCTGCAAGCAAACCATCCGTACCTGCTATTAAAAGGTTGGCACTAAATCCTGCAGTAGTTGCTGCATAACCTAAGGCTATACCTGCTAAAGGGTTTCTCCCTAAAGACAGGAATATCATAGCTGCAATAGCTGGAACTATAATTATAGCAGCATCTGAGGCTAGATTTCCGCATATACCTATTACAGCTATTATGAATGTAACTATTTTAGGTGGTGCTCCTAATATTGTCTTTTTCATAAAGGCTGACATAAATCCTATTCTTTCAGCAAGCCCTATGCCTAAGGCCATTGTCAAAACTAATCCTAAAGGCGCAAACCCAGTGAAGTTTTTTATAACATTGGTCAATGCAAAGGTAATTCCTTCTGCTGACAGCAGATTTTTTGCAACAACTTCATCTCCAGTGGAAGGATTGATTGCTTTTACTCCGGTCATTGAGCATATAAGCGATATGATCCAGAGAATAACAATTAGCCAGAGAAATAAAATAAATGGATGAGGTATTTTATTTCCTACCCTTTCGACCCAACCTAAGAAGCCACCAGTTTTTTGTTTTGGTTCAAGATTTGTGTTAGTTTGCATTATTATATCCTCCTTTATTATATTTTGAGTATATTAATATGTCATAACCTTAATGAGAATGCTAAACGAAATCCCAAGGCAGGATATACAAAATATTATTTTCTATTTATTTCTACATTTCTATATTCTATAAAAGTTGTTTTTTCCCTTCTTATTTTTCATAATTATATGTTTTTTCAATATATTTTGTATATCTTATATATTTAATAATTTTTTTAAATTCAGTATATAATGGTGTTTTTTATGTTAGCTATGTTATAATTATGTATATGCATTATTTTTTAATTTAGATTAAAATTATATATGGAGGTTATAAATGGTTAATACTGATCAAAAGCTTATCAATTTAAGAAGAGAGTTTCATAGATGTGCTGAAACAGGATGGCTTGAATTCGAAACTACAATAAAAATAATCAAATATTTAAAGTCCTTTGGCTATAAAGTAAAATATGGTAAGGAAATCCATGGTGATCGAATGGGACTTCCTGACAGTGATGCCATCAAGAAGCATAAGGAAACTATATCAATAGATACAGATTTTGATGTATCTGAGATATTGGATGGCTATACAGGAGCAGTTGGCATTTTGGATACACATAAAGATGGACCTGTCATAGCTCTACGGTTTGATATTGATGCAAATGGCATTGAAGAAAGCAATGATAAAGAACACAGGCCGACTATGGAAGGCTTCGCATCAAAAAAACCAAATGCTATGCATGCATGCGGTCATGATGGTCATATAGCTATAGGACTTACTGTTGCTGAGCAACTAGCCATGGATAAACACCATCTGTCGGGAAAATACATACTAATTTTTCAGCCTGCGGAGGAAGGTGTAAGAGGCGCAAAAAGCATAGTCGAATCAGGAATATTAAAAGATGTAGATTATTTAATCTCTGGACATATAGGATTAGGTGCTGAGGAAAATGAAATCGTATGTGGTACTATAGGATTTTTAGCTACTTCCAAGTTGGACATATATTTTGAAGGAAAACCTGCTCATGCAGGAGCCAATCCAGAAATGGGCAAAAATGCGCTACTTGCAGCTTCCAACTGTGCCTTGAATCTCCATACCCTAACTCAATTTGGAAGAGGAATGAGTAGACTTAATGTGGGAATACTCAAAGCAGGAACAGCAAGAAATATAGTTCCACATAAAGCATTTATGGAAATAGAAACAAGAGGAGAAAATGGAGATGTCAATAGTCTCCTTCTCCAAAAGGTGTATCAGGTCATAGAAGGCAGTGCCAGGTCCTTTGATGTGAAGTACAGAATTGTTGAAGCAGGGGGAGCGCCGGCTTATAATAATCTTGATAAAAGTTTTATAGATGGATTGGTAGAAGTTTTAAAGAAAAAAAACATGAAGATTACAACAGGAAAATCATTGGGTGCCTCTGAAGATATTACTTATATGATGAATGAAGTAGAAAGAAACGGGGGCAAATCTGTATACCTCATGTTCGGTACCAAATTGACTGCCCCCCATCATAATAATAGATTTGACTTTGATGAGAGTGTGCTAAACCTAGCATATGAGGCTTATTTAGAAATCATAAGGAGTCTTCTGTAGTCAATTAATGATATATTGCTCATTAGTTATGTGAATAATCTTGACCTTTATTTCACTGGTCTTAATTTTGCAGTAAAATGTCTTAATACCTTTGGTTCATATTCTATTTCAACACCTTTTATCTCAGAAGCTTTATCCAATAGTGCTATCAGTGAATCGGCAATATAATCCATATGGCTGTTGGTGTATACTCTTCTTGGTATAGTAAGCCTCATAAGCTCCATATCTGCTTCCCTCTGCTCTCCTGTTTCAGGATCTCTTCCTAACAAGAAGGAACCTATTTCTACAGCTCTGATTCCGCTTTCTATATATAAAGCGTTTGCCAGTGCCTGAGCTGGGAACTGATAATATGGAATATGAGGTAAAAATTTCTTAGCATCAACGAATATGGCATGGCCTCCAGGAGGTGTCTGTATAGGTACGCCTCCTTCTATAAGCCTATTACCCAGATATTCTATCTGAGCTATTCTGTATTCTAAGTATGCTTCATCTATCCCTTCATATAATCCTACTGCTAAAGCTTCAATATCTCTACCTGCCAAACCTCCATAGGTTGGAAATCCTTCATAGGGAACAACTATTGATCTTGTGCTTTGATAAAGTTCTTCATCATCCTTTATTCCTACAAGTCCACCCATATTTACTATAGCATCTTTCTTAGCGCTCATAGTAAAACCTTCTGCATAAGAGAACATTTCTCTCACTATCTCTTTTATAGATTTGTCCTTATAGCCTTCTTCCCTTGTCTTTATGAAATAAGCATTTTCTGCAAATCTAGCAGCATCTATGAATACTCTTATACCATATTTTTTGCATATCTCACTGACTGCTCTCATGTTAGCCATGGATACAGGCTGACCTCCAGCACTGTTACATGTAATAGTCATGATGAGGAAGGCAATATTTTCTACTCCTCTGGTTTTGATGTAGTCTTCCAATTTTTCTAAGTCAAAATCACCTTTAAAAGGATGTGGTGTAGTTGTATCGAATGCCCTCTCGTGTACCAGATTCACTGCATGGCCTCCAGCCAGTTCTATATGTGCCATAGTGGTATCAAAATGCATGTTGCCTAATACATCCTGTCCTTTTTTTATCATTTGAGGAAATAATATTTGCTCTGCACCCCTCCCTTGATGAGCAGGTATTATATATTTGTAACCGAATATGTCCTGGGCCGCTGCTTCTAATTTGTAAAAGCTTCTGCTGCCTGCATAGGATTCATCCCCCATCATCATTCCAGCCCATTGTCTATCACTCATGGCTCCAGTGCCGCTGTCAGTCAACAAATCTATAAAAATATCGTCGGATCTTAATGAAAATGGGTTATAACCTGCCCTCTCTAATGCCTTAATTCTTTCTTCCCTTGGAATAAGCCTTATAGGTTCTACCATCTTAATTTTAAAAGGTTCCGGTTTTCTCATTTTCTTACCTCCTTCTAAAATACTCATTTATTATACATGCAAAGAGTATGCCAGAATATAAGAACTTTCTATAGGCTGAAAAGAGTTAAATCAATAAGTCCAAGATAGATCTGAAAGTCAATTTCTATAAAATGTTTAAAAAATTGTAACATTATAATACATATAAAATTTTGTTGTGTAATAAAATGACACATGATATCTAAAATTTTCCTAATCATGTGTCATTTATAAACAACTACCTATATTTTAAATCTACTTATTAATTCTTTAAGCTTCAAAGCCATTTCTTGCTGTTCTTTTGCAGATTTTACTAGTTGTTCTACTGCTTCAACACTCTCACTTACAGTGCTATATATTTCCTCAGTACTTGCTGCTGATTCCTGAGCAATAGCCGATACATTTTGTATAGAACCACTAACTTGTTCAATAGATTCATTCATAGTTTTAACAGCAGATAGTATCTCATCAGCCATTTTATTTATGAATTCGGCATCTTTACTGTATTGTTCTCCTGTACTCATCAAAAGTTGGTAGCTTGGTTGCATTTCATTGGATATGAAACCAAGAACTTCATTTGCACCCATTGATAGATTTTCGAAAGCCTTTTCAACTTTGTCTACCACATTATGTATATTATTTACAGCTTCACTTGATTGTTCAGCAAGTTTTCTTACTTCATCAGCAACTACAGCAAAGCCTTTACCTGATTCTCCTACCCTTGCAGCTTCTATAGCTGCATTTAAAGCCAGCAAATTAGTCTGAGATGCAATATTACCTATAGAATCAGCCATAACTTTAACTTCATCAACTACCTGTCCTTGTTCCATAGCTTTTCTTATGATTTCATATTTTTCTTTATAAATTGTATTGCCTCTTTCTATAGCCTTAGTTGATTGATTTTTGATTGCAATTGCCCTTTCATGAATTTCTTTTGAAGAGTTTTTAGCCTCTTCCGCCTTAGTCTCAAGTTGAATTGCAGCACTTGAGATTTCTTCTGTAAAAGCATTAACTTCTTCAGTGGTTGCGCTTAATTCTTCTGCACCACCTGTTATTTCTTCCACTGATTGGTTTATGCCCTTCATCCTCATAGATACTTCATCAATAGTAACTTCGACTTTTTTTGTTTCCTTTGAAACTAATTCTGTGGTATCATTAACTTCTGAAATTAGACTTCTGAGATTGGAAATCATTTTATTAAAGGCAATACCAATTTTTCCTACTTCATCTTTGCTCTTTATCTGCAATTGTGAAGTCAAATCACCTTCGTTATTGGAAAGCTCTGTCATCTTGTTTGATATTTCAGTAAGTCGGGAGATTTTTTTGTGTAGAATGATAAAAGTGAAAAGTACGAATACCACGAGTAGTGATGCAGTTATTACAATTATCTTAAATAGAAAGTCGGTTTGAATCATTATCTCTGAAGTGTAGGCTTTAGCTTCTTCTTTTATTTTCTCTTCAAATAACTCTAGATATTCCATCATTTTACTCTTACTTGCTTCATAACCTGAATTGGTTATCAGAAATTCAGCCTCATCCATATCTTTATTTTCATATGCCTCAAGAGCTTTCATTTCAGCCTTAGTAAGGTTTTTAGAAACAGAAATGGCATTTTCTAAATAATTCATGCTTTCTTTGGAGACATTTAATTCTCTGATCCTGTTTAATATTCTTTCTTCAGTTTTAGTTTCGTTTACCTCTTTTATATAGTTTTGATAGCTTACTTCCAAGCCAAACTGAACATAGGCTTTAACTTGCTCTGTCTTATATTCTGTAACTGCTATCAGTTCAGAGGCCAAATCTCTCATTTCTTCTTGCCTGCTTACAGCATTCCTTTCTTCCTCAATGCCTGTATTAAAATAGTAAATGCTGGTGCCCGTTAATAAAGCTAAAATAACATATATTAATCCTGTTACCTTTAATAATCTTGAGATATTCAGAATAAGCACCTCCTACACGGCAATTATTATTACATATTTTATCATATAAATACATAATACGCCATGTATGGATAAATAATATTCAAATTTCAAAATATTTACTTGTCTGGAATTACATTATGTTTTGCTTCTCCATTTTTATATATTAGGCTGCTCCTGCACCTGCTTGTTGAGAAAATACTTTTCCCCTTTATGTAATGATTCTGCAGGAGCACCATATAAATCAGACTTAATTATTTAAAGTCTTTCAAAACCTTCTTTAAATGGATATTCTCCTTTATACAGAACAACCTTATTAGCACTGTTATAACAAAGCATACATATACTGTTTCTTCCTTTCCCACAATTTATAAATTACAATAAATAGTATTGCACCAATAATAGAGGCCACTGCATAAATTTCTTTATAAAAAACATAGGGAATTTCATTAGCAAATACATCTCTAAGTATACCTCCACCAGCTCCAGTGAGTACAGCTAGAGCCATAATAACAAAGGGTTGTTTTAAACTATTATTAATAGCTACTTTCGCACCGATTGCAGTAAAAGCTCCAAGCCCTATAGCATCAAAAATCAGGAGAACTTTACTTAGATGAATAATTTTATTATAAAAAAACTATAACTATTACTGCAGAAAAAATACTAATAATTATATATACTGGATTGATAAGTGCAGAAGGCAAACCTTTATTAATTAAATTATCTCTAATAATTCCTCCTCCTACAGATGTAATTAGTGCAAAAATATAATTCCATACTACTCACGCTATGCATAATGCAATTGCACTATAAACATAGCTCCTCCCTTCTTTCTTATTTTTTCATAAAAAAAGAACGCAAGCTAATAAATGCCTCACGTTCTCTGTTCCCCTACCTAAAAGCACTGCCATATTTAAAAAAAATTAACCCTACTGTGCTTTATTACTGGAATTCCCAGAGTTCCATCTTGCAATGATTTATTTGCCTGAAAGTTTCTATAAAGTTTTGGCGTCCTTTATATTGCCCCTTCGGCTATTCTTATAAATCCACCTAAATTGTGAATTTATTGAATATCTCTCACTACAATCATCTGGAATAATATTCAATTTTATAGATGCTATTAAAACTATTCGAAAAAATAGTATTATAAATAGTATAATAGGTCAATTGGATTATACTCCTGCTGAATCAAATTAGGCAATTTGCTATGTGTTTATCAAAACATCATAAAAGCTAATAAAACAATACTGTTTAAGTCAGTTATTTTTCTTTTTCAGTTTCATCTCCATCTATAACATTGATAAATATTCTCTTCGATATTCCACCATTTACAGGCTTTATATATATATATTCATTACCTGAATTTCCTGCATAAAGATGCTTTATATCATTATTTAATCTAACTAGACTACTTTCCCTATCCCAACTTAATAAAAGCTTAGAATCTGATATTTCAATAGGCACACTCTCATCTCCAATAATGGCAATATGTTCTCCTTTATTCATATTAAGTTTTTCTAAAGGTAATGTAATATTTCCCCATTTATCAGATTGATAAGGTATATAATAAGTAACAATTTTACTCATATCTTGATCATCATTTTTTTCAACATAGTTATTAGGAACAAGGCGTGTTTCTTTTATAGCTCCGTCGACTACTTCAATCTTTCCGCCTGCTACATAGTTTTGTTCAAAGTAAGTTAAAAATCTATTATCTTTGTAGCTTATTATTCTATAATGGATATATTTCCCCTCATCATTTTTCGATGAAATTATTATTATTGAAGATCTATTTTCAGGGAAGCCAATAATATGGACAGGAAGTGGTCTGCTACTGTTTTCAAACATGCTGCTATATACCATCTCAAAATCACCATTATTTATCGGACTCCATATTACTGCTAATAAATTGTTATCTTTTTGATAGGGCTTATTAATTTTGAAAAAATGAAGCCATTGATATATATTTTCTTCCTCAAACTTTAACATTTGTTGTGATACAGGCTCACCCATGGATACCATTTTATCTCTCACAAAACTATTTTTATTGTATTTATAAATAGCACCAATTAAAAACAACAAGAAGCATATACCTAATACAGAATATTTTAAACATAATTTATAATTGAGAGATTTAATAGGTATTGGTTTTCTTCCCTTTTCCAAATTATAATGTACATCCTTGTTGAAATTTGCATAAGGGAAGCTAGAAAAAAATTTATTAGCATCTTTTTTGGCTCGTAAAAGGAGTTTTTCCATATCATCTTTATCTTTTCTCATATATTCTCCTCCTTAGATATAAGCTTTCTCAGCTTTTCTCTCCCCCTATGCAAACGAACTTTTACATTGCTTTCACTAATTCTTAAAATATCTGCTATTTCTGCAACAGTAAAATCCTCAAAATAATAAAGGCTTATAGGAAGCCTGTATTTTCTTGGAAGATCCATCACAAACCTGAATATCTGGCTTCCTTCTACCTCTTCCAACATTCTACTGGCTTCCCTTAAAGATTTATTATAATCATTCACAACACCGACTGTAATAAACTTTCTAAAAGCTGCGGACTTAAGATAATCTTTGCATAAATTAGAAGTTATTCTGCATATCCATGTATAGTAACTGCATTCTCCTCTAAACTTATCTAAATTATAATATACTCTAATGAATACTTCTTGATAAATATCTTCCGCTTGATGTATATCTCTTAAATAGTAATAAGCAATCTTCATTACCTGGCTTCCAAATCTTCGCATTAAATACTCCAGCTGTTCCTTCTTATTGTCGTAACTATTCCATTGCTTTTCAGCATATTCTTTCATATTCATCTCTCCAGTATATCCACATGTCTAGCTTATTTTATGCCCTTATCTCTTGTCGCATAAAATATATATAAGAAATTGTAAAACAGATCATGTTTATTGCAATTAAGCTTATAAAGTGAGGCCAAATAATCATTAAGCTTTGTGAAAAAGGCAATGCACTCGGTATGGCTCCTATTAGCTGCTCCTGAGAAATAAAGCCTAATGATCTAACCCCTGGGTTTAGAAGTGTTAGTGTTGCTTCATTATAAAGAGTTGCAGGTGATATTCTATTTAAATACAATTTCATTTTACTGTTTTTTAAAACAATATCAAGTGTAGATGAATTGCTTAGAGGATATAGAAAATCTGCCAAAACATTTATCAAAAGTCCTAGAAATATTGATAAAAACAACCATACAGCTACAACTGCAAGGGCAGAAGTTGCGGTCTGTTTAAACAGGATTGAAAACAATTGTGATAAAGCAAGCCAAAATGACATATAAAATATGGTCAATAACAAATATGTGAATATCCTAAATAGTTCATCGAAAGTAGGAGGTACTCCTGTCATGATAATACCTAAAGCTCCTATGGCAATCCCTAAAACAAAAACCATTAGAGCTATTATCGTAACCCCTGCTAGGAATTTCCCATTGATTATTGAATCCCTGGCTATTGGCTGTGCCATTAGCCTGCTTAAAGAACCTCTGTTCCTCTCCCCATTTATTGAATCAAAACCAAGAGCTAATCCAACAAAGGGTCCCAAAAACGACATAAATGATATAAATGACGGAACAGAACCACTGGAAGTGGTAAAAAGTCTCAAAAATATGAATGTATCGCTTTCTTGTTTTCCTATAGCTTCTACTATTCCTTTTCCAGCGGCAAAAATACTCGAAAGTCCTGTAATTGCAATAATAAATAACACTATCAAGAATCTTTTGCTATGAAGATGATCTGCTAGTTCTTTTTTATACAAAATCCATAAGCCGCTTTTGTTCATTTTTTCACTCCTTTCCGGCAAAATACCTGCTGTAAATATCATCTAGTTCTCTTCCCCTTTGTTTTAAATATCGAATTTCATAATCATTTTGACTTAGAACCTTAACAAGATCCTTTCGAACCTCTTCATGAGATTGAATAATAATCTTTCCTTCAATTATTTTTATATCAGTTATCCCATTTATTGAATTTAACAACTTCTTCACTCTATCATCTAAAGGTAGAATCTCTATTTCCAGTGTAAGAGGCTCATCTGAAAAAACCTTTTCTCCTAAAGTTTCTATAGGCCCTTTTGCTAATAAATTACCTTTTACAAATATACCTACCCGATCACATATTTTTTGAATTTGATGCAAGAGATGAGAAGATATAAGTATAGTTCTATTATCTTTTTTGGAAAGTTCCATGATCAAATCAAGCATTTCTTTAACACCTTCGGGGTCAAGCCCTAGTGTCGGTTCGTCCAATATGATTATCTTTGGTTCTTTCATGAGGATATCTGCTATCCCAAGCCTTTGTTTCATTCCCCTGGAATAAGCTCCAACCTTTTTGTCTCCTACATCTAATAATTTTACTCTCTCTAACAATCTTTCAATTCTCTCTTCAATGGTATAATGATCCAGACCATTTAATTGTCCAATAAATCTAAGATTTTCCCTTCCAGTCATATCTTCATAAAAACCGACATGATCTGGCAAATAGCCTACAATTCTTTTAACTTGAAGTGTTTCTTTGGTTGCATCGTAACCATTCACTTCAGCGACACCTTTAGTGGGTTCCGTCAATCCAAGAAGCATGAGAAGGGTTGTTGTTTTACCCGCTCCATTAGGCCCTAAAAGCCCAAAAACTTCTCCTTCGTATATTTCTAAATTCAAATTGTTAACTGCAGTAAAATCACCGTATTTTTTTGTAAGCTCTCTGATTTTTATTATTATATTATCCTTCATAGTTACCGTCTCCCATAGGTTTTAAATATCTTATATAATCCAAAAGCCAATAAAGCAATAACGCCTATTGCTACTAACCCCCATAAAGTTGATGTCTTAACCATCACTCTTATTTCGGCAGAACTAGTAACCTCTGGGGTTTTAGCAGATATCTCTACCACATAATCTCCTACAAGAGCTTTTTCATCTGGTATTATGGTAGTTTTAATAGTTTCACTTTCTCCTGCAGCAATAACATCAATATTCTCTTTGTCAAATTCAACCTCCCACCCGCTAGGTTGCCATGATGATAATTTTATATTTCTCAATTCTGTACTTCCAGTATTTTCTATAACAATATCTATGGTTTCTTTTCTTCCAGCAGTTGTCTCTGCGTTTAACCTACCTGTTACCGTAGTTACCTTCATTCCATAGGTACCTGTTATAATTACCTTAACATCTGTTCTTAGTATTTCGCCACTGGAGACTGCAGCAATAGGGATTGTATACTCACCAGCAGTTATAGTGGCAGGCGGTTTTATTTCTACTTCCAAATTTGCTGTTCCATTGGCTTCTATGGGAATACTAGCAATCTCTTTGCTGTCATATTTTTCAGTAAATTTTACCTGCCATCCTCTATCCACTTCAGCTCCTAAACTATAGGTTTGCGAATCATTTTTATTGTTCTTTATCTTCAACTCATATTTAAAGCTTGTATTACTTGATCCTTTTAATTCTTTATAGTTTGTTTCTATATCTCCCTTGTTTTCAATATCTGACTTTATAGTATATCTCATATTCAATCTATCACTATAGCCACCGGAAGAAGCCTCCAAAACTACAGTATAATCGCCTTCTTCAGCTTCCTTTGGAACTTTAACATTCAAATATATAATGGCATTATCTTTAGTTACATGAACTCTGTCAATTATTCTTCCTCCACCTTCTAAGTATGCCTCCCAGTTTTCAGGCATGGATAGTATTTTCATTTCTATTTCTCTTCCGATACCGGTAGTATTTGATACAGTAATCGCTGTTTCAATATTTTCCCCTGGTTTTACCACTATACTGGGGTATGTAGTATAGATAGATATCCCCCCTGCTGCCGATACCTCCACAGCTAAAAATAAAAACATGATCATTAATGCTAATGAAAGATGTTTTCTGTTAATACGTTTCTTATTCATAACTATTTCCATCCTCCTCATTTTTGTCTTCTATAAAATTGACGACACTCAAAAACATAAGGTTACAAATGGATATAAATTTTTTTATTATATTACGTCTCTATTGCATAAATAGGAATATTAATGTTATCCTGAACATGATAAATATAATGTAAAGGAGTAAGCCATGAACATAGATAAAGCAAAGGAATTGGTATTAAAAGCTGGCATCAAGCTTATGAAAAGCGGACTTATTGTAGGCACATGGGGAAATGTAAGCTGTAGGATAGATGATAAGTACTTTGCAGTAACACCAAGTGGAAGGAGTTATGATACCCTTACCTCAGATGATATTGTAGTTGTTAATATATGGAATGGAAGTTATAGTGGTAATATAAAGCCCTCCTCTGAAAAAAACATACATGCTGAAGTATATAAGTTATTTCCTGAAGTAAATTTTGTGATTCACACTCATCAAGAATATGCTTCCATAATAAGCTCTTCTTCATTAGATAAAATTAGATTAGAAAAGCATTATCCCTATATTGGTAATGAAATACCCTTTGCAGATTATGCATTGCCAGGCACAGATGCTCTGAAAAATAACGTCATTAAAACATTAAGAGAATCAAAGGCTAAAACAGTCATATTGAAAAATCATGGGGTCCTTTGTTTGGGAACTGATTTTGAAGAAGCATTCTCAATAGCTTTTGAACTAGAAAAAGCATGCAATGATATCATAATAAGCCGATATCTAAAACTGAGTGGAAAAAATGAATTTAATGCTGAAGAGATGATAAAGTTTTCTCTTTCTTTCAAGGGTAAGGTTATTAAAGACATTGATTCCAAAACAGAAATCTTATATACAAATTGTAAAAGAACTGAAAATAGCATTATTGCCTATGGTAATAATACTGGCATTAAGGTAGTAGATGAATTAGAAGCAGAAATGTCCGGTGAAATAAAAGTTTATTATAGTATTTTAAAAAAGTATAATGATGTAAATAATATACTATTAATAAATACGCCAGCAATAGAAACCCTATGTCACTATGATATAGAATTGAAACCCCTTTTGGACGACTTTGCACAAATTGCATGTACTGGTGCAAAAATTATCCCTTTTGATCCAGATTATATAGTTAATGCACTCACAGAATCACTGGTAGTGCTTTTACAAAATATAGGGGCCTTGTGTTGTGGCAGAAATGAAATAGAAGCAAACACAGTAGCTATGATCACTCAAAAAAATTGCAAAGCTTTTATAGGCGCATCATTGTTTGGTGAATTAGACTTTATCAATCCAACGGAATGCATAACCATGTATAATAATTATTTAAACAACTATTCGAAATTGGATGAAGTAAACAAATAATATGATCATTTCAGCTTTTCTGCTATTGATAAATAATCTTCAATATTTTTTAGGTTTTCATCTTTATACCTTGATAGATACTTAATCAATGCTTCTGAATTCTTCCCTTTCACATCCCATTTAAATGAAGCAATATTAAGATCTATTTTATTATAGTAAGCTTTAAAAATATGTCCTATATTAGCCCCTCTGGTTTCTTTTCCAATAAGTTCTACTTTATCCTTTAAGTTTTCTTTTAGTGTAAGTGCCAACATTTCAGAGCCAAAACCACTTCCTTCATCAAGAAAAATAAATATCTTTTGAAAATCAAAATAAAAGTCATCTGATTTAAATTCATGTCTCGAATTTGAGAATTCTATAGAAGCAATTAGCATTCCTCCTGGCAGTAAATCATCAGCAATGCTTATCACTTCAGCATAGTTACCCATATAATTGCCTCTCAAATCCAATATCAGATAATCTAATCCTTTAGTCTTATCTAGAGTTTTAAAAAATTTGTTTTCAGCATTTTCACCAAAACTGCTGAGTCTTATATAACATGTATTATTGTCTATTCTCTTTTTTGTGAATTTCATCTTCCTATATAAAGTATATCTAAGTTTCCCTTGCATTAAATCTGCATAGCTGAAATCCGTCACTTCATCTCCTGTAAACTTTTTTGAATAATCGATAAGTCTTTTAATCTCTGCTTTGGTTGTAAATATCTTGTTCAATATGTTTTTCTTTAAATTTATATATTCGCTATTTGACAGCGCATTACTATAAAGATAATTTTTTTCGAAATCCCTTATGATACTTTTGGCATCTGAAGCAACAACAATTCCGAAATAGCTAAATAATGAAAATCTATATACTATAAATAGTATTAAGACTGTAAATATAAATAACATGGGTCTTTTTTTCTTAATAACTATGGTTTTGTCATCAATTGCTGTTTTATCCCTCACAGATTCCACCTTCCGCTAATAAAAGTATACATTTTAATTATTTGCCTATTTGCCATTTATTAATCAAAATTTTAATGCAGCATTTTATAATGCTGCACTAAGTACTAAACTTATAACATTCCAGACCGCAGGTTTCTCAAAGCCTTTTCTCCAGGAGGCTACTCCTGCAATGTCATATTTATTTGCTAATTGGACTTTCAACTTTATTGAGTTCTCGTCCTCCAACCATATTCTATACAGAGAACCATCTTTCTTATATTCAGCATAATACTGGCCGCTTTCTTCATCCCATACCTTAATTGCATTATTGTCACGAATAGCTCTTTCTCCGGCCTCCATGGAAATTGCGCTTGATGTTACTACAGTCTTTCCATTTACATAGGTTTCCTTCCATAACCTTGTATAAAATGGTACTGCCAATATAAGCTTGTCCCTTGGAACTTCTTCAAGAATTTTTTCCAAACTATCCTCTACCCAGCTTAATTGCGCTACTGAACCGCTTATGGGACTTCCTTCCCAGTGTTGATCATATCCCATCATTATTATATAATCTGCGTACTTGGATAGTTCTTTTCTGTTATAACACATAGACCAACTGGAATACTTATTTATGGGAGTTACATCAACGGATACTGTAAGCCCCTTGGTTTTTGCTTTCACTGATAGCTCCTTGATAAGCAATGTATACTCATCACTGTCTTCTGTTCTCATATTCTCAAAATCCATGTTTATTCCGTCAACGTTGTATTTTAAACAAAGATCAATTATTTTATCCACCAGATTTTTTCTTTTAACTGGATCTGCTAACACCTTAGCTGTCATTTCTTTATTGAATTCATTGCCAAAAAGAGGCCATACTTCATAACCCTGTTCATGAGCCCAATTGGTATACTTTATATCTCCTTTATCCATAATGTTTATAGATTCATCCAGCAGCACAAACCAAGTGGGAGATATCACATTTAAGCCCTCAATCTTTTGTGCATCTGTCATGTCAGGAGTTTTTCTGTATATATAATCCCAGGTAAGATTTACTTTCTCACCTGTCCCCTCACTTCTGACTATACTATAGTCGCATGATGATTCATATACTGACAAATGTCCATTTCTATAAGTCATAAATAGTATCTTTCTTATATTATATAGACTCTTTCTTAAAACTCCCCTTTCTACAGCTAGTTCATAGCTGACCTCTGCTACAGCTTTATACAAAGAATTCTGTATAATGTGGACTCGAACTTCTCCCATATTTCTGTTTAAGTTTGAACTTTTTAATTCTAATATAACATTTTTCCGCTCGCCATTTAAAAGTCTTTCTTTACCAATACTATTTTCTATTACACCTTTTAAAGACTGATTTTTTTCATTTGCTGCTTTTATAATATTGGTCTCATATTCCTTTGCAAAATTGATTATATGAGACTTATCAATATCAGATTTAATATTTATAAATCTATAGAACATGGCAGCAGCTTCTGCCCTTGAGGATGTGCCCTTTGAAGAAAAGCTTCCATCAGGCATTCCATTGATTATCCCTGCTGATGAAACTTTATCTATGCTTTTTTTGTTTATATATCCTTCTTTTATATCATTAAAATATACAGGCTTGTCCACTATAAAGCTTTCAGGTAAAGCTTTGGATAATATAATGGCCATTTCCTCACGGGTGATTATCTTGTTGGGATAAAAATCTTTATCACTAAAATAATCCAACAATCCATAAGCTTTACCCCTATTGATGTAGGAATAAGCCCAATGGTTTGTGGGAATATCCGCATAGTTAATATACCTTTTAGAATCTTCTTTTAGATTCATAACCCTAACTAACATAGTTATGAATTCGGATCTAGTGATAACCTTATCAGGCTTCATTGTTTTATCAACGAATCCATTAAGTATTTCCATATTGCTTAATTCCACCATATACTTCTCTGCCCAATGTCCTTTTAAATCCTTGTAAACTTGATGATTTACTCCTGGTTGGAGCATCTCGGTTCTAAGTATTTCCGGATTGTCAACCATATACGTATTATCCTCAGCCTTTGCAGTAGATAGTAGTGGTGAAGCTGCCAGTGTAAATACTAGAATAGTAATTATAATATATTTATACGGGTTCTTTTGAAAACTCATTTTGTCTCCTCCTTCAGATATATTATATATCATTATGTAAACTAACTTTAAGCGGAATATACTGGCATATTATGATATATTGCTATCTTCCAATCTTTCATTCATAGACTTAATCTTTGTACTGTTGTAGTAATCTATATAATCTAAACCGGCTATACCCAGCTGAATAGCTACTTCTTCTATGAGGTAAATACATAATATATCTAAAATCTGATTGTTTAAAACCCTTTCCTCAATTTCTGTCAAATAATATGAGTTTTGCTTTTTTATATATAAGCCCATATCAAATTTTTTGCTATAAGAGAGACCAATTCTATAATAAAGGAGTGGATCTAATTCTACGTTGCATAACCACAAGCTAAAAAAATCCATAAGTACTTTATATAACTCAATAAAAAGTTGCTCTTTTTTATCTTTATCCAGGCTTTTTAGTTTATAATTTTTAGTCAATTTCCTTAGTGGTGGTATAAACAATGCGCAAATTATCACTGGATAAAAATCTTTCGCTTCTCCCAAAAGCCTTTTATACTCTTTAGGGTTAATTATTTTCTTTTCATTTATATAACTCATAAGAGCTTCTATATTCTCAGATACATAATAACTGATAAATATGCTTTTAAAGGTGCACAAAACGCCGCGCAGGATTATGCTGTGAATCTCAGAAGCACTCATTTCATCGGAAGCTATTCTCAGATTCCTGCTGTCTTTTTCTTTTTTTGTCATTACAATACCTCCTAAAAGCTCTCATATTAATTATTACCATCATTTGGCTTATTATGCAGCAATTTCACATAATAGGATTAAAAGATTTTGGTATGTTATAGTTGATAAGTTAATATATAAATTATGAAACTTTTATAACCAAAATTAGTCTAATAAGACAAAGAAATTATTTGAAAGGTGATGGACATGAAAAAAACTGTATCATTAATTCTGGCTATTGCATTGCTTTTTACCAGCACAACTGCTATTTTTGCTGATAAAAAAGCAAATGAAGCAAAAATCAGCTTAGAAAAAGCTATTGAAATCGCTAGAAAAAGCTTCGACTTTAATACAAAAGACTATGATTTCAATCAGAGCTATTATGAAAATATAGAAGGAACAAGGCAATGGCAACTGAATTGGAACGCAAAAAACAATAATCACAGCATAAGTATAAATGTGGATGGAGATAGCGGAGATATTCTCTATATGTATCAGTGGAAAGACGAATACTCCAATCCGCCAAAGCTAGCTAAATACAGCAAAGAAGAAGCTCAAAAAGTTGCAGAAAACCTATTGAAAAAGCTTCAACCCACTAGATATAATGAAATGTCCCTTAAATATGAAAACGAGAATAAATATGGACTTAGATATTACTATGATAGTCCAACATATAATTTTTACTTCATAAGAAAAGTAGATGGCATTGAGTTTCAAGGGGATGGAGTAAACATTGCCATCGATAAGAATACATTAGAAGTAAACAATTATACTTTCAATTGGAGTAAATTAGCTATGCCTGATTCAGCAAAAGCTATCAGTCTGGAAAAAGCAAAAGAAATATTCAATAAAGAAAATGGCATAGAATTAGCTTATATAATAAAATATGACCAAAAAACAAAAAAGAATACTGCAAAACTGGTTTACACACTAAAGAACGGTAATAGACCTATCGATGCCATTACCGGTGAAATAATAGAATATGGTTATTACTACCCTGCTTATGATATGGTTGGTGCTGGTGAAGTGGCAATAAAATCATCACAGGAATTAACTCCTGAAGAAAAGAGAGAAATAGAAGAAAATAAGAAGTACTTAACTCGTGAACAGGCTTTGGAGATAGCGTTGAAATATATCAAGATCGATGAAAAACTTAAATTGGAATATGCATCCTTATATCCTGATTATAACAATACAGGTGCCAGTTGGAATTTTTCTTGGAGCTATAGTGATAATAATAAGAACGAATATTCCTATGCAAATATCTCATTAAATGCTGAAAGCGGAGAAGTAAAGAGTTTGTATAGCTATGATAGCGTCAGAGACAATGCAGCTAAAGCAGGAACTCCTAAATATGATATGGAAAAATCGAAAGAGTTGGCAGAAAACTTCTTAAATGCTGTAGTATCTGAAAAGTTTGCACAGACAGAGTATAGGGCTGATATTAGTCAGAGCAACCAGGTTGATAAGCCAATAAACTATAATTTTAACTTCGTAAGAATGGTAAATGGAATACCTTGCCCAGGAAATAATCTCAATGTGGCAGTAAACGCCTATACAGGTGAAATAACAAACTTCTACAGTAATTGGATGAATATTGATTTTCCAATGCTGGATAATATAATGCCTTTAGATAAGGCTTATGAATCACTATACACGAATATAAACTTCGATATAAAATATATATATCATTATGATTATACGATTAGGCATACAGATAACCAAGTAGTAAAACTTGTTTACTCTTTCGATGACTTTTCAGGAATGCTGGATCCTGCTACCGGTAAACCCCTAGATTACAATGCAGAAATTATAAAGGAAAAAGAAGACATTGCCTTTGATGATATAAAAGGCCACTGGGCAGAAAATGATATCTTAACATTATTGGAAGCAAGAATAATTGAAGCTGACAGCAATAAATTTCTACCGGATGAAAATATTAAACAAAAAGACTTTATAAAAATATTGATAAAATCACTTGAGCCTAGCTATGTGCTAATCCCTTATGCTTCTGATTCTGCCGATGAAGAATATAATGATTATTATAAACAAGCCACATCAAGAAAAATAATCAATGAAAAAGAAAAGAACATGAACTCAGAGGTTACAAGAGAAGATGCTGCAAAAATGATTGTTAGAGCTATGAATCTTGGTTTTATAGCAAATAAATCAGATATCTTCTTTTTAAACTATACTGACAAAGATGCCATATCTAATGAGTTAAAAGGTTATATAGCTGTTGTAACAGGACTTGATATAATGTCCGGTAAAGAAGGCGAGGCCTTTGCACCTAAGGATAAACTTACTAGAGCAGAAGCAGCAGCTACAATAGTAAAATTCTTAAAAGTTGATAAAGAGTAAAATAGCTTAAACATGTGAGGCTGTTGCATTATGCAACAGCCTCACTAATATTAAAATGAGTAAATCTGTAAGCCGGGTTCTGTCTTAGATGGTCATCTATCTCGATCTGCTGTTGCCAGCAGACTCTAGCGATCTTACCCGGAAGCTAGGCGGGCCACCTAATTAGCTTCCCTATTTGATCTTGCTCCAGATGGGGTTTACATAGCCGATTAGTCGCCTAATCGCTGGTGAGCTCTTACCTCACCTTTCCACCCTTACCATAAAAATGGCGGTATATTTCTGTTGCACTTTCCTTGAAGTCGCCTTCACCGGGTGTTACCCGGCATCCTGCCCTATGGAGCCCGGACTTTCCTCATGCACATATATGCATGCGACCATCCGATTTACTCATTTATCTTCTTTTTATTTTCTTTGTAGAAATTAATTATATTATGAATCCTGTTTCATGTCAAAGTTATTTTTTTCAATTATTATTCTTTATGTACACTAATATTCTTCCACAGCTTTGACATTTCATATAATCACCTAGCTTCACAGCTTCATAATGCATTGCAGGAACTTCCACGCCACAGCCACCACATTTTCTATTTTTTATCTCTGCAATGGGATTAGATATTTTCCCTTTCATTTTCATATAATTATTAAATAAATCAGCATCTATTCTGACCTTTAGTTCTTGCAAAAATTGTTCTGTACCAGTTTTTTCATTCAGTAAAAAGTTCATCCTTTGCTCATTATCCTCTTTAGTTTTATTATATTTTTTCTTAATAAATGCATATTTTTTCTTGATTTTTTTTATTTCTTCTTCTACATTTTTTAAGTTCTTTTCTAAATCTTCAATATCAGTTCTCTCCAGCATAATATTTTTTTCAACATCTTCAATCTGTTTCATAAGTGTTTCTAGTTTTTTTACATTATTAATTTCAGGTGTATACAACAGTTTTTCATAATTATTTTTGCTTTCTTGCAGCCTTTTACAATTAGTATTTTTACTAAGTATTTTCTTTTCAATATCCGTTTTTTTGGAATATAGTATGCTGTATTCGCTTTTCAATCTTGAGTATTCGTCCTTAAGCCTTCTCGTTATGTCATCATTTTTTATTTGATTTATTTGTTGTATCAATTTACTATAGTAGTTTTCCTGTTGCTGGTATTCATATAAAAATTGTAGTTTCACATTCTATCATCCCTTCTATCTTGTAAATTAAACAAATAAAGGAATAGCAAAAATACTATTCCTAAACGTTCATTATTATATCTATATTAGATTTTGATTCAATGACTTCTGCATTATACCCATTTTTTTCTAGAGTATCTCTTAGACAGTCTGAAAGTGCTTTTATCATTATCTTTTCTGTCCCAAAATGCCCTGCATCAATGGCATAAATACCCTCTTCTAAAGCATCTAATACTTGATGATACTGCAAATCTCCTGTTATTATCACATCAGCTCCTGCATACCTTGCAGCACTAATAAAGTTGTTTCCTGAGCCATTTAACATAGCGACAGTTTTGATTGCTGCATTTGGAGGCCCTGAAAACCTAATATTATCTAAATCTAATGCTTTTTTGATGAAGGATGCATAAGATGATAGCGTAACTTCATTGTCCAAATAGCCAATCCTTCCTAAACCTAAAGATTGACCTTTATTTTTCAATTCATAAATATCGTAAGCGACTTCTTCATATGGATGGGCATTCAACATGGCTTTTATAACTTGATTCAATTTTGATTCTGATACTATGGTTTCTAATCTATACTCATTAACTTTCTCCAATCTATTTATCTGCCCAATATAAGGATTAGTTCCTTCCATAGGTTGGAAAGTCCCCGTACCTTTTACTCTAAAGCTACAGTTGCTATAGTTCCCTATAAACCCTGCTCCGACTTTAGACATTTCTTCTAATATTTTGTCTTCAAAACCTTCAGGTATATAAACTACAATTTTAAAGAGTTTTTCTTGGGCAGTTGTCCTGATGATTTCAGTTTTTTCAAAGCCTAATTGCTTAGCAAAAATATCATTTAGCCCTCCCTGAACAATATCATAATTTGTATGAGATGCATAAACAGCAATATTATTCTTAATCAGCTTAATAATCTTTTTACCTAACGCAGTATCATTATTTATTTTCTTAATGGGATTAAATATTATAGGGTGGTGAGTGATGATCATATCTACATTGTTCTCTATAGCCTCATCTACTACCCATATTGGCAAATCCAAAGAAATCATAATTTTATTTACAATACTACTGCTATCGCCTATTATAAGTCCTACGTTATCCCATTCTTCCGCTAGTTTTCTAGGCGCAATACTATCCATAATGCTCACTACTGTTCCACATTTAAGCTGTGCCATTGTTTTGCCTCCCTATAACCATTTAATTCTTCAATACATTCTTTTAGTCTAATCTGGTTATCATCTTCATTTGTTGCTTTTATTTGACTTATAATCTTCTTATACTCATTTATCTTTTTATCTATGTATTCATGCAATGTATTGTTATTCTTGTAATAATAAACTTCGTTATTAGCAACACTGCTTTGAAAAGTATACCCTTCCCTAAACTGCGTCCATATTATCTCATAGAATTTATTGTCTTCCTTTACAACCTCTCCCCTGAGTATTTCAAAAGAATTTTCTATTAACCATTTTATCAAAATTCTACTGTCTCTCATAGGTTGCAATATAATTTGTCTTGCATTTTTTGCTATTTCAATACCCGCTTCCAAGATATCTTTAATCAGTATTCCCCCCATGCCAGCTATAACAATTACATCTGCTTCATCTTTATCTATCACACTCAAACCATTTCCTATTCTAACATTGATTAATTCATCTAATCCAAATTTTTTGATCCTTCTCATTGCAATTTCTGCAGGACCTTCATTAACATCAGTAGCAATAGCCGTTTGGGCTTTGCCTGTTCTAATAAGATAAATTGGAAGATAGGCATGGTCGGAACCTATATCTACAACAGTATTGCATCTTTTTATACTTTGTGCTATGGTTTTAAGTCTTGGAGTTAAATCCAAATCAATCATCCTTTATAGTCCGTAACTTACATATTTATTATACTATACTTATCCAATTTTCATAAGTATATATGAAGTTTATTTTTGTTTCTTTTTTCAAAAGCATACTGTACCCTATATATAGCAAAAACTCCAAAGTTTAAAACTTTGGAGTTATCTTCATAAAATAATATGGTGGGCCTTCAGGGACTCGAACCCCGGACCAACCGGTTATGAGCCGGTTGCTCTAACCAACTGAGCTAAAGGCCCTAGATGGCTCCTCAAGTTGGACTCGAACCAACGACCCTGCGGTTAACAGCCGCATGCTCTACCGACTGAGCTATTGAGGAAAGTGAACTGACAAATATAATTCTACTAACTTTATATGAAATTGTCAAGGGTATATTTATAAAATTTTATTCCAGGTAATCCTTTAGTTTCTTGCTTCTACTTGGATGTCGAAGCTTTCTTAGAGCTTTAGCTTCTATTTGTCTGATTCTTTCTCTGGTAACATTGAATTCTTTACCAACTTCTTCCAAAGTTCTTGCTCTACCATCGTCTAATCCAAACCTCAACCTTAACACTTTTTCTTCCCTTGGCGTCAATGTGTCTAATACTTCTATTAACTGCTCTTTTAGAAGAGTAAAGGCTGCAGCCTCTGCAGGTGCTGGTACATCATCATCTGGAATAAAATCACCTAAATGGCTATCTTCTTCTTCCCCAATGGGAGTTTCCAAGGAAACAGGTTCTTGGGCAATTCTCTGAATTTCCCTAACTTTCTCTTCAGATAAACCCATTTCTTCTGCAATTTCTTCTGGGAGAGGATCTCTACCTAGCTCTTGAAGCAATTGCCTTGATACCCTTATCAGCTTATTTATTGTTTCAACCATATGAACAGGTATTCTTATTGTTCTGGCTTGATCTGCAATGGCTCTAGTAATTGCTTGCCTAATCCACCATGTAGCGTAGGTACTGAATTTAAAACCTTTTTCATAATCGAATTTCTCTACAGCTTTTATAAGGCCAAGATTGCCTTCTTGTATTAAATCCAAAAACAGCATTCCTCTTCCTACATATCTCTTAGCAATACTTACTACAAGTCTTAAGTTAGCTTCGGTCAATTTTTTCTTTGCCTCTAAATCTCCTTCCTTCATCCTTTTTGCCAGTTCGACTTCTTCTTCAGGGCTTAGAAGAGGGACCTTTCCTATTTCTTTTAGATACATTCTTACAGGATCATCTATACTGACACCTTCCGGAACAGATAGATCTAATTCAACAGACTCATCTTCATCATCCATAGGAGGCAAATCAATATCAGCATCAGCACTTCCAACAACATCTATTCCTTTAGCCTCTAAATATTCATAAACCTTATCAATTTGATCAGGTTCCATTTCTACTTCTTCTAATGCATCCATTATCTCTTTGTATGTTAGCATGCCATTCTTAGTACCTTTTTGAATCAACTCTTTTATATTATTCATCTTTAATTCATTGTTCTTCATGCAATCCCCTCCCTTCCAGGAAACTATTTCTTCTTCTTTTGTAACTCCATAATTTCTTTAAATAGTTCATTGGATTTATCCTTATCCCCAATCTCATAAAATTCATTCATTTTTTTCGTCAATTCTTCAATCCTTTTTCGGATATGAGCTTGACAAAGTTTATCTATATATGAATCAACTAATTTCAAATCATTATCTGTTATGTCTATGCTAAAAATTTCCGCAGCTTTTTTTGTATCTTCTTCATTTTCTAAATGGATTATTATTTCTCCAGCCGATATCATTTTTCCTTCTTTTATTTTTAAATTTATTATTTCAGCAATTTTCTTATTAATTGGACTATTAAAGTAATCAGGCTTTATCTGATTAAATATATTTTCTGCTCTATTCTTATCTTGAATACAAATATTCAAAAGCTTTTTTTCTGCAATCAGTTCTCCACTTATAACTTTTTTTCTATTATTAGTGATGTTATTCCTGTCTACTATATTATGCCTGTTATTTCCACTAGTATGCTTCTTTTTTATCTTATTTAATTCATCATAAATAGCCCTTTCGTTTATTTGCATTTCTTTAGAGTACTTTTTTATATATGCGTCTATTTCGGCAGGACTGTCTAATACAATTAGAATGCTTGCCAGCTGTTTTATAAATTTTACTCTTCCTTCAATAGTTGCTATATCTGTATTCTGTTTCAAATTATATATTTTATAATCTATCAAAGACATGCAGTTTTCAATTAATTCATTAAAAGAATCAAGACCTTCCTGCCTAATATATTCATCAGGATCTTTCCCTTTCGGAAGCCTGATTACCTTCACATTGCACCCTTCCTTTTCCAATATAGCCAACCCTTTTAGTGTTGCCGCCTGACCAGCAGCATCAGAATCGTAAGCTATTATTATCTCATTGGCATATCTTTTTAGAAGCCTTGCTTGATTTTCTGTAAAAGCTGTTCCCAATGAGGCAACTACATTATTGATACCATATTGATGCAAAGATATTGCATCAATATATCCTTCTACAACAATTATATTCTTTAGGTTTCTAATTTTTTTGACGAGGTTTAACCCGTAGATATTATTGCCTTTGCTATAAATTTCAGTTTCAGGAGAATTTAGATACTTAGGTATACTATCATCCATTACTCTGCCACCAAAAGCAATGACATTGCCTTTTAAGTCTATGATAGGAAACATTATTCTATTTCTGAATCTATCATAATAATCGTCATTATTGGTTTTTTTAGCTAAAAGTCCTGCAGAATATGCCAGTTCTGGAGATATACCATTTGCGTCCATATATTTTTTTATTGAATCCCAAGAGTCTAGCGAATAACCAAGGCCAAATTTTTTTATTATATCTATGCTTAAACCTCTATCTCTCAAGTATTTCATAGCACTAGATTGATTGTTTAAATTATCATAGAAAAATCTAGCCGCCATTTTATTGATTTTATATAATAAATTTCTCCTTCTTATCCTTTCTTTTTCTTTTTTGTTGGATGTACCCTTAACCTCGATACCTACCCTTTCTGCCAGAAAGTTTAGAGACTCAGGATAGTTCATCTTTTCTATCTTCTGTATAAATGTGCTTACATTACCTCCCACACCACATCCAAAACAATAAAAAAGCTGCTTATCAGGAGAAACATTAAAAGAAGGAGTTTTTTCTGAATGAAAAGGACACAAGCCTACATAATTATTTCCTCTTCTCCTTAGATTCATGTATTGAGATATAACATCTACAATATCGTTTTTTTCAATTATCTCAGAAATAAGCTCTTCTGAGAAATACATATGCTATACCACCTTTAATATTTCATGTTAGCCTTTATCAATCTTTCCAAAGATGCAAAAAATAAATCGTCATCCTTCTTACTTCGCTTTTTAGGTCCTTTATTTCTACCGCCGCTACGCAACAACCTTAGTTTGTGATGTCTTATATTTAATAAATCATCAATTTGCTTATCATCATATATTCTTCCATTAAAAGATAATGCATAAGCTCCCTTTGATAATGCCATAGCAGCAAGTCCAAAATCATCGGTTATTACAATATCGCCATCTATAGCTCTATTGATTATTGCCAAATCTGCTGATTGAAATACATTATCTACATAAATAGTCTCTATATTGTGTATTTCACAGTAATTTGAATAATGGTTTAAACTACATATAAATATAGTTTCTATATCATATTTTTTTGCAATTTCTATAATAATCTCTTTAACAGGACAAGCATCGGAATCAACTAATATTTTCATAATCCTCCTATTGAAAACACTGAATTAATATTAATTCGATATAAAATACAAATATCCTTCAATTATTTTAAATCTTCCATCCAATCGGTAAAAATAATGATTTATATTTAATTAAAGCATATCTATCTGTCATTCCTGCAATATAATCGCATGTTATACGTTGAATATCAGTATCTTCCATTTTATTTCTTATATCATCTGGTATCTCATAAGGCTTATTGACAAAATATTCATATAGTTGTTTTACTATATACTTAACTTTCTCTTCCTCATCCTTAGCTTTTGAACCAATATAGACATTATCAAACATAAATTTTCTTAACTTATTTGTTGCATCATATACATCTTTGCTCATTTTAACATATGGCTTATCCAAACTTTCATATATTATATCTGTAATCATTGTATTTATCCTGCTTTTATGATCCTTCCCCAGGATTTCAATACAATCATTAGGCAAATCATCAACGCTCAATATTCCTGCTCTCATTGCATCATCAATATCATGATTTATATATGCTATTCTATCAGAAAATTTTACTACCATTCCTTCCAGCGTATTAGGAGTATTATCCCCTGTATGATTTACTATTCCATCTCTAACTTCCCAAGTGAGATTCAAGCCTTTGTTGCTTTCCAAAACATCCACTACCCTTAAACTTTGTTCATTATGCTTAAACCCTCCTGGATGAATATCATTTAATACTGCTTCACCAGCATGGCCAAAAGGAGTGTGGCCTAAATCATGGCCAAGGGCTATGGCCTCAGTTAAATCTTCATTTAGTCTCAGGGCTCTAGCAATAGTTCTGGCTATCTGTGCTACCTCAAGAGTATGAGTCAGCCTTGTTCTATAGTGGTCCTTTTCAGGGGATATGAAAACCTGAGTTTTGTGTTTAAGTCTTCTAAATGCTTTGGAATGGATTACTCTATCTCTATCTCTCTGAAATTCAGTTCTTATGTCACATTTAACCTCTTCCTTTTTCCTACCTTTACTTTCTGCACTATATACAGCATAAGGGGATAAAAAACGCCTTTCCAATTCTTCAGTTCTTTGCCTAATATTCATAATAACAACTCCTAAACAATTTCATACTGAAATATATACTACAAAACTATGCATTTTCCTTTAAAATAATAATCAAACTGTAAATATATATAAGCTTCCATTGAAATTTGCTATTTGAGTAAGATTGAATAAAACAAGGTACCACACTTATTGATCAATAAATTTAAGTGCAATACCCTAAATATATATTCTTCATTTTGTTAAAATCCACAAATTTTAATATTAACATTTTTTATTATAATATCTAAAGTGGTTCAAAAAATCCTATCTGTCGCTTGCCCAATTTGAAGTATTGAACACGTTCAAAAGACTTGTGTTTTAACTTTGACTTTTTATCAGCTACTATAACTAATACAGACCTTTTTTTATCAAGTGCTTTGTAGCAATTCTCAAATAGATTTTCTAGTGGATTATTATTTCTTCCTTCCCAACTAACAATATTTCCATAGGGAATATCTGTAATAATAATATTCACATCTTTAATAGGAAAGTCTCTTATATCTGTAATATCTCTTTTCATACATCTTATCTCAATCTTCTTTGCTCCTATCAAGGTTTCCAAATAATCTATGCTTTTCAATGCCTCCATATGAGATTCTTTTCCAAATTTTTTTATGTATTCTTCGATTTCTTTTTTTCTTTTATTAAGTCCTTCTTTTGAAAGCAAGGAAAGATTTTTCCTTGCGGTTTCTAGCACATAATCATCATAATCAGTTGCTATAAGTTCTAAAATTTTATCATAATGCAAAAACCCGATAGTTGTAAGCAAAAAACCTCCTCCGCAGCATGGATCATAAATTTTGTATGGACTATAAACTCCCTTTTTTTCAAGAATATCAAAACATCGCTGAGCTATCTCGCTTGCCAACCTGACAGGAAAAGCCGTTGTATTTGCAGCATTATATAACACTCGCCCGCTTGAAAAATCACTGAAATCTCTTTTATCCGTTTCAAATTTATACTTCATTCCGGTAAAGTCACCACTTTTTCTATAAAATAATTATAACTCTTACTTTGCCTCTTATTCAGCTTAAAATCATATACCTGTTTTTCCATTAAAAATACTCAAATACTCTTCGAGTTTCCAATTCTATCTTTTCTTTCGTATTTGGAACAGAGATCAAAGAAGAATAACCTATAAATTCTAATCAATCACGTATAAGTCTTAAGGCTCATTATTTTCAGCAACCTTATTCTTCCTCAATATATCTATTCCATTAAATAAAAGATAGAAGGCAACTATAATGCAACCTAAAGCATCAATATACTGGGTAACGGGATGATTTGGTGCAATTGATACTGAAGTAAGTGCTGATACAACACATATATCAACAGAAGCCTTTGCTCGATACAGTTTCTCCTGACCTGCAATTACGGAATTATATTTCTCCCGTATCATATTTCTATAGCGCCACCAAAACCATAAGTTTGTTATTACACCTAAGATTGCTATAATTAATCCCAAAACTACATTCCCATTAGCTTTATATATAAAGAAACGAAATACTCCGACAATAAACATTGCTATTCCTGAACACATCATGGCACCGAAAACAGTTAGATTAGCTATACGCTCCATGTGATTGCGATAGGTATCATCAGACTTCACACTATGCTTAAGTTTTCGATAAATCCACCAAGATACAAACAAAGCAACCAATTCCGAGGTACGTCGCAAAAAATCAGCTATTTGTGTTGCAGAATGACTTAATACCGCAGGAATGCCAGTTACAATTGGTCCAGGTGCGCTTAACACAAGAGACATCAGCATCACTTTTTCACGATTAGAGGATTCATATTCATTTAAAGCTTTCATACTATACCCCCATTAAAGAAAATAATATCATAAGTGAAAATATGGGAAATGCTGTTGCTAAGGGTACAGTAATTGTATCCATTCCGTTACGGGATACTAGTTCAACTATTGCACATATTGGTGCAACAAGGAAGGCTCCTGATAAGCATAAATACCAAGGCATTGAGGTATAAATCATAAGGCAGATAAGTATTGCAATAGCAGATACGAAATACATAGCAATTGTTCCTTCCCTAGTTTTAGTTCCTTCTACCCATCGATGATTAATAGGATGGCGGCCAAAGGCTTTTCCAACCAGAGCCGCTGCTGCATCTCCAAAACCCCAGGCCATAACTGAAACAATAACAATAAACTTCCATTGCTCTCCCATCAATCCCCAAAATATAGCAATAAGCACTGCCATCATAAAGAAAACAATTAATAAACTTAATTTTATCTCGCCTTTTTTACGTTGAATCAGTATCTCCATTACCTTAGGAAATCTTTCAGTATAAGCTATTACCGGATACAAAACTAAGGCAAACACTATGACCGTATACATTGCTAGATACCATGTATCGAAGGCATATAGAAGCACCAACACCGATGAAACACACGTCATATGGAGAAGTTTTCTAAATAGCTCTTTTGGAGGCTTTAAATATGCTCTAATTATTAAAAGCAGTAAAACGGCAATTATATAATATCCAATAAAAAGCCCAAATCCAGACATAAACTCACTTAGCATTTATTATTTCTCCTCCTTTAAGATTCAGAAAGCCAATACTATATGAAATTTATTTTTGGCAACATAGCATTTAAAAACATTCAGGATAAAATTATTACATGCATCATAATATTGCAGAATTAGACGAATATCACCAAGCTTTTGTAATTTTAATTAATCAATTTGCAGACATTTCAGTAATGCTCAATACGTAACCATCCTTTGTTTCTATTCTAAAGGGCACTTTAGCAGCATTATCTGAATAAATGTTTAGATATCTAATAAATTCGTCTTTATCTTTAGTGCTGTAGAATCTGACTTCATCCATTCCAACAGAGTTATTTCCCCAATCAATGAAGTTATATTCTGTCTTCTCATTTACCAAGAAAGCAAGGTTATCCTCTCTAGGATTATAAATGTAGTATCCGTTAGGCATATCATAAGCTTTAATATCTAACTCTTCTATCCTTTTAGTATCCTCCAAAGTTATCCATTCAATTGGGTCAAAGTGGAATAAATCAGGATGGGACACAGCAAAATTGGATATAAATCCAATATATGTACTAATTGGTGTTTGCAAAAAATCATCCACCGATACATTATAAATCAATTCAATCATTTCATCACTGGGCTGGCCTAGCGTTCCATGAATAAAATCGAGAGCAACATCCAATGGTTCCAAAAGCCATGGATGATGACCATTATCGCACTGTTTCTGTAATTCAGTGTAATAGTCAGCTAATGAGTTATCAACCTGTGGGTCATTATAATACACTGTTCCGTTACCATCCATCCATCTTTCCACACACCATATGCCCCGGCTACCTTTAGTTGCAGGCTGTGATAATAGAGCTTGAGCCGTTTCACCTGTAGAAAGCTTAAACTTTGCAATTACATGTTGTCCAGTAAAAAATTCCTGCGGAAGATACCCAGATAACTCCAAAAATTGCCTCAGTGCAATTTCCTGGCTCGATAACAAATCACCCATCTCACCGTTCCAAATTATACCTAAAAATTCTGGTTTTCCATCCTTATAGGAAAAAACCATAACAGGTTTGCCCATGCTGCTATCTTCAGTAATCCAGCCATCTACTTCATTCATTCCCCCTGCTAGCACAACGTTTTGGATGTTATCAGGCTTTAATCTGTATTCAATTGACCATAACTCAATAGGATAGTTCATTAAATCATAAAACATAGCTAATTTATTAAGTGATGTTATCTTATACTCAACAACTTTAAAATTTTGATACTCAGCCTTTTCATAATTCTCAATAACCTGTTCTACATACCTATTTGCATAATCTTCTATTGTAAGTATTTCATTCTTTGGATTGGAAAGGAGGCCAAAAGAAAGAACTGCAATGCCAATCACCGCTATAATTATAACCCAGAACACAGGCTTTTTGTAATTCATTACATTTTTGATACGGTTTTTGGTGTCGCCTTCACCAAAAGCAAGCGGATTTGCTTTTAAAGTTCTTCTTCCTGTGGTAAGTGACAAAAGAGATGATGAATATTCTTTTTTTACACCAACGCCCAGTTTTCTTATAACTGCCTCATCGCATGACATTTCCATATCCTTGCCACTTTCAAAATAGGCTATCCATACCAGAGGATTAAACCAATGGATACATAAAGCCAAATAACCAATTATTCTGAATACATGGTCAAATCTTCTAATATGTATTTGCTCATGAAGTAATATATATCCTTTTTCTGATTCCGATAATAACATTGGTAGATAAATCTTGGGGCGGATAATTCCAAGTACAAAGGGTGTATCTACCCCATTTAGAAGATATATATTATCCCTGTCGTATACTGCATTTTTAAGTTTTCTTTTCAACCTCAAGAGGTCTACTAGACTATATATTAAGAGCACCAAAACCCCAATCATCCACAGTGTCTCACCTATATTAATCCATATTTTCATTGGGTTTACACTTTCGTATATAGTCACCGCCGGAAGAGATGAATTAGTAAAATAATCAACATTTATTATTCCTGTATTAACTTGGGAAGCACGGGTATACAGAATATCATAAGATATAGGCTCCGGATTAACAGGAATAAAGCTTAGCATGCTTTCAAAAGAAATCGGAAGTAAGAGTCTGAATAATGCCACAGCCCATAGGCAATAAGAAAAGATTGTTGGAGCTTTCTTCAAAAAAAGCCTTGCTGCCAGCACAAACAGTATGACTACACTTCCAATGTAACTCATATTGAGAATCTGTAAAAAGAGCCTTTCCAACATATCTAATCCTCCCTATATCCATCAATTAATTTTTGTATCTCCTGGACTTCCTTATCACTTAGCTTTTTATGGCGTGTAAAAGCTGCTATAAACCTTGGCAATGAACCTTCAAAGGATTCCTCAAGAAACATCTCTCCTTGTAACGTCAAAAATTCATCTCTTGACATCAAAGAAATGACCGTTCCATTCTTATTCTTAAATAAACCCCTATCGCAAAGCCGTCTAAGCATTGTATAAGTTGTTGTCCGTTTCCAATTAAACTCCTGAGCACACAGTTCAGTAAGCTCCCGGGATGTCACTGGTTCATGCTCCCAGATTAAATCAGCAAACTTTTGTTCCATTTCACCTAATTTATATTTTTTCATAATTATGTACCTCCTGTCTACTGCCATTAGACAACAATAGTCTAACTCTATTAGACAAGCATGTCAAGCAATCTGAATAAAAAATACTGCCTTTAATCTCAATCAATGGCAGTATCTTTATAAAAACTATCAAAATAGGCTAGTCGCTATTTATGCATTATGAAACAATTATTCTAATTATAAATATTAGAGCTGTTCTGGCTAACTTCACAAATAAGAATGATGTGTCAATCAGTTTATTATCAATTTTTATTCTTATACTCCTTGTACTCCCTATAAGACTGTTTTAAATATGGTATAAACATTATAAATAATACTAATATAGTCATCATGTCTAAGACTGATTTTAAAGGTTCTTGAAGAGTTCGATACACATTTAAACTTCCTGAATAAAATGCAGTACACCAAGATAAAGCTGCAAATATTAAATATATATTCTGTTTTGACTTGCTAAAAGAATAAAAGCAGTATACAGCTATAGGTACAAAAATCAATACCCGACCAATATCCATATCAATTCTCCTTCCTAGTAAAAGGTGAAATATAGGATCATAACTTATTTTTTATTGGTCATAAATCTACTTATGCTCATTGTTTAACATTTGTCCATAGATTTCCTGATGAGTAGAAATGTGTTTTATGTCGGAAGACTATTTTCTATTATAAATTGTTTTAATTTTGCTTACTGATGCGATTCTATCTTCAGCCATTTTATCAGCGGCCTTATATGTTGGAATGCCTTCCTTTTTGGCCAGCTCAAACACTTTCTTGCAGGCGTCATAAATTTTTGCAGTGTTTTTCATGGCATTTTCTTTGCTATATTCACGTCCTGATATATCATCAATTATATTGATAACACCGCCGCTGTTTATTATATAATCCGGTACATAAAGTATTCCTTTTTTATGAAGAATATCACCATGTCTAGGCTCGGCTAATTGGTTGTTAGCTGAACCAGCAATAATTTTGCATTTTAATTGTTCTATTGTTTTGTCATTTATTATGGCACCTATGGCGCAGGGCGAAAACACATCACATTCTACTCCGTATATTTCATCCAGCCCTACAGCAATTGCACCTAATTCTGCTACGGCTTTATCAATTTTTGTTTTATCCCTTGATGTTACTATTAATTTGGCTCCAGTTTCATACAATAAATCTGCCAGGAGTCTCCCTACAGCTCCTAATCCTTGAATTGCCACGGTTTTCCCTTTCAAATCATCGCTGCCATAAACTTCATTAACAGCTGCTTGCATTCCTTTAAAAACTCCATAAGCTGTCATCGGTGAAGGATTGCCACTTCCTGTCTCCAAACCCACTATATAATTCGTTTCACAACTAATATATTCGGCATCCTGCTGTGTCATATTCATATCTTCACCAGTTATGTATCTGCCGTTTAGTCCTTCAACAAATCTTCCGAAAGCTCTAAACAATGCTTCGCTTTTTATCTTTTTTGGATCACCTATAATAACTGCTTTCCCACCGCCAAGATTTAATCCTACAGCCGCATTTTTATATGTCATACCTCTGGCCAATCTTAAGGCATCTATAACCGCTTCTTCTTCAGACTCATAATCGTAGATTCTTGTCCCGCCTAACGCCGGTCCTAAAGTAGTATCATGAATAGCGATAATTGCTTTTAACCCGGAACTTTTATCCTGACAAAACACTAGTTGCTCATAATCATATTCTTCCATTTTACTAAATATATCCATATATTGTACCTCCTTTTATAAATGTATTCTTATGGTTTATATTATATTAATTAGCTTGTAATTGGTCAAACGTTAGGCCGCTTGGAAT
>JAAYMO010000235.1 GCA_012521375.1 Clostridiales bacterium
CGGTTATTATATCTGTCAACTATCGGGCAGGCAATACCGTCAGCTTTAGGACTTTTTAGATTAGCTTAAACAGTATGGGGTGTGACAAACATGACAGATCATAATAACAATAATGGTAAGAATATATGGATATTTCACCACTATGCCACACCACCTACGATTAATGGGTTTACTAGACCTTATAGCTTTGGAATACATTTAAAAAATATGGGATATGACATTACAGTATTTGCCTCGTCGTATATCCACTTGTCAGACTACAACTTGATTACTAATAATGTGTCTTATATAGAAAATATGGATACAGAAATACCATTTGTTTTTGTTAACACGCCACCATCGTCCAACGGGTATTTTAAAAGGATTATAAATATGTTTGCGTTCTACAGGCGCTTATTTAAAGTAACGACTAGTTACATGAAGAACCATGCCAAGCCAGACATAATTATTGCCTCGTCGCCTCATCCATTAACGATGATTGCCGGACTTCAGATAGCAAAAAAGTTGCACATACCTTGTATTTGTGAGGTAAGGGATTTTTGGCCAGAAGTTTTTTTTATGGGAGGGCAACTGAAAAAAGAAAGCTTTTTAGGTAAATTACTTATCAAAGGTGAGCATTGGATTTATAAGAACGCGGATGCGCTAATTTTCCTTAAAGAAGGTGACGTTACTTATATAACTGACCATCATTGGGCCATAGAACAAGGTGGTGATATTGACCTGAATAAATGTTACTATATTAATAATGGTGTCGATCTTGAATCGTTTGACAAACAAGCTGTTGAAAACATACTTGAGGATCCAGACTTAATAAGTGGTAAATTTAACGTGGTTTGCACCGGAACTATACGCCCAGTAAATAATGTTGGTAATATACTAGATGCAGCAGCGCTGCTAAAAGAGTATACTGACATTCAATTCCTTATATTTGGAGATGGGAATGAACTAGAAAAGTTAAAACAACGTGTTGTTGATGAAGGTTTATCTAATGTTAAGTTAAAAGGTTATGTTGAAAAAAAATATATTCCGTTTATCCTTAGTAAAGCAAAAGTTAATATATTAAATTACTCACAATCAAAATATAATTGGTCTCGAGGCAATAGCTCGAATAAACTTTTTGAATACATGGCTTCAGGTAAGCCAATAATCTCAACAGTTAAAATGGGCTACAATATTTTAGATAAATATAGGTGTGGTTTATCATTAAAAAAGGATACACCCGAAGAGTTGGCAAAGTGCATTTTAGAAGTACGTGACATGCCTAGGTACAAATATGATAGGATGTGTATTAATGCTCGGAAGGGAGCATCACACTTTGATTATAAGATTCTTTCAAATAAGTTGCATAAAGTAATAGATTTCGCCTTAAGTAAAAAACGGACTAGCTAGTAAAAATGTACAAGGTTTTATTCTTGTTGCTAATCTGTAAGCTTTTAGGTGTGTTTTGGAGAAGAATTGGCAAAGTTCATGTGGGTTATTAGGAGAACAAAGAAAGGATAGTTGCCATGACAATAAATGTAATAGGTTTGGGCTACATTGGTTTGCCAACAGCGCTAATGTTTGCTAGAAGTGGTGTTGAAGTAGTAGGTACAGATTGTAATA
>JAAYMO010000236.1 GCA_012521375.1 Clostridiales bacterium
GATGATAATTATATGAGCTATGATATAAAATCCGAGATTGAAAAAACCAGACAAGCATTACATGACATTATAGAAATTAGATACGCAAATGGTTTTGATGATGAAATAGTAAAATTGAGTCAATATATGGATACACTGCTGGTCAAATATATGAAAGATAAAGGGGTATAGAATTATGAAGAGTATAAAAACAAAACTCATAGTATACTTTTCTATTTTGATGATTCTATCATCAGTAGTCTTAGGTCTATTCTCTATCCAAAGAGCCAGTGAATCTCTTACCGCTGAAGCAGAAAAAGCGCTAAGGGCTTTGGCTTTTGAGGCAGCAAGGTTAACAGAGAGCAGAATTGATACACAAGAAAAGACACTAGAAATGATAGCGATGAGAGAAGATATTCAAACTATGGATTGGGAAATCCAGCAGCCAATACTAAAGCAACAATTAGAAAAAACAAATTTTCTTGATATTGGAGTAGTTCAGCTTGATGGAACCGCATATTTTACAGACGGATCAATCAGCAATTTAGCTGATAGAGCTCATGTTAAAAAAGCTTTAAGCGGAGAGGTAAATGTATCTGATTTGCTGATCAGTCGGGTAACAAATGAAATTGTTTTTATGTATGCCACTCCTATAGAAAGAGAGGGTAAAGTGGTGGGAGCAATGGTAGGCCGTCGTGCAGGAGAAGCATTGTCGGATATCATTAAAGATGCGGGCTACGGTGAGAGCGGTTATGCATATATGATAAATAATTCGGGAACCATTGTGGCACATCCAAATAAAGAAATGGTACTGAGTCAATGGAATCCTATCGAAGAAGCAAAAAATGACGATTCACTTGTTTCTGTAGCCAATCTTTTGAGAAGATCCTTGAAGAAAGAACAGGAATAAGCGAATATAGTTTTCAAGGAAAAGAATTATATGTGGGATATGCACCTGTTAATGGTTCCAATTGGATTATGGTAATAACTGCCGATAAAGATGAGGTATTGCATGAGGCAAGACAACTGGAAAGAGGTATTGTAGTATTTGCTGCCGTTGTTTTGTTATTTAGTGTGATTCTAGTATATACAATAGGCAGCTCCATATCAAAACCTATAGTTTTATCAGCTAAACATTCGGAAAAAATCGCTGCTCTAGATATAACAGAGGATGTTCCAAAAGCTCTTATAAGTAGGAAAGATGAGATTGGTGAGTTGGCAAAAGGTATGCAGATAGTAACTGACAATCTCAGAGATATAATTAAGCAAATCAGTGATTCATCACAACAAGTATCAGCTGCTTCAGAAGAACTGACAGCCACATCTCATCAGTCAGCTATGGTGGCAGAAGAGATTGCAAAGGCTATAGAGGAGATTTCCAGGAGTGCTGCAGATCAGGCAGTTAATACGGAGGAAGGAGCTAATAAAGCTTTTTCATTAGGCAAGTGCATTGAAAAAGACCAGGATTATATGGATGAACTTAACAATGCTGCAAAAAAGGTGGTTGTGGTTGTTAATGAAGCTTTAGAAGAAATCGAATATATATCTAATATAGCAGAAGAAAACGATGAAGCAGTAAAGGAAATACACAATGTTATACTAAAAACCAATGATAGTTCCAATAGAATAGGTGAAGCCAGCAATGTTATATCTAGTATAGCAGAACAGACTAACCTATTGGCATTGAATGCAGCTATTGAAGCTGCGAGGGCAGGAGATGCAGGTAGAGGATTCTCAGTAGTAGCAGAAGAAATAAGAAAACTGGCAGAGCAATCATCGGAGTCAACCAAATTGATTAATGAAATAGTCAATGAGCTTCAAAACAATTCCCAGTCGGCTGTATTGACGATGAAAAGGGTTGCTGATATATCCAACCAGCAGACCAGTGGTATTATGAATGGTAGAGATAAATACAGGTTGATAGCACAGGCGATGGATGAAGCTATGAATTATGTAGAAAAACTTAATATTTCCGGACAAGAAATGGAGGAAATGAAAAACCAAATACTTAATTCGTTGCAAAATCTTTCAGCCATTGCAGAAGAAAATTCTGCTTCTACTGAAGAGATAACTGCAACTTTGGAGGAACAAACTGCATCTATTGAAGAAATTGCAAATGCCAGTGAAAGTTTATCGAATCTTGCTCAAAAACTACAATCGTTGATTATGCGGTTTAAAGCATAAGGCAAAACCTATTAGTATATATTTCTGATTTCCAAAGTAGACATAATATGATATAATTATTGAAAGTTTGGAATAATTATGTTCCATACTTCAGCCTATATTATGGACAAGCTGGCAAAACCTATTATTTGTCAGAACAACCCTAGGCTTGACATTTAATTCTTATACTATAATAGAGGTAAAAGCATATGGGAAGATGGAAGAAGATTAATATTATACTAATGATAATCGCTACAGCCATTCTATTCTCATACTCAGAAGAAGAAATACCAGTGACATTAACCAGGCCTAATGGAGTTTTTGACGCTTCTTTCATCCAATATTGGCATGCCAAAGACTGGGACAAGGCTAGATGGGTAGAAGAATTGATGATGCTTAAAGAAGCAAGGGTAAAGGAACTTATTATTCAATCCATTGCTGATACTAAGGACAAGTTTGCAGTTTATCCTACGAGAATGGAAGGTTATAAATGCAATGACGTGGATATGATTTATAATGCGCTTAATGCTGCAGAATCAGTTGGATTAAAAGTGAGAATCGGTTTAGGTTTCAGTAGTGATTGGTGGTTTAAAAATGCAATGGACTTAAATTGGCTGTTAAGGGAAGCCAACGAGAATAAGAAGATATTTAATGAGATTATTGAGAAATATGGAAATCATGTTTCTATCGGAGGTTGGTATATACCCTATGAATTTTACCAGTTTACAGCATTAACTAAGAACCATCAGACTAACTTAAACATTTTCCTCAAAGAGATAGCTGAGGAGATTAAATCTAAAAGCGATAAAGATATAATGATTTCACCTTTTTATAATTCAAATTATTCATGGGTTATGCCTTTAGATCGTTGGAGTAAGATGTTAGAAAATGTGATGGAAAATACAGGGATAGATATTCTAGCCTTGCAAGACGGAGTCGGTGTTAAACATAACGATATTAAACATTTAAATAAGTTGTTTGCATACACTAAGAAAAGTACGGACAAGCTTGGAATAAAACTTTACGGAAACATTGAAACATTTGAAACTACTTCACAAGGGAATATTCCGGCTTCCAAAGAACGTATATCGATTCAAATGCTTTTACATAAACCATATGTGGAAAAATATGTGGCTTTTAGTCTGAATCATTTTCAAAACTATGAGGAAAAAGAGCAAATTCATAGTTTTATCAATTACCTAGAAGAATGTTTACATTGACAAAGAAGGTTTTCTTTTTAAGATATAAAGAAAACCTTCTTTCAAATATCTATATAATATATAATCTAAAACTATTATGATAGAATTATTATAAAAATATAATTTATAAAAATTTTAAATTGACAAATACTATAAATTGAAATTCATGCTATAATCAGAAAGGAGATGAGATAAAATGGCAAAAGATTTTTATACTGCAATTAAAGAGAGAAGAAGTATATATAGCATCAGCAATGAAACAACTATTAGTGACAATAGATTGGAAGAAGTAGTTAAAGAGGCTGTTTTGCATGCCCCATCAGCCTTTAACTCACAGACGGCAAGAGTGTTATTGTTATTGGGGGAGAACCATCACAAGCTTTGGAATATTACTGCGGAAGCTTTGAAAAAAATTGTTGCTTCTGATAGATGGCCAAATACCGAGACTAAGATTAACTCCTTTAAAGCAGGATATGGAACAATTCTATTCTTTGAGGATATGAGTATAGTTGAATCGTTGCAGCAAAAATTTCCTACATATAAAGAAAATTTTCCATTATGGTCTCAACAATCCTCAGGTATTCTCCAATATATAATATGGACTGCATTGGAACTGGAAGGGCTTGGAGCTTCTTTGCAGCATTATAATGAACTGATAGAAGAACAAGTAAAAAGGCAATGGAATGTGCCAGCTAATTGGAAACTTATATCACAGATGCCTTTCGGAAAGCCGACAGCAACAGCTGGCGAGAAAGAGTTCATGCCGTTAGAAGAGAGGTTAAAAATATATAAATAAGAATCACTAAAACTATTATACGAGGGGTAACAAAATGAGGTCAAAAGAATATAAAAATGTAACCTTGCCAAGGCTCAACAATCTTAAACCCAATATCGAATCCACTGCTCTAAAACTCATGGAGGAAGCTGGAGAATTGGCACAGCTCATAGGAAAATACAGGGGCTTAAATGGCGAGGAATGTAAAATGGAAGAAAGTATAGTGATGGACAAAATTGCAGAAGAACTTCTGGATGTAGCTCAAGTAGCTGTATCTATGATGTATGTACTAGAAGAAAACTATAATATTTCAATTGAAGAAAAACTAAATCAGCATATTCAAAAACTTATTAGAAAAGGATATTTAAAATAGTTGCAATAAAAAATAAACATATTATATTATACATATAACATATAATAAAAATAAATAGCTGACAGAGTAGATGCTGCGCGTTAAGTGTTAGTGGATGGGAAGTTGCCACTAAACGAAAGGTGTGCCCTGCGGTGCAGCGTCGCATCCGCTGTCACATTGGGAAGCCGTCTCTTCTTTAGTGTGACCTGTCAGGCTAAAGAAGGAGGAGGTTTTTTTGATTAAAGAATCTAAAAGAATAAATACATTCTCCATTGCGGTTGGAGGATTACTAACAGCTATGAGCATTATATTAACACGTTTTTTTGGCATATACGTGTTAGGGAATTCTGTTAGACTTAGTTTTGGGAATATACCCATTTTACTATCAGGTGCATTATTAGGTCCTATTGTAGGAGGATTAACAGGTGCAATTGCAGATGTTGGAGGAATGCTTATAACCGGAGGAGCCTCTGGGCCATATTTCCCAGGTTTTACTTTAAGCTCTTTCTTGGTAGGTTTTATACCGGGGTTAGTATTTTACAGAACCAAATCTGACTATAAGCTATGGAAAATTGCTGTATCAGTAGCCATTGTTACATTGCTTATATCATTTGGTCTGAATACCTTGTGGCTTTCCATACTTTTGAAGAAAGGTTTCTGGCTGCTATTGCCTGCAAGAGTGATTTCATCTTTAATAATGGCACCTATAGAAGTAGTAATACTTTATCTTTTATTGTCAAGGATCAGGTTTAGAGTATAACATTAGAATAATAAGTGGGGACGGTTTACCGTCCCCACTTATTATTCTAATGTTATAAAATAGATCTTTCATACCTATAAACTAATTCCCCATGCGTAAATATTCATGATATTTTTCCAATTGTAAGCCATATCCCAATGGAGGTTGGTTATATTACATAAATCAATAATTATATCACAGTTATTTTTCATGAATATTACATGAGAAATATTTATACCTTATAGTATAGATGTTTATTGGGGGTGCTATATTGAGACTTATAATCATTGAAAAAAAAGTGGTTGCAAAACTGGTGGCAATGATTTTAGGGCTATTTATGCTGTTGTTCTCTTCGACAATGCTATATACAGAAGCTATTAATGCTAGTAGGCTTCCAATGAAAAATAAAATAGTTATGATTGACCCAGGACACGGAGGCATAGATCCAGGAGCAGTGGGAAGAACTGGGGTACTGGAGGACGAAATAAACCTAAAAATTGCTCTTAAATTGAGAAGATTGATAGAGCAATCTGGTGGGATTGGACTAATGATTAGAGAAGATGATAGCGGGTTATATAGTGAAGGAAAATCGAGAATAAGAGATAAAAAAAATGAAGACTTGAGGGAAAGGCACAGAATCATAAATGAGTCTGATGCAGATATCCTTATCAGCATACATCTTAATTTTTTTCCCCAATCCCAGTATTATGGTGCCCAGTGCTTCTATAATAAAGGGGATGAAGAGGGAAAAAAGCTGGCAGAGCTAATTCAAGCTGAGTTAATAGATGTTATAAAAAACAATAATACTAGAAAGGCTAAAAGCATAGATACAGTTTATATATTGAAAAACAATAAAATGCCCAGTGTCTTAATAGAATGTGGCTTTTTATCAAACTATGAAGAAGAAAGACTTCTCCAGAATGAAAGTTATCAAGATAAACTGGCTTGGGCTATATTTATGGGTATTATGAAATATTTTGAAGGAGAAAAAATATAACTATTTTAATTATATATAGTTTAATGATAAAATATAGTGTAAAGCAATTTAATTAATAATCGCATAATTTTGCTTATAGGCCATGAAATAATAAATAAAAGTATTTTAAACTGTAACATATGAGATTTACTCCATTTATTTTTTATTAATACGAAATCATTGATAATGGGTCAATGTACATGTAAATATATTTGGAGGTTATTCGATGAAAATCTTGATTATTGGGGCAGGTAAGGTTGGATATAATCTTGCTCTAGCTCTTTCTAAAGAGAAACATGATGTAACAATAATTGATAATCACTATGAAGCCTTAGCAAAGGCAGAAGAAAATTTGGATGTGCTCTGCATCAAAGGTAATGGTGTAAGCACTAATGTATTGATGGAAGCTGGTATAAAAGAAGCAGACCTTTTGATAGCAGTTACCAATAGTGATGAGGTAAATATGGTATGCTGCCTTACTGGAAAGAAGTTGGGTGCAGTAAGAACAGTAGCCAGAATTAGAGATCCAGAGTATGCTAGAGAACTTACAATTCTTAAAGAGCAGATAGGACTTGATATGGTAATAAATCCAGAACAGGCTGCAGCGGAAGAAATAGCGCTAAACCTATCTTTCCCGTCGGCTATCGATGTTCTTAGCTTTGCAAAGGGAAGAGTTAAGATGATAGAATTAAGAATTACAGAAGATATGCCTATAGTAGGTTTGAAATTAAAGGACTTGCCAAATAAAAATATTCATTCTATCTTGATAGGTGCTGTTATGAGAGATGGAAAGGCTATAGTACCAAAAGGTGATTTCCAGATAAAAAAACATGATCTTATATATGTACTAGGTAATACCTCAGGAATAATGAATTTTTTAAAAATTTGCAAGGTAGTTCAATTTAAAATAAAGAACGTTATGGTTGTAGGAGCAGGAAGAATTGCCTTTTATTTGACCCAGATGCTCAGTGAGATGGGCATAAAATTGAAAATAATTGAAATAGATAGGAAAAAGTGCGAAGAATTTGCAGATTTGCTTCCTAATACTCTTATAATAAATGGTGATGGAACAGATGAAGCACTGTTGCTATCAGAAAACATTGGTGAAATGGATGCATTTGTTTCACTTACAGGTATGGATGAGGAAAACCTTATATCTGCTTTGGTAGCTAAGCAGAAAGGTGCCAAAAAAGTCATTTCAAAGATCAGTAGATCAAATTATATGGCAGTTATTCAAAATCTTGGTATAGACAATGTTGTATGCCCTAAACTTACAACCACAGACCAGATATTGAAATTTATTAGAGGTAATTCTATAGAATCATTACATCGAATTCTTGAAGGACAAGCTGAGATTTTAGAAATGATAGCAAAAGAGGACAGCAAGGTTTTGAATATACCATTGAAAAAATTAAAACTGCATAAAGATATAATAATCGCTACAATTGTAAGAAAAAATGAGATAGTAATACCTCATGGTAATGATGTGATTCGTGAGGATGACAGGGTAATTATTATATCAAAGTATAATAAGATAAGTGAACTGGATGACCTTATTGTAGAATCTTCAGGAGGTATTCAAGGTGAACTTCAGAATAGTATTAAGAAGCTTGGGAGTATTATTAATATGTGAAGC
>JAAYMO010000025.1 GCA_012521375.1 Clostridiales bacterium
ACAATTATAAGAACTGCAGATGCATTCGGGTTTGATTTGGTTATATTGTCAAAAGGTTGTGCCGATGTATACTCTAGTAAGACAATAAGATCTACAATGGGCTCATTGTTTCATATTCCTATAATAATGGATGTAGAACTGGAACCTATTATAAAGAAGTTGAATAATGCAGAAGTACTTACATTGGGCACTACTCCTTACGGAGGAACAAGTTGTTTTAATATTGAATATAAATATAAAAATGCAATAATTATTGGAAACGAGTCAAAGGGTATCTCTGATACTCTGATGAAATATGTGAAATTAAAGGTAAACATTCCTATGATAGGAAAGGCTGAATCTTTAAATGCAAGTGTGGCTGCATCTTTAATGATGTACGAAGTTATGCGCTATAATATTAGCGAAAAGCAAAAATTATATTATTGTAATCAATAATGTCATATGTTATAATTCAGAATAAGTTTTAGTAAAACATATATTATGTCTATGAAGGAAAGAGTAGGGTATATCAAGTATAAGAGAGATGGTGCCGTGGCTGAGAGCATCATTTACTGAAGATATATCTGAAGTTCGTTCCGGAGATTCAGAGCTGAAATTAAGTAGGTTCTGACGGTTAAACCGTTATATTAAGAGAGGCCTTTAGGCAATTAGGGTGGTACCGCGAGAACCTTCGTCCCTTAGGGATTGAAGGTTTTTTGTATATAAAGTATATAGTAGTAAATGATGAAAGGAGTTTTATAATGAAGGATAAATTAGAAAGTATTAAAAGCCAATCAATAGCTGAAATTGATACTGTAGATTCCATACAGCAGCTTGAAGAGATAAGAATTAAATATCTTGGCAAAAAAGGGCAACTTACACAATTGCTTCGCGGTATGGGGCAATTAAAGCCGGAAGAAAGACCTGTCATCGGGCAATTAGCCAACGAAATAAGGGATATGATTAGCGAGAAGATTGAAGAAACCGCTTATTGTTTAAAAAGAAAAGAGAGAGAAAAAAGGCTTAGAAATGAGTTTATAGATGTAACCATGCCTGGCAGAACAAAGAAACTGGGAAATAGACATCCTTTGACAAAAGTTCTTGATGAAATTGAAGATATATTTATTGGCATGGGTTTTAGTATAGTCGAAGGACCAGAAATAGAAAAAGTTTATTACAATTTTGATGCATTGAATCATAGCGAGCACCATCCTGCAAGAGATATGCAAGATACATTTTATATAACTGAAGAACTATTATTAAGGACCCAAACATCACCAAATCAGGTTAGAACCATGGAGAAGCAAAAACCACCTATAAGAGTCATTGTGCCAGGTCGAGTCTATAGATCAGATGAGATTGATGCAACTCATTCTCCCATGTTTCATCAAATAGAAGGATTAGTTGTTGATAAGGGAATTACAATGGCAAATTTAAAAGGGACATTAGAATTATTTGCTAAAAAGTTATTCGGTGAGCATATTCAAACAAAATTTAGACCTCATTATTTTCCCTTTACTGAACCTAGTGCAGAAATGGATTGTACATGTTCTTCTTGTGGTGGTGATGGATGTCACATCTGTAAGAATACAGGATGGATTGAAATTTTAGGTGCAGGTATGGTACATCCTAATGTGCTTGAAAATTGCAATATAGATTCCACAGTTTATTCTGGGTTTGCTTTTGGAATGGGTTTAGATAGGATAGCCATGCTAAAATATGATATTTCGGATTTAAGGCTAATGTTTGAAAATGATAAAAGATTTCTTGAACAGTTTTAGAAGGAGGATAAAAGATGCTTGTACCGATAAAATGGTTGAAAGATTATGTTGAAATAGATATGGACATAAAAGAGTTTGTTGATAGAATGACAATGTCTGGAACAAAAGTTGAGGCTGTGGAAGAAGTAGGACAGAATATTGAAAAAGTGGTGGTAGGTAAGATTATTGAAATAACTTCTCATCCTAATGCAGATAGTTTGCTGGTTACTAAAGTTGATGTAGGAAATGAAGTGCTGCAAATAATAACTGGTGCTACTAATATCAAAGTGAATGATTTTGTACCTGTAGCATTACATGGTTCCACTTTACCAGATGGCAGAAAAATAAAAAGAGGCAAATTAAGAGGTCTTGAGTCTACTGGAATGTTGTGCTCTCCAGATGAATTAGGTTTGGATGCAGAAAGCCTTCCAGAAGATATAGATATGGTGGACGAAATACTTATATTACCTCATGAATACCCTTTAGGAAAAGATATTAAAGAGGTGCTAGGACTTAGTGATAAGATTGTAGAATTTGAAATAACCAATAATAGGCCTGACTGTTTAAGCATTTTAGGTATAGCTAGGGAAGCAGCAGCAACCTTTGGAAAGAAGATAAAATATCCTAGTGTTGAAGTGTCAGGTAGTAGTGGGAATGTATCGGATTATATCTCTTTAAGTGTTGAAGATTCTGGACTTTGTCCTAGGTTTGCAGTTAAGGTTATCAAAAATGTGAAGATAGAAAACTCACCTAAATGGATGCAAGATAGACTGCTAAAAGCGGGCATAAGGCCTATCAATAATATTGTAGATATAACAAATTATGTTATGCTTGAAACTGGGCATCCTATGCATGCTTATGATTTAAATATGTTGGATGGTAATAAGATTATCGTTAGAAGGGCAAAAGAGAATGAAAAAATAGTTACACTAGATGAAGTGGAAAGAATACTTGACAATGAAACATTGGTAATTGCAGATGCAAAAAAACCAGTGGGCATAGCTGGTATCATGGGCGGTTATAATAGTGAAATAGAAGAAGGGACTCAGACTATAGTTTTTGAATGTGCAATATTTGATCCTATCAATGTAAGATTATCTTCAAAGAGACTAGGTTTGAGAACTGAAGCTTCTTCAAGATTTGAAAAAGGCTTAGATATGGAAACAGTTGAATTTGCAATAAATAGAGCATGTTATCTAGTAGAGCAGCTGAAAGCAGGAGAAGTAGTTGGGGGTATGATAGATCTTTATCCTAATAAGAAAGAAAAAAAGGTTATGGAATTAAAGATTGACAGAGTTAAATGGCTACTGGGTGTAGATATATCTGTAAATAAAATTAAAGAGATTCTTAAATCTTTAGAGTTTAAAGTTTCTGGTGAAGATGTATTAAGAGTGGAAATTCCAAGCTTTAGAGATGATGTAACTATTGAAGCTGATTTAATAGAAGAGATAGCCAGAATATATGGTTATGACAATATTCCATCCAAACTAATGGATACGGCTTTCACTCTGGGTGGCAGGGATAATAAACAAAAAATTAGGCAAATGACGAGAAATAACTTGACAGCTCAAGGTCTATTCGAAATATACACATATTCTTTTGTAAGCCCAAGTGTGTTTAATAAAATCAATCTTAGAGCTGAAAATCCTTTGAGAAGAGCAATTAGGATATTAAACCCTCTGGGAGAAGATCAAAGCATAATGAGAACTACGTTGATTCCTAACATGCTGGAAGTGATAAACCGAAATTATAATAGAAAAATTACTGAAGGCATGTTTTATGAGTTATCTAAAATATACTTAGCTGATGAACTGCCTCTGCATGATCTTGCCAATGAAAGGGATACACTCACAATAGGTATATATGGTGATGTAGATTTCTATGATTTGAAGGGAATAACTGAAAATCTATTGTCAGAATTAAATATAAACAACTATAGAGTGCTTCCCTCTAACCATGAGAGCTTTCATCCTGGAAGAACAGCAGAATTGTTGATAAATAACAAAAGAATAGGTTATCTAGGAGAAATACATCCTGAAGTTTTAGATAATTACGATATACCAGTAAGAGTTTATATAGCCGAGTTTAATTTTGAAGAAATAATGACCCAGGTGGATTTAGATATTAAATATATGCCTCTCCCAAAATATCCTTCTATTGAAAGAGACATAGCTATAGTTGTCGCTGAAGAAATTACTGCAGGTCAAGTAGAAGAAATCATAAGGAATAAAGGTGGAAAGCTAGTAGAGGAAATAAAATTATTCGATATATATAGAGGTTCACAAATAGAAGAAGGATATAAAAGTATGGCTTATAGCATTGTATATAGATCAAATGAAAAAACCCTTACGGAAAAAGATATAGCAAAGGTTCATAACAAAATACTTAATTCTTTAGCTAATCAAGTAGGAGCTATATTGAGAAGCTAAGAAGCGTTAAAAGTGGCATGAATTTTAGACATTCATGCCACTTAATCGTAATTATGGAGTATTTATATCTTATTAATCTATTTCTCTTGAAGGAAATTGATTTTTTATAAAGAATATATATACGAACCCTAATGACTGGTATAGAACAGGAGTTGTGTTATATGAACACCAAAAACAAGGTTGTTGTTAATATTTATGATACCGAGTATACAATTATTGGAGAAAGCTCTGAGGAGTATATAACATATATTGCTCAAAAAGTGGATGAAACTATGAGAAAAATAGGAAATAAGAATGGCAGGTATAGTACTACCATGATCGCTGTTCTTACTGCTTTGAATATGGCTGATTTTTTATATAAGGCTCAAGAAGAAATTAGCCTTTTGTCAGAAGAGAATAAAAAACTTAAAGATGAAGCTGCTGCTCCTTTAGAGGAATTGGAAAGACTGAGCAAAGAGATTGAAACAATCAAGGAAAAATATGTTATTACACAAGATGCTCTTACTAAAACCCAGATTGAGTTAGGAGTTATTAATAAAGAGAAAGAAAACCTTGTAAAGGAGAATAAAGATCTAAGAATACAATTAGATGTATCAAATTCTACTTTGAAGGAAATGCAAAGCAAACTTTTTGAGAATCAAATAGA
>JAAYMO010000237.1 GCA_012521375.1 Clostridiales bacterium
GTATATGATGAGAAAGGCATTCTAATAGTTTCGAAGTATACGATGATTGATGATTATATCATTAAAAGATTAAAAGATTTCAGGATAAGGCAATTATATATCTATGAAGATGAGGAAGTTGATTATAATGAGGCTAAAAAGGCATATATTGCGCATCTTAAACGGGATTATAAGAAGAATGTTAATATTATGAAGCAGCTGATCAATGATCTGGCCGCAGGAAGAAAGCTGGATTACGAAAGAGTCAAATATATATCAGATTCAGTTTATTCCAGAATAAGTAATATAACAAACATACCTGAGTATATGAATGTGGTGAAAGATATTGATGAATATACCTATAGACATAGTATAAATGTTTCAATCTATGCTTTTTTTATAGCAAAATGGCTGGGGATGGAAGAAAGTGAAATAAAGGATATCATCACTACAGGTATTTTACATGATATCGGGAAATCAAGAATACCGGATAATATTTTAAATAAAAAAGGACCCTTGTTACCAGAAGAGTTTGAAAAGATGAAAGAACATACCGGAATAGGCTATAAACTTTCATTGGATATCGCATATCTTACCGATGAAATAAGAGAAGGAATACTTATGCACCATGAGAATGAGGATGGAAGCGGATATCCCTATGGTCTTAAAGGAGAAAAAATAAATACATATGCCAAAATAATTGCAATTGCAGATGTTTACGATGCTTTGACTTCAGAAAGGGTTTATAAGAAAAGAAATACACCTTTCGATGCCTTCGGCGAGATTATTAGAATGGGATATAGTAAATTTGATGCTAAAATATTGATGACTTTTTTGACTAATATATGCGGATATTATATAGGTTCCATGGTGAAAATGAATAATGGACAGATAGGACAAGTTATCTTTATTTCCCCACTTAGGATTTCAAAACCCATAGTATCTGTTGATGGCAGGTGCATTGATTTATCAAGGAAAAAGTATTTTCGTATTGATGAAATGTTGTAGTTTAAGCAATTAAGAATGGAAAGATAGGTGAAATATGATGAAAGAAAGGTTTTACAAATTCATTCCTATTACACTCATAATGATAAATTCAGGAATATGGCTATTAGCCTTTCTTTTTTATAATATAAAGGGTTCCAATAAGGCTTTATTTTTTTATCCAATAATACAAACACTATTGTTTTTATACTGTGGTATAGTTATCAACAAGCTATACTGGGAAACCAATAAAGATAGCTTGACAAACATATACAACAGGAAGTATTTCTTTGCCAAAATTTCTTCTTTTCCAGAGATGGAATATCCTATCTCATTGATGATGATAGATATTGATAATTTTAAAAGAGTCAACGATACATATGGACATTTAGCAGGAGATGAATTCTTAAGGCAGTTTGCCGAGATTCTGGTTATTAATATAAGAAGCACAGATATAGTTGCCAGATTAGGCGGAGAAGAATTTGCTATTGTTTTACCAAAGACTTGTTGTAAAGATGTTTATATAATTGCTGAGAGAATTAAGGAAGTTATTGAATCTAACATATTCAGATTCGGCACTATAACATGTAAAATGACAATAAGTATTGGTATATCAACATCTGATTATCCAGTAAATACTGATCACCTGCTAAAAAATGCTGATATAGCTTTGTATAAAGCAAAAGAAATAAAAAATTCCGTAGTAGCCTATGAGCATTTATGACTCTAGCAATTTGCCTATGACTTTATCTATATGAAAGCTGTTCTTCTCCATTAACCAATCTTGACGAATTATAGCATATTGGCCAGGCTTTGATTTCAAATAATTTAAAATTATTTGAGCTTCATCTATTTCATCTTTAGTGATATTTCTAGGCGAAGGAGAAATATTATTACTAAAGTATTCAAGAATATGTTTTTTAATTGCATTGCACAGTTTTTTCATATCTGTGCTATAAAGCATATATTTTTTGCTAAAAAGTATTTTGTTCCTTTTAACTAAAAATATTTTGATAACATTTCCATTCAATGGCTCTATAATCACTATATTATTGTTGTTTTTAGTAAATTTTATGATTTTTTCATTATTTATCAAAGAATTGACACTTTTTATATAATCTCTGTATCTTGCTGCAGTTTCAAAATCAAGTTTTTCAGATGCTTCTTTCATTTTTTGATTCATATCTTCAAGTATAGATAAATCATTTCCATTAAGAAAAGATATGATATTTCTTACTACATTTTTATAATATTCTGTAGCCAATTCATTGATACATATTCCAACACACAAACCTAGTGAATAATTCAAACAAGTTGAGTTTTTTTTCATAGCATTTCTGCACAGGATTTTATAGCACTCTCTTATGCCTTGAAGTGCCCTTTCTACTGTATTTTTATTTCGATAGGGTCCAAAATAAATGTTTCCATTGTTTTCATCTAGATAATCTGATATTCCTATGCTTGGAAAAATCTCATTATTTTTTATTTCTATATATGTATAAGACGATGGACTTTTCATAAGTTTATTATACGTTGGTTTAAGTTTTTTAATGAGCTTGCATTCAAGGATGAAAGCTTCAAATTCAGTATCTGTAACAATATGGTCAAAATCCTTTAAGTTCTTAATAAGTTTTTCAACTTTTGGAGAGAAATTCCTTGAATTTTGAAAATAGGTTAGGACTCTGTTTCTGAGATTTTTTGCTTTGCCTATATAAATAACATTGCCAAGAGAATCTTTCATAAGATAAACTCCCGGTGCTGTAGTAAGATTTTTAGCTTTTTCTTTTAGATCCACATTTATCACCATCATATTGAATTTTGCTTGCATGTCGCTATTAATTATAACATATATGATTTAGAACAATAAATTTTTTATTGTTAAAGAAAGAGCACTTTCTTTAACAATGGGGATGCAAATTTGTTATGATTTTCCCTATGTGATAAAATTATCATAGATAGAGCCATAGAAACATAATATTTATAAGATAAGTATCCTTTTTGAGGGTCAAGAGGAGGAATCACAATGGCTGATTCATATATTACTAAAAGAGCATTGGCCGAAGCGATGAAGGAACTTATGTTAAAGCATCCTATGGAAAAAATAAAAATAAGAGATATAGTTGAGTTGTGTAATATGACAAGACAAAGCTTTTATTATCATTTTAAAGATAAATATGATTTGGTAAATTGGATTTTCTATACTGAATTTGTAGAAAATATACAAAATATATTAGGAAAATCCGGATGGATTCTAATTGAAAAGATGTGCATATATTTCTATGAAAACAAGGAATTTTATGTTAATGCTTTAAAAGTACGAGGGCAGAACTCTTTTTCTGAGTATTTTAATGAAGTAATGCACCCCATCATATATACACAGTTTGAAGATATTTTCAAGGATGATAAAAACAGTGAATTCTACGCTACATTTTTTTCTGATGCTATTCGAGTTGCTATCACACGTTGGTTGCAGGAGGAAATCAAGATGAAGCCTGATGAGTTTGTTAGGTTGATAAAGATGGCAGTAAAAGGGCTTGCGTATAAGTTGATAAATGATATAGAGAAAGAAAAGGCAGAGCATTAAATATATTGAGTTTTTGACAAAGTTTTTTCTAGTATTATATTAAGGGAATGAGTTTTAATATTTAATCCTTTTGCTAATGTGTCATTTTTTGAGGTTATTATAGAACCATCGCTTTTGATGGCAAAAAAACAATCTTCAATGGAGATTATCCTATCTATATTTGATAAATCTTCATAAAAATCGATAAGTAATAATGAATACTTATTTTCATATTTTGAATCATTTATAAATTTTGAATAAATCTGTTTATTTTCAATTTCATTAAGGGACTTATTAATAAAGAATGCAAAGCTACAGTGCAATTCTTCTATCAATTCCAAATGGTTATCACTAATTATATAATTTAGATTAGAGTCATCATAGGCACAATAAGCACCATATAAACATTTATTATCGAAGAGTATTTGTGCTCCATTTTTGCAGTGTGAGCTATTTTCTATATTATTTGTATCAATGGCTACAATAATGTTATGACTGCTAGATATTAGGCTTGCTATTTCATCAGAAATTATTTCAGGTTGCAAAAATAAAATGTAACAGCTTTTTTTATGTTTTCCTAGCATGCTAATTATTGATTTAAGTTCTTCAATATTTTTTTCAATAAAGAACATAGCACAATAAGTGCCAATAGACTCTGCCGCATCAAGTATATCGGATATTTGAGAAATAGACAATTTATTTTCACTTTTGTCTTCAAAATAAAAAACTATATTCCACGGAATTTTATATCCATTCTTTTTTTCATATTCCCTTATTTTATTAACACCATAGGTCCAACAATTATATCCTAAATTAATACCAAAACGCTTAATAATACAGGGATCTACATTTTTAACAATATTATAGGCCAGTTTATAATATGGACTTTTTTCATCATTTAGTATTTGAGATGCAATGTTAAAAAAATTTTTTTGGAAACCATTTTTTGCAAAATGATTACCTAGGTCTAATAAGTTTCTGAGTCCACGATTTGGATTGTATTTTATATCTTTTATACCTTTGTCAACGGCAGCTTCAATGATTCTATAGATTATTTCATTTGCCTTGGTCATATGTAGTATTCTCCCTCCAACCTTTACTTAATTAATTATACCTTCTATATATAATTGAGAAAATATACAAATTTTATATATGTCAAAAAATATGACATATTTTGCTAATGTCAAAATTTTTGACATGTTTTAATTTCGTCTAATGAAAATACTGTACATATTTCTTAAAATAAAAATGTAAGGGAAAGGAGGGTTTGCAATGAATGACAGGAACATTGTTGAAAACATAAAAAGTTATGGTCTCAAAAAAGTATTATCATATCTGGATTCGGATCCAGATAATAATATACCAAAAATTCTAGATTGGGTTGAACGGTTTGATAAAAATGGAATTGTAAAAGGACAGCTTAAAGGAGTAAAAATAGTCCTTGCAGATAAGGAAAGCAATTGGTACAAATTAGTGAAAAGTCTTTATACAGACATTGATGATGATGTGAGAAAAACAATATTTGAAAATTTTATAATTAATGCAACAATACTGGGTGGCGTAAGAAGAAGGAAAGTGCAAGAAGAACACAAATGCAACGTACCTTGGGCAATACTGATGGATCCTACTTCTGCATGTAATCTTAAATGTACAGGTTGTTGGGCTGCCGAATACGGAAATAAAATGAATATGAGCACTGATACATTAGATAATATAATAGTACAAGGTAAAGAATTAGGAGTATATATGTATATATATTCCGGAGGAGAACCTTTAGTGAGAAAGAATGATATAGTTAAACTTTGTGAAAAGCACAAGGATTGTACATTTCTCGCTTTCACCAATGCCACTTTGCTTGACGAAGATTTTGCTGATGATATGTTACGAGTGAAGAATTTTATTCCTGCTATAAGCGTAGAAGGGTTTGAAGACGAAACAGATTCCCGCCGCGGTAAGGGGACATATGCATCAGTTATAAAAGCTATGGAGATACTTAAGCATAAAAAGCTGCCTTTTGGAATTTCTTGTTGTTATACCAGCCAAAATACACATATAGTAGGTAGTGAAGAGTACTTTGATGATATGATAGAAAAAGGGGCTAAATTTGCCTGGCTATTTACTTATATTCCTGTAGGTGTGAATGCGGTTTCGGATTTGATGGTTACTGCTGAACAGAGGGAATATATGTATCATCAGATAAGAAAGTTTAGAAATACAAAACCTATTTTTACAATGGATTTTTGGAATGATGGAGAGTATGTTGATGGATGCATTGCCGGAGGACGTTGCTACTTGCACATAAATGCTAATGGAGATATTGAACCTTGCGCATTTATTCACTATTCTGATTCAAGCATTTATGAGAAAACTCTTCTTGAAGCTTTAAAATCACCTTTATTTATGCAGTATCACGACAACCAACCTTTCAATAAAAATCATCTTAGACCATGTCCATTACTTGATAATCCAGGAAAATTAAGTGAAATGGTTGAAAAATCAGGAGCAATATCTACGGATTTGCAAAATCCGGAAAATGTTTATGATTTATCTGAAAAATGTGTAAAAGTTGCGGAAAATTGGACACTGGTTGCAGATAGACTTTGGAGTTGTTCGCATCATATTTCATAGTTTTTAATCTTTTGCAGATAATAATAGCAGAGGTGATTTTATGGCTTCAAATAAGAAAAAAGACAAGAATATGGCATTACCTACTGAAAAGCAAAGGACTGCTGCTTGGGCTAATATAGAAAAATTGCAACCTGAATCTAGAGTTACTGTTCCGGATTTTGAACAAGTGAAAAATGCTAAAGAGTGGGTTGATAGCAATCAAAAATAGTAAAATATAGAAGAAGCTGTTGTACAACAGCTTCTTCTATATAACATAATTTAAAACTTCATTTCTGCTAATCTTCTATAAGTATCATATCTTTCTTTGGCATGTTCCTTAGCTTTTGTGAACAACTCATCGGCTACTTCAGGGAATGTATTCATAATTTGCGAATAACGGATCTCTCCTTCTATGAATTCTCTAAAGGAAGCATGTGGCTCCTTAGAATCAAGTATAAATGGATTTTTGCCTTCTTTCTTCAACATTGGGTTATATCTATATAGATGCCAATATCCAGCTTCTACAGCTTTTTTTTCTTCGGCAACACTAGTGCCCATGCCAGTTTTTATACCATGACTTATGCATGGCGCATAACATATGATGAGAGAAGGTCCTTTATACTTTTCTGCTTCCATTATAGCCTTCAATGCATGATTCATATTAGCTCCCAGAGCTATTTGAGCAACATAGACATAGCCATAGCTCATAGCCATCAGTCCTAAATCTTTCTTTCGTATCCTTTTGCCTGCAGCAGCAAATTTGGCCACTGCCGCTGTAGGAGTTGATTTCGAAGATTGGCCACCTGTATTGGAGTATATTTCTGTATCCAATACCAAAAGATTAACATCTTCACCCATAGCTAATACTTGATCTACACCACCAAAGCCTATATCATAAGCCCAGCCATCGCCACCTACTATCCATATGGACTTCTTTGTCAGATAATCTTTCTTTTCCAATATTTCTTTTGCAATGGTATGGCTTTGATGATTATGTTTGTTAAGTAATTCCAATACCTTTTGAGAAGCTTTTTTTGATCCATCACCATCCTCCATATTATCAAGCCATTCTTTGAAAGCAGCTTTACAATCATTATCCAGGTCTGATTCTAAACCTTGCCTCATCAATTCTCCTAGTCTTTCCCGCAACTGTCTCACAGCGATGGCCATTCCAAATCCGTATTCTGCATTATCTTCAAATAATGAGTTAGACCAGGCAGGACCTCTTCCGTCAGCGGTGGTACTGTAGGCTATGGAAGGGGCACTGGCTCCCCAGATAGAAGAACATCCTGTGGCATTGGCGATCATCATTCTATCTCCAAAAAGTTGGGTTACAAGTTTTACATAAGCAGTTTCACCACAGCCGGCACAAGCACCGGAGAATTCAAGTAAAGGTCTTGCAAATTGGCTGTTTTTTACTGTTCCCTTGTTAACTAGATGATCTTTATCTGTGATAGTCATGGCAAATTCCCAATTTTCTTGTTGTCTCAAAGATTCTTCTTCTACATCCACCATTACCAATGCTTTACCCGGTGCTGGACATACATCTGCACAGTTGCCGCAGCCAGTACAATCCAAAGGGCTGACCTGTATACGATAGTGGAGTCCTTCCAGGCCTTTTCCAATGGCTTTCTTGGTCTCGAAGGTCTCAGGCGCTCTGTTTTTTTCTTCCTCATCCAATAGAAAAGGTCTGATTGTTGCGTGGGGACATATTAAGGCACACTGGTTGCACTGGATGCATTTTTCTGTCTGCCATTGAGGAAGCATTGGAGCTATACCTCTTTTTTCATATGCAGTGGTCCCTAAGGGATATGTTCCGTCTTCCATACCTTTGAAGGCACTTACTGGCAGTTCATCCCCTTCATGTCTTGCCATTGGTCTTTGAATATTCTTAACAAAATCAGGTTCTTTTTTAGGGCTAATGTCAGCATCTTCAGCCTGAAACCAGTGAGAAGGTATTTCTATTTTTTTCAGACCTTTAACTCCTTCATCAACTGCTTTTTTGTTCATTTCCACAATTTTTTCTCCCTTTTTGCCATACATATCTTCGATATTTTGCTTAAGATATTTAACTGCATCTTCAATAGGGATTACATTGGCTAGCTTAAAGAAAGCTGACTGCATAATCATATTTATTCTATTACCTAATCCGATATTATTTGCGATTTCCATGGCGTCAATTATATAGAAATTTATATCATTTTCGGCTATGCTTCTTTTAAGTGATGCTGGCAGCTTTTCATCAAGCTCTTCTATTGTCCATGGACAATTTAGTACAAAAGTGCCTTTTTTCTTTATACCTTTGAGCAAATTAAAATGATTAACAAAGGATGGATTGTGGCATGCGATGTAATCAGCATTGTAAATTAAATATGAAGATTTAATAGGCTTATCTCCAAAACGGAGATGGGAAACTGTAGAACCGCCTGATTTTTTGCTGTCATAGGAGAAGTAAGCCTGAGCATATAGATTCGTGTGATCACCTATGATTTTGACAGCAGATTTGTTGGCTCCTACAGTACCATCAGAACCTAATCCCCAGAATTTACATTGGATGGTTCCTTTCGGTGTTGTATCTACAATATCTTCTTCCGGAAGAGAAGTGCCGGTTACATCATCTACTATTCCTATAGTGAAACCATCCTTTGGTTCAGCTTTCATAAGGTTTTTATATACAGCTATTATTTGAGATGGCCTTGTATCCTTTGAACCTAATCCATAACGTCCGCCGACTATTAAAGGCTGATTTTCTCTTCCGTAAAACAGGCTTTTCACATCTAGATATAGAGGTTCACCTGTAGAACCTGGTTCTTTAGTTCTGTCTAATACAGCGATTCTTTTTACAGTTGAGGGTAATACATTGAAAAAATATTTAGAAGAAAAAGGACGGTATAGGTGAACTTGCACCATTCCAACTTTTTCCCCTTTGCTTAATAGATAATCGATAGTTTCTTCGATGGTATCACAGACTGAACCCATAGCTACAATAACATATTCTGCATCATCAGCACCATAATAGTTAAAGGGTTTATAATCTCTACCTGTCAATTTATTTATTTCATTCATATAGTCAGCCACTATATCAGGGACTTTCTCATGAAATGGATTAGCTGCTTCTCTTCCTTGAAAGTAAATATCTGGGTTTTGTGCTGTTCCCCTAGCAACAGGATGCTCAGGGTTTAATGAACGCTCTCTAAATTGTTTTAATGCATCATAATCCAATAATTTTTCAAACTTATCATATTCAATAACTTCAACTTTTTGGAATTCGTGAGAAGTTCTAAAGCCGTCAAAAAAATGCAGAAAAGGCACTCTTGCTTTTATTGCTGCTAAATGGGCAATTCCTGCCAAATCCATAACTTCCTGTACACTGCTGGAAGCAAGAAGTGCAAAACCAGTTTGCCTTGTTGCCATCACATCCTGATGATCTCCAAAAATAGATAATGCATGGGCAGCTATGGCTCTAGCGCTGACATGAAATACCGCCGGTAATAACTCTCCTGCCATTTTATACATATTAGGTATCATAAGCAGCAAACCCTGTGATGCGGTATATGTAGTGGTCAATGCTCCTGCCTGTAGTGAACCGTGAACAGCTCCTGCTGCCCCAGCTTCTGATTGCATTTCAACAACTCTTACAGGTTGACCGAAGATATTTTTTTTCCCATGGGCAGCCCATTCATCAACTCCCTCTGCCATAGGAGTGGAAGGGGTTATAGGGAAAATTGCTGCCACATCGGTAAAAGCATAAGATACATAGGCTGCTGCCTGATTTCCGTCCATAGTTTTCATTTTTCTTGACATATAAATATCTCACCTTCTTATGATAATTTTCCCGAATCTACATATATTGTTGGATTTTTTTTCGATTTGATACATCAAGTTACAAAATATCTATCATAATACCTATATAGCTACTTTCAAATGTATATTGATTTAATAAAATAGTTTTGTTATTATATAAGCGAATATTATGACAATTTTGTAAATTTTGAAGAATATTTAATAGAAAGATAAATGGTATTTATTTTATTAGATGAATGTATGAACTTATTGAACTAATCACCGCATATAAGATGTATTTTTAGAATGGACAAGCTTTAATAGAAGATTAGTTTGGCTTTGTAAAGTTAATATGAAAAATTAGCATTAAGAATCATAGAATAGCTCAAAATTCCGCAAGCAAGATTAAAACTGCTGCACTGTGGATAGTCAAGGGTAAAAATGAACAGGCTAACGCCTGCCCTGTGAC
>JAAYMO010000238.1 GCA_012521375.1 Clostridiales bacterium
CTAAAGTCAGTTTTAGGATAATTATTTTTTACATTTAAGCCTGGATTATCATTACTAGGCGTTTTAGCAAACAAAGCAACAACATTTGCCATATTCATCCTATCACCTCCTTTCAGTAAACTTTATATTAATTGATGCTCTCTGGGGCAGATATTTCTTCTAATATCTGAGCTGCTTGTATAGGATCCATGAGCATCAATATTGAACTACTTTTCTCTTTCTTCATATTCCTCAATATTTGTACCACTGTATCCTTACTTGTCATATTGGATAATATTTGCATAGCTTTAGATGATTCCATCCTCTCCAAATATTCCACCTGTTCCATTACACTGCTCAAACTATTATTTAATCTTTCTAATTTTTCATCTAACTGCTTTTCTTTTTCTTTTAATACTTCTTCCTTGCTTAATAAAGCTTTTTCTTTTTCTTCCAATTCCTTTTCTCTTTCATCTAATTGTCTTATCTTAATGTCTAAATCTCTTTTTTGTAATTCAATCATCTCTAATTGTATTTCTTCAGGTGTCTTATTACTTACAGCCGGCTTAATAATATTTCCCAATATAGGCCAAGATGCTAAATGATTGAGTAATGCGGGCTTAGCTCCTCCAATATCGAAAACAAGTATTCCTCCTACTGATATTACTGTGATCAAAAACAATATTATTAGAATAAGCAAGAAGTTTTGCAGCCATATTTTACTTTTTTTTGTTTTTGTGTTCTTTTTATTGTCAATTTGCTGCATTTTTTTACCCCCATTACTTTCTACTGTATTTAAAAGTCGTTAATTCATCTATATGTTTTTCATATTTATGTTTTTCATGGTATAAAAATTGATCATATTGAATCTCGTTTAATTTTTCCAAGGTTTTTTTGTTTTTCATGGCTGTAATAAGGTCATTTCTACTCATATTAACCTCTTCTTCAGCTTTAGCCACATCAATGATTTTTTGTTTTATACCTTCTCTATAAAAACTCTGTCCTTCGTGAATATTTCTTAATTCTGCAATAGTTGTTCCAGATATTGTTTGTTTTTGTAGAGTTTCACTGCTTTTATCTAAACTACGATATAAGTTTTCTAAAGCTTTTTTTTCATTAAAATACTTTTTCATATTTTTGCTTAATATGAGTTTCTTCTGATCTTCTATGTTTCTTCTATACTCTAATACCTTTTGAAATTTAAATTTATACGTAGCCAATAATATCACCTATTCCAGTATTTCTTCCATTAGATTTATAGTATCGTGGAAACTCACATTTTCATCAGTTTCTTGCATCAAAAATTGATTTATCAAATCAATTTTTTCTATTGCCAAGTCAATTTCTTTATTGCTCCCTTTTTGATATGCCCCTATATTTATCAAATCTTCCGAATCCTTATATATAGATAGAATTCTTTTAATCTCATTAGCTAAATCTTTATGATGGTTTGATATTATATTTGGCATCAATCTGCTTATACTAGCTAAGACATCAATAGATGGATAATGACTCCTGTTGGCCAAATGTCTTGAAAGAATAATATGTCCGTCTAAAATTCCACGAACCGCATCAGTAATAGGTTCATTTAGATCATCGCCATCAACTAGCACAGTATAAAAAGCTGTAATAGAACCTTTTTCTGAAGTTCCAGCTCGCTCCAAAAGTTTTGGCAGTATGGAAAATACAGAAGGTGTAAATCCTCTTGATACAGGAGGTTCTCCTATAGATAAACCTATTTCCCTTTGGGCCATTGCAAATCTTGTTAGAGAATCCATCATTAACAATACATCTTTACCTTGATCTCTAAAATATTCAGCAATGGTTGTAGCAATATATGCTGATTTCAAGCGTATCAAAGGAGGTTGGTCTGACGTCGCAACAACTACAACTGATCTCTTTAGACCTTCCTCTTGTAAATCATTTACTATAAACTCATTAACTTCTCTGCCTCTTTCGCCTATCAAACAAATTACATTAATATCAGCAGTTGTATTTCTTGCCACCATTCCTAACAGTGTGCTCTTACCAACGCCACTTCCTGCAAATATACCTATCCTTTGCCCCTTGCCAATGGTTAAAAGGCCGTCTATCGCCTTTATACCTATAGTTAACGGGGTTTCAATAATTTTTCTGCTTAGAGGATCAGGTGGTTCATTGTATATTGGGTATAATACATTATTTTCTATAGGTCCTTTTCCATCTATAGGTTTTCCTAAACCATCAAGTATTCTTCCTAACAGCTCATTACTGACAGAAGCATGCATGCTTTTTCCTGTCGATACCACCTGACTTCCTGGACCTATTCCATCCAAAGGGCCCAAAGGCATTAGGCTTACAACATTTTCCTTAAAACCAACTACTTCTGCTAAAACAGTTTTATTATCTTTTACATTTATAATGTTACATAACTCATTGAGGCTAACAGCGGGTCCTATAGACTCAATTGTAAGACCGATAACTTGCGATACTCTGCCACTATATCGTATAAAATCTTTAGTATCAACTATTTTCTTATATTTTGACAAATCTAATTTCATGGGTATTACCACTCATTTCTTAGAACAAAATAAAAGGCTCTTTGTAATTGCTCTATTTGAAGTTCAATGCTTGAATTTACTTCACCAGATGGAGTATCTATTATGCAATCACCTTTTTTTAAAAACTTATCCTCAAGTATTTCTAACTCTGAAATGCCTTCTACCAGCGATTCTATGACACCTTTGTTAACCAATACATTTGGATAATCCTCACTGCTAACTTTTACAGTTACTTTGCTTTTATATGTACATTTCTCCAGAGCTAGTTTAATTTGAGAAATAATTGCATTTTTATTTTGTTGTATTTCATCACCAATAATCTTTTTTGAAATACTTAATATCAGCTCGACTATATCTTCTTCTGCATCTTTATATATGCTTTCCTTTCTTTTTTCTAGGTTCTGTCTAATATTTATAGCCTCATCAATAATTTTTTCTGTTTTTTTTCTAGCTTCATCGTAACCTTTTCTAAAACCTTGTTCATAAGCTTTTTCTAATTCCTTTTTTTTAAAAATCTCAATCTCATTATATTTTTCTTCCATAATTCTCTTAGCTTCTTTATTAGCTTCTTCTATTATATTGGCATACATCTCATGCGCTTCTTCAATAATTGTTTCATATTGTTTTTTTTTTGGGCTATGATCAGATTTATCAATCTCATCAACTTGAGGTTCATCTAGAGGTAGATTATCCATTTTGTTTATTATGGATTTAGGTGTTCCGATAGTAACTTTTTGTGACTTATATACTCTATACAATTATTTCATCGCCTCC
>JAAYMO010000239.1 GCA_012521375.1 Clostridiales bacterium
AAATCATCACCAAACAAATACTTACCAGCCTTTTTACTGCATGCACAATAGCACGTTGCAATGTTCTTTAGGCCGAAATTCAATGTTCCCATTTTTACACTTTGCATTAAGGTTGACCTATTATAAAAAGCATGACTATGTGAAATCCTAACTTTTATCCCTGAGATCATTGCCGCTGTAAGTATTATTAAGGAAAACCCATTGAGATGAGAATGAACAATGTCATATTCATTATTTTTTAGTATTTTTTTAATTTGTAAAAAAGTCCCAAGTAAGGGGGCTCTCTTGTTAGGTTCTTTACCTTTCAAATAATAAATTTCCGAACCATAACTTAGAACTTCATCTGTAAATAATTCATTGGTACCTGCTTCAGCAAAAGTAGTAAAATCAAAATGAATTCTATCGTGGTCCATATATCTATACCAATTTAAAAGCATTACAGGTACCCCACCACCACGTAATGATGGACTAACCTGTAAAACTTTAATTTTTTGTTTCATCCTCCCACTCCTCGTAATTTAGGTTTATAACACAAGCTGTATACCATGTTGTTGGAATGTTTTACTCTGTATACTGATACTTTTTAAATTATAGTTAAGTTAGTTAAGTGACTTAAGAATCTGCTTTTTAGAAGTTCTAAGAGACTTTATTGCTAACCCTAAAAATATCCAAAATTTAAACTCAGTAAGATAAGAACCGCTTACCATCAAAGAAACGGCACCAATACAAAACCAAATAACAATAAAATTAGATAACATTTTGTTTTGCGAGAATAATGTTTGATAACTTATAATGGCCAGTACTAATACCAATATACCTCCAATGATAATACCAAAATCACTTATTACCTCAATAAAAATATTGTGCGAATATCCACCTATCACTCTCCTATCACCAGCAAGGCCAATGCCAAACACTGGGTTATCTAATATTTCTTGTATCATATCTTCATACAAGCGATCCCTACCGCTTAAATGTACATCATCTCTTAGGAATAATGCTATACTTCTGCTACGTATTCCAAACTGTAATAAAAAATCGTACAAGTTCTGTAATATAGTATCAAATAAAAGCAAAAAAGTGGCTATTAAAAAAAGAATTATTACATATATGAATATTGTTTTATAACTTAACTTTTTCCCCATTTGAATAAGCTTTAGTATAACAAATACTCCTACACACAAAATAGCACCTCTAGAACCTAATGCAAGGATAATAATAAGTGATACTGAAACAACAAAAATTGATTTGAAAGTAAACTTCTCTAAAAACTCATCTATATGTACTATAGTTGGTAGCAACATATAATAAGAAAATGCCATGCTATATGTGCCAATAGACGCTCTATTTGAAAATACTAGTATCCCAATAATTGAACCAATGATAAAGACTAACAAACTTGTTTTTTTCATAACACTTTCTAAAACGTTCCAATCACTAATACTGTAGCTATATATTAAGGACGGTAGACAAGTAAAGAAATATGGAAATATAACGTCTTTTAAAAAAATCCAGTTTTCATTAAAAAGAAGAAAGTTTAACAGAAATATAAATATAGATATAAAAAAGACAGCCAAAAATTTAAACTTGTTTCTCCTTAATACTGTTGGTAAAGCTATAATATAGAAAAAACCAACAACTATTTTAGATATTAATTGTATTCTATAAGCACTAGGTGTTCCTATTAAATTAAAGTATATTAATATAAGATACTGTAATGTTAGTATGGCAAAAGAAGACATAATAGCAATACTAATTTTATTATCTTCTAATATGGTTTTGCTAGTTTTATTTATTACTGGTTTCAAATTTTATCCCTACTTTGTTTTCACAGTAGTTAAACGTATTATAACTTTTGTTTATATAAAGTAATCTTACATCAGTACAAGTTTTTGTATACTTTAAGCAATTTTTTACTGTTTTCTTCATAATAATAGTTAGGTTTTATCTTATTACAATTCTGCTGATAAGATAACAGCATATCTTTTTCATTAATCAAATTTATTATTACATCCTTCAATTCTTCCTTGCTTCTATCATTAACAGTAACCCCTATTTGATTCTCTTCTATAAATTGTCCAAGCTTAGTTCCTTTTGCTGCTATTATTGGAATTTCACAAACTATAGCCTCGTACAACCTATTGGGTAAGGCTATTCTAACATTTTTGAGGTTAGTATCATAAACAGCATATACACAGTCTACTTTTTCATATAAGTTAACTATTTCCTTTTCGTAGTTATATGGCCCATACATCTCAACATAATCTTTACCTTTTACATAGTCAAGAATATCTTTATATCCTGGCCCACTACCTGCGATGAAAACTTTTACATCTTCATCTAATTCACCAACAGCGTCTATAAGCATTTTAAGTTGATCAACATATCTTATGAGACCTATAAATCCTATAGTAAAAGAATTATGTACTCTTCTTACATAGCTTCCAAATATTTTTTTGGACGGAACATTTGGTATAAACAAATATTTATCTGCGGTAACAAATTTTGAAAAATATTCTTCCCAAAAATATGGAGATGTTAAGATTAATTTTGATACTCCAGATGTTAGGCGTTTTTCTAATTTTTGTAGCAATATAGCAAATAAAGTCCGCAGTGAGCTTATTCTCTTTACAAATGCATATTTGTGTAAATCAGCTACTTCATATACAATTTTAACTTTTTTGTCAAAAATATATTTATAAACTGACGCTATAAAAAGCATATCTAAATTTCCTGCGTGTATGATATCTGGCTTTTCATATATTAAAGCTTTTATTGCACATAACATATATTTCATTAAAGGAATAATTCTTTGAACCGGCTTCCCCTGCGGTGCCCTTATGTTAAATTTGGTGATATTATTACAACAACTCGCCTCAAACGGTTGTTCGGTTTGTTGCATTCTATCCCAACAAATTAAAGATATGTTAAATTCCTTTTCAAGTGCTTCTATCCTTTTTTGTATTCTCGGATCAGGAATATGTGAAGTTAATACAGTAACTTTTTTTAGCATCTTTTCACCTTTCAATGATTACTCTTAATTTCTCTAATTAACAACCTATGGCTCTCAAAGGCGTCCTCTATCGCTGTATTGTTTTCGTCACCTTTTAATACTTTATAAATATACTGATACTCATTCTTTATTCCTTTATCTTGTCTGAACTTAAGTTTTGTTTTTTTCGCTTTTCCATATTGATTCAGCTTAATATAATTATCCATTTCATATACGACACCATTAGAGAAGATTCTAAGCTGCTCTTTAGGATATTTATTAGATCCCATTGAAGTATATACGATATTTCCGATTGCACCGGACTCAAAACACAAGGTTATTAATGCATTATCTCTCTTATAATAAGCTTCACTTTGAGCAAATGTTATATTTAAGGAAACTAGTCTACTTCCATCTAAATACTGAATAACATCAATAAAATGTATGGCTTCTCCTATGATTCGACCTCCACCAATTTTTTCATCTTGAGTCCAGTGATCTTCAGGTATAAACCCTGCGTTAACAATATAATCATAAACAGCAGGAATTCGATCAGTGTAAAGGTTTTTCTTAATTTGTTGAATAAGCGGAGCATATCTACGATTTAGGCCGCAGAATAGTTCTCCTTTAGAATTCCTGTAGGCAGCTTCAATTTTATCTAATTCATCAATAGTTAAACACAAGGGCTTTTCGCAATATACATGTTTACCGGCTTCAAGAGCCTCTACAACAAATTTCGCATGACTGTTATGTTGAGTTGAAATTGCTATTAAATCAATTTCTTCATCATCTAGCAATTTTTTATAGTCATTTGTAGCATAATCAAAATGGAATACTTCATTAGCCTGAGCGGTACCAACTCCTCCTGTAGTAGCCAAACCTTTAAAATGATATAATCCCGTTTCTTTCATTATCGGAAGTAGTGTGTTTTTTGCAAAGTTACCTGCTCCGATTAAACCTAATGTTATTTTATCTTTGTTAATAAATGTCTTGGGTTTTTTTACATAAACAGTGTTTTCCCACTTGGTTTCGTTTTTTGGGTACTTTAATAAAATACCGATATAATTTTCATTATTTTTATTAGTGGTAATCATTTCATATGCTTTATCTGCTTTTTCAAAGTCAATTTCATGGGTGATTAAATCTGTGAAGTCAGCACGTTTTTCTGAAATTAATCTAATGAACTCTTCCAAATTTCTCCCTTCAGTAAAGCGTACATATCCAATAGGATAGTCGATTCCTTTTTCTTCATAATTCACATCATAACGACCTGGCCCATAGGACCGCGCAATTGTAAATGTCAATTCTTTCTCGTAATAAAGCCGCCTATCAATTTCCATTTTCGTAACACCAATCATACAAATAATTCCACGATCACGGGCTATGGCAGCGGCTAGATCCATTGGTTTATTGCTATTAGTAGCAGCAGTAATTATAACTTTATCCACACCCCTACCTTTTGTTAATGACTTTGTAATAGCTTCAGCATTCTCATCCTCAGAACAAATGAAAGCTTTAAGCCTAGTTCCTGGGATTGTTTTGTCTACGATGTCATAGCCAATTACATCACATCCATATGCATTTAATATCCGGGCTGTTATATGGCCGATAAGTCCAAGACCTATTACTGCTACTGTTTCACCTGGCACTACTTGTGCCTGATGTATACCTTGTAAAGCAATCCCTCCCAAAGCACAAAATGCAGCTTGGCGGTAGTCAGTTATTTCTTTTGGGATTTTTGCAATCAGATTTTTATTTACCCGATTTATTTGGCTATGTCTTGCTTGGCCAGCCATAGCAACTAAATCGCCTGTCTTAACTTCTGTAACTCCACGCCCGCATTCGATTACTTTCCCAACAGCAGAATATCCCAAAGGCATCGGTTCATTTAGCCGGTTAAAAGCGCTATCTATGGTATTTAGTATGCCATCTGTAGACATTTTGTCTAAAACCTTCTTTACTTGATCAGGTCTTTCAAGTGCTTTTTGAACTAGATTCTTATTTCCAAAAGAAGCTAGCATTCTCTCCGTTCCGGCACTAACAGCTGAATAATGGGTCTCCACCAATACATAATTGTCTTTTATGATTGGTATAGGTGTATCAATTAATTTAACTGAACCGTCATTAACCATTAAAAATAACTGTTTCATAAATTGACCCTCGCATTTCCTGTAGACTTATAAATATATTATGGTACGTAATTCTTCTTTCTCTTTAACACTCTTCACCTCATAAACCAGCTGATTAACCGGAGTCATCTCACCGTAGTAAAGTGATCTCCAGCCAGCTGGCTTGTCTACATTCCCATAGTAAATACTTATGTTACCCTTAGTAGAACTTGTTATTTCCATTATAATTCTTTCTTTATTATTTATGATTAATCTATACTTGTTGTCTGTTATCTTCTCTATTTCAGTTCCTATATTCCAATTTAGTTTGATATTGATTTTACTTCCTTCTTTATTTTCTATCTCATCAGTTATAATGTAACAGTTCTCTCTATATTCAACATTCCTTTTATGAATATTCCTAT
>JAAYMO010000240.1 GCA_012521375.1 Clostridiales bacterium
GGACATTTTAATGATACAATTTTCTGCATGAGGACTTGCTCCTTTCTGGGAGATAATTTGTTTTTAGCAGAAACATTGTACCAGAAAGTGTGGCAAGTCCTCAATTTTCATTTAACTTTACAAAACGATTAGTTTCAAAAGGAGGGATTATTATGAAAAAAATAATTAATGTCTTTGGCAAAAAGTCTTTGTTTGCGCTGTCGTTACTTGCACTATTTGTAGGTACGACTTCGGCGTCTGCAGCAACATTTTTCTTGACACAACAGATAAAATGTCCTGAAGAACTATTGAAATAAGGGGGGATTACCTCCCTTATTTTACTATTTATGGAGGAATTGTCAATGAAAGGGCTTATCATAAATGAAGTATTGTTTGCTCTGTTAGAAGGGTTGTTCATATTTTTAATTTTTTCTTCTATGGTTCTAGACGACAGAAAAACGTATTTAAAAGAACATAAATATAAAGTATTGCTTTTTATAGGTATTTATACATTTTTCTCATTTTGGATCACTTTAAGCTTTCCTACGATTTATCATAGTTTAATATTGACTATTTTTACCGGAATCGTGCTAAGTGTTATTACAAAAAAAGGAATAGTTGTTTCGATTATGGGTTTTGCAATAGCTGCAGTATTAATTATAATTACAGAGTTGTTAATTGTTAATTTGCTCAGTATACTTATGAATATTAATATAAGTCATGTTATTAACGAACCTTCTATCAAAATGAAGGTATCTGTATTAGCTAAAACAGTACAAATGATCATAGGTATATTAATTTTTAGAAGCGATATAAAACCTATAATAAAATATAGACAAAAAGTAAACAATGAGACTTTGTTGAATTACTCAGTACTTGGCATATATATGATGAGCATTTTTATTGCCAGTCTAAACTTTATTATACATAACCCTAAAGACTTGATTAAATATAAAATACTATTATTTTTTGTTTTTATTATCTATATCCTTTTTGGTATTTTTGATTTTCAAGAAAGAATAAAACTTATCAATATTCAACAAAAATATACATTACAAATTGAGTATATAAATAATCTAGAAACAATAATAAGCATAATAAGAAAAGAAAAGCATGATTTTTTTAATCATCTTAATGCTATATATGCAATATGTGCGTTAAATAAACCTGATGCTGTTGAAAGGATAAAAAAATACATCAATAATCTTACTAATTCCCTGAGTATCTCTTATAGAATTTTTGATACGGGAAATGTTTATATTGATGGTTTGTTGCTGGTGAAGAGTAATTATGCCTATGAAAGCAATATTAACCTAGATGTGGAAAATGAGGCTCCATTAAGCCTACTGGATATTAAGGATAATGATTTGATCAGTATCATTAGCAATATTATCGATAATGCTTTTGATTCATTTACGGCATCAGAAAAGAAAAATAACAAAGCTATATCATTATGTACATATATTGATAATGACGAATATATTATATCAATTGCCAATAACGGACCTAAAATACCTGAAAATATTATTTCTAAAATATTTGAAAATGGGTTTTCAACAAAAAAGCAAAAAACAGAACGTGGATTTGGCTTATATATTGTTAAAAGTATTGTAAAAAAATATGATGGCAGCATCCAAGTATTTAGCAGCGATGATGAAACCCAATTCATAATAAAATTTCCTTTAAAGGGTGAATATAATGGATAACATAGCCAATTGGCTGACGACACATATAAAAAATAATGTTCCAGGTTTGACCCATCTCCAATTGATAAAAATTAAATTTGGCATCCAATGTTTATTATGCGAAGCTTCAAAGATAATTATATATTTAGTAATTTTTTCTTTTCTTTCACTAACTAAAGAATTTATTATTTCTTTACTATTTTTTGCTGTTATAAGAGGCTTTGCAGGAGGTTATCACGAGGATACATACTGGAGATGTTTTACAACTTCTTTTTTGATTTTGCTTTCTAGTATTTATTTGGGTATGTATTTGAATCTGACTATGTTGGCAAAATCAGCAATATTGTTTGCTTCAATGGGATTAGTATACCTTTTAGCTCCTGTTGACCATCCAAATAAACCTATATTAAGTCATGAAAGAAGGAAAAGGCTGAAGTATTTATCTATTATTGCAGTTTTAGTATTAGGGACAGTAGCTTTAAGTCTTCCTGATATATATTCTAATGTAGCGGTAATAGCTATTTTTGCAGAATCCTTATCATTATTAGCAGGATGCATTAAGAAAAAATACTGCATAACTGAAAAGAATAATCCCCCATCATAGTAAGTGCGACGCTACGGAGCCTAGGATATAAAAAATTATAAACTGGAAGCATTGAGTAGGTTTCAAAGATTCCAGTTTGTTTTTTATCTTATTTATAAGAACTATAGTAAGATGTAGTTGAAATCAATTGATAACTTATGGAATCTATGTTAAATACTCGGCAACAAGAATGAGTGCTGCGTCCTTAATCCGTGAATTGTTCATGAGGACGGAGGATTATATCGATAAGAAAGAAAGAGGGGAAATCTTTGTGGAAGCTGGAATTAATATGATGAAATTGCTTATTCCAACAATTCATAATAGCAGAAACTATTGTATATCATAAAATTCGATTTCATGTTGTAAGATCTCATTTATACGCTTTTCTATTTTGTCCAGATCAAAACCAGCTTCTTCTTTTATACTTTTTCTGAGCATGGGTCCGATTTGCTCTATGTCATCTTTGATATCATATAAAAGTTCATAAGCAGCAGAAGCTTCAAGCTCACTTCTTGGTATTTGGACCATGTTTGCCAATATGGAGTTTTCTGTCCTTGAAGCTATTATTGGAGATTTAACTTCTTCAACATGTACTATGGTTCTTCTTCCAGGTCCTCTGTTATCTTCTATTGGTTCTAAGCTTATTATTTTATCAGAACGAACGTATTTACCATAGCCAAGTGGAACCATTACATTATCTTTTATTTCCAAATAAAACACCTCCTTGAGCAATTTTTTAACTTATATAATTGTATTATTCCTAATAATCAATAATAATATTTATTTTAATAGGTTTATATGTAAAATGATTTACCTAAGACTTTTAGTTATGATATTATTGGATTAGCAAACAACACTAAGTATGCTGTGAAAAAATTTAACAGGACAACTATATTCAAATGATTTGATTAGCTATTCCAATGATGTAAATGGGGGTATCGAGAAATTTTGAGAACTTCTATTTTGATTACTATTATACTGGTATTTATTATAGTAAACATACTGACAGGACAAGCAGATCCATTTATTATAGTGGAAGAGAAACTGACAAGTATAACCGATGAAGAAAAAAGAGTGCTTGAAGAATTATTTAAAGTAATACAAGAAATAGATATATTGCAGAATGAAGAGAAGAAAATTGCCCAGGAAATAAAGGAGATAAAACAGGATGCAGATGTCCTAAAAAACCAAATTGAAAAAGAAGAAGAGGAATATAGAAAAAAACAGGAAGCACTTGGGCAGATTTTAAGAAGTTATCAAAGAATGGGACCTGCATCTTATATAGAAATAATATTAAAATCTGACAGTTTAGCATCATTTCTAAGAAGGATAAATATTATTCGGGATTTAGCCCAGGATACAGGAGAGCTTTTAGAAGAAATCGAGAGCAGTAAAAATAAACTTATTGCGAAGAAGAATGAATTGGAAGAAAACCTTGTGTTTCTAGAAAAAAGAAATAGAGATCTAAATGATGCATTGGATAAAATAAATGAGCTTAAATATGATTTAGAAAACTATATCGCTAATTTAGGGGAGGAAAAGGCGTATTATAAAGATTATTTAGAAGACATGAAGAATGCATGGACTGAAGTGAAAATTATTTTTTCAAATGCAGCTAAAGATTTTTCAGTTATTGTTCAGAATACTGAATTGTCTCCCGAGGATTTGAATCTATCATTCTCTATATATGGTGTAAAAGCTGCTATAAGTGAAGAAGTAATAAACAATATTATATCTAATCAACCTCACCTGGAGAAGATGTTAGTTGATTTTCAGCCTGATAAAGTTAAAATAGAGCTACCGGAAAGAAAACTTATACTTATAGGAAATTTTGCTATACAGGGAGATAATGTTTTGATATTTATTGCAGAAGAGGGAAGCTTTTATGGTATGGAATTAGAGTCTAGTTCCTTGGAAGAGCTTTTTATTGAAAATCAACTGGTTTTAGATTTGAAATCTATGTTAGGAAATAATAGCAAACTTAAATCTGTGGAAATAAAAGAAGACTTTTTGGAGATTACGATTGAATGGAACTTTTTTAGTATGTCGCAGGGGGGTGAGTTATTTGATAGAAGCTAAAGAGGTATATTTTAGTTATTCAGACGGCACTGTTGCTTTGAAAAATATTGATATGAAGATTGGACCGGGGGATATGATATATATAACTGGCCCTAGTGGTTCAGGGAAAACAAGCCTTTTAAAACTTTTTATGGGGATTGAGTATCCCACTAAAGGTATTTTAAACGTGTTGGGACAACCTATAGTAAGAGGACAAGCTTCTAAAATTAGACAAATGCGAAGAATGATTGGACCTGTTTTTCAAGATTTTCGGTTGGTTATGGGGAGAACTGCTATTGAAAATGTTATGTTGGGAGCCAGATTTTTAAATTTTGCCCCTAAAAAACTAAAAGAAAATGCGGCCAATGCTTTAGTAAAGGTAGGATTAGAGAAAAAAATGTTTTCACTGGTGGAACATCTATCATGGGGTGAATGCCAAAGGGTAGCTATTGCTAGAGCAGTTATAAGGCAACCTAAATTAATATTAGCAGATGAACCTACAGGTAATCTTGATAAGGATAATGCTTTAAACATAATAGAGCTTTTTGCCTCTCTAAAAGAAAGAGATACAACAGTTATAGTAACTACACATGCAACTCATCTTATAGAAAACATAAAAGAGGGCAAGCTTATTCGCATAGAAAATGGCATCATATGCGAGGAAAGGCTGGGTTGATTTACAGTGAAATTTTTACTTAACAATGTTGGATATTTTTTTAAAGAAGCTAAAACAACTATAAAAGTAAATATGATGTCTAATATACTTTCGATTTTAAGCACGGGTTTGATATTATTTTTTGCTGCAATAATATTATCATGTTGGTGGATAAGTAGTGAGGCAGTTGAGGCTTTGCAGAATGAGGCTGAAATAAATGTTTATTATGCAGAAGATATGGATGAAATCAGCATTGAAAATATGATAAATACAATTGAAGAATTGTACGGTGTAGGAGAAGCTAGGCTTGTTAGCGAAGATGAAGCCTATAAAAGAATGGAAGAAATACTAGGAAAAGAGGCTAAAGTTTTAAAATATCTAGATGAAAACCCATTTAACTCCTTCATAGAGTTGAGTATTAATCTTGAGGAGATGGAGTCTGTTATTGAAAGCTTAAGGAATATTGACGGGATAGATCAAATAAGAGATAATAGGGAAGTATTGGAAAAGCTCCGCAGTATCACTTCGCTATTGGAAACTTTTGGTTACATTTTTATAGCTGCAGTAGGGGCATCTACACTTATAATCGTTTCCCATATAATTAGAGCCGGTATTTTTGATAATAGAGAACAGATTAAAACATTAAGGCTTCTTGGAGCGCCAGAGATGTTTATTTCTGCTCCTTTCCTTATTGAAGGATTGATACTGACCATAAGTGGAGGCCTGTTAGCTATTTTTATGTCAGCATTTTCTGTGAAATATATCTATACTGCTGTGACTGGGCCTCTTCCCTTTATACCTTTACCACCTTTAGAACCTTTAATAAGAAATCTGATTATAATGATTATTTCTCTCAGTATTGCATTTGGGATTCTGGGAAGCAGTTTGGGACTGTGGTCAGCAAGGGATAAACAGACACATTAACTCATAAGGACGGCGTAGACGCCGTCCTTATGAATTGTAAGTATGCTTTTTATTGAGAAAGGAATACATTAGCAAATTGCTAGCTTATCAACTGATAGCGATATATCAATATAGCTTCATCACCCTTTTTTCTTATACCACCTTTTAACAGTGTTACAACTCTTTTGTCATCTAATGTAATGTTTGATCCCGCTTTTTCGTTAAGATAAGATTCTACAGCCTTAACTTGTTTTGGATCAACAATTTCTTTCACGCCCCAGGCGTGATTAAGCACAGCGGGGTCTCAGGTTTCGCATAATTTAGCTTCTCTTTCTTCAAGAGATTTTGTAATGCTAGCTTTAAAAGCAGCTTCTATGTTTCCATCTTGTGCAAACAACATTTTTTGTCCTCCAATTCTTCTATTTATTCTTTTCCCATTTTAGTATCAGATTTCTTGCCGCCTTTGCTTCGTCTATTCTTCTAACTGGAGTATTATGTGGAGCAGATTTTAGAAGCTCAGGATTTTCATCTGCTTCTTGGGCTATTTTAATCATAGTGTCAATAAACCCATCAAGTGTCTCTTTGCTTTCTGTTTCTGTAGGTTCTATCATGATAGCCTCGCTTACAATTAGAGGGAAGTAAACGGTTGGCGGGTGATAACCATAGTCTAAGAGACGCTTTGCTACGTCTAAAGTGGAAATATTGTTTTCTTTATTAATTAAACCGCCTAAAACGAATTCATGCTTGCATACTTGATCTATTGGTAAGTAATAATGGTCTTTTAATTTGTTCATTACATAGTTAGCATTAAGCACAGCTTTTTCGCTTACTTTTTTCAGCCCCTCTGCTCCCATTGAAAGTATATATGAATATGCTTTTATAGCTACACCAAAATGGCCGTAAAAACTTTTTATTTTTCCTATTGACTCAGGTCTATCGTAATCAAGAACATATTTGTCTCCTTGTTTTTCAACTACAGGTACTGGAAGAAATTTAACTAGATCCTTTCTTACACCTATAGGACCGCTGCCAGGGCCTCCTCCGCCATGAGGAGTTGAAAAGGTTTTATGCAAATTGAGATGTATAACATCAAATCCCATATCCCCTGGTCTTGCAATTCCCATTATTGCATTGGTGTTAGCACCATCATAGTATAGCAAGCCACCTGCTTCATGAACCAGATCTGCTATTTCTTTAATGTTCTTCTCAAAAAGCCCAAGGGTGCTGGGGTTGGTTAGCATTAATCCAGCTATTTCATCGTTTAGCACCTCTTTAAGTTTATCCAGATCTACAGCTCCATTTTTATCGGATTCTATTTCTATTATTTCAAAACCTGCAACAGCAGCACTAGCCGGGTTAGTCCCGTGGGCAGAATCAGGGACTATGATTTTATTCCTTTTATTATCTCCTCTGCTTTCATGATAGGCTTTAATTATCATAAGACCGGCTAGTTCTCCATGAGCCCCTGCAGCAGGCTGAAGAGAAACCCGTTCCATTCCGGTTATTTCTGAAAGCATCTGGTCGAGGTGGTACATGAGCTCTAAAGCACCTTGAACCGTATCTTCTGGTTGATAAGGATGAAGGTTGCTAAAACCACTTAAATTAGCCATATCTTCATTTATCTTAGGGTTATATTTCATGGTACAAGATCCTAAAGGATAGAAACCTGTATCCACTCCATAGTTTTTATTGGAGATATTTGTGAAATGCCTAACTACATCTACTTCACTTACTTCTGGCAAATCAACATCTTCACTCCTTAAAAAAGAATCGGGAATCAAAGTATTGAGCTCTTTTTCATCAACATCACAGGGAGGTAAACTATATGCAATTCTGCCTTCTTTTGAAATTTCAAATATCAGTTTATTATAGTCTTTCATCATATCACCTCCATGACTTCTGCAAGTTTGTCGATTTGCTTTTTCGTTCTTTTTTCAGTGACACATAGCAACAAACTATTCTTTAATTCTGGATAATCCTTTTCCAGTTCATATCCACCTAAAATATTATGCTTAAGCAGTTCTGAATTAACTTTTTTACTTTCAACAGAGCCTGTAATTGCAAATTCTTTGAAGAAAGGTTTATTGAATAAAGGTTTAAACTTGCCGGTTTTAGTTAATTGTTCTAGTGCATAATGGGCTTTTTGTGTGCTTTGAACGGCAACTTCCCTTAAACCTTTCTTACCCATAGTAATCATGTAAATGGCTGCAATAAGGGCATTTAAGCCTTGATTTGAGCATATATTGGATGTAGCTTTATATCTGCGTATATGTTGCTCTCTCGCTTGGAGAGTAAGAACAAAAGCTCTTTTTCCATCAACATCATTGGATTGGCCTACAATTCTACCAGGCATTTTTCTCATAAGTTTTGAAGTAGTAGCTAAGAATCCTAAATAGGGTCCTCCATAATTCAAAGAATTACCTAATGATTGGCCTTCACCAATAACTATATCTGCCCCATATTCAGAAGGACTCTTTATAATACCCAGAGATATAGGGTCTACATAACTTATGAGAAGAGACTTATTTTCGTGAACTATTTTTTCTATATCGGTTAGATCTTCAATTATGCCAAAGAAGTTAGGGTTTTGTATTATTACACCTGCTATATCTTTTCCCATTAAAGCTTTCAGTTTTTCCCAATCTGTCACACCATCAGCCATATCTACTTCAATTACTTTTACATCCCTGAACTTCATGTAGCTTTTTAATACTTCCCTTACTTCCGGGTGTACAGTAGAAGATACTACTACAGAATCTCTTCTAGTGCTTTCGACTGCCATCATTGCAGCTTCTACGCAGGCTGTTGCTCCATCATACATGGAGGCATTGGATACATCCATCCCTGTTAGATTGCATATCATGGTTTGATATTCAAATATTGCTTGTAGAGTTCCTTGACTTATTTCTGGTTGATAAGGGGTATATGCTGTATAGAATTCAGATCTCATTGCTAAATGCTTTACTATGGAAGGAATATAATGGTCATAGGCTCCTGCTCCCAAAAAGCATACCAATTCATCTATACTTTTATTTGCTGTACTCAAATCCTTCATATGAGAAACTAATTCCATTTCTGACATAGGTTCAGGCAAATCAAGCTTTCTGTTTAGGCGAAGATTTTCAGGTATATCATTAAACAAATCATCTATCGATTGTGCTCCAATGCTTTCAAGCATCAGCTTCTCATCGGCTTCCGTATGGGGCAGATACCTATGCATATTAACCCTCCTTGCTACAAAATTCTTCGTATTCTTCAGCACTCATGAGTTTATCGAGTTCTGATTTATCTGTCAACTCAACTACCACGATCCAGTTTCCATAGGGATCTTCATTGATTAACTCAGGCGAATCGGATAATTCTTCGTTTACTTCTACTACTTTACCAGACACAGGAAGATATGAATCAGATGCTGCTTTGACTGATTCGATAACGCTGAAAACGTCACCGGCATTAAACTCATCTCCTATCTCAGGTAATTCTACATATACTATTTCTCCCAAGGAATTCTGAGCATAATCTGTAATTCCTATATACGCTTTGTCCCCTTCAACTTTAACCCACTCATGATCGTTAGTATACAGTAAATCTTTTTTTACTTCCATTTTACATCCTCCTCAATATAAATATTTTGTTTATTGAAAAATATTTATTTTCTAATTTAATGACCATGTTAGTATGTTTTTAAGATTTATTGCTTTTATTATAGAATTTTCTGCTTACTACTTTAGCTTTTGCTGTTCTCTTTCTTATTTGTATTTCTATGATAGTATCCAGTTCTGAGTATTCTATATCCACCATCGCATAGCCTATGTTTTTCTTTAATGTAGGCGAATTATATCCTGTTGTAACAAAACCGATTACTTTGCCTTGAGCCAAAACATCATATCCGTGTCTAGGAACACCAGGCTCAATCATTTCAAATCCTACAATTTTTCTTTTCAAACCTTCTTCCTTTTGTTTCTTGAGAGCATCTTTACCTATGAAATCAGGTTTGTTTAATTTTACGAAAAATCCTAGCCCTGCTTCTAAAGGAGTTATCTCAGGAGATAGTTCATTGCCATAAAGGGGTAAATTAGCTTCAAATCTGAGAGTATCTCTGGCTCCTAAACCTGCAGGTTTAATACCCATATCCTTACCAGTTTCAAGTATCTTATCCCATATGTATTCTGCATCTTCATGTTTCATATATATTTCAAAGCCGTCTTCACCAGTATATCCTGTACGAGATATGAGACATTTTTTCCCTGCAATATTTACTTCTTCTTCAAAATAGAAAGAAGGAATTTTCGATAAGTCTTTATCAGTAAGTTGCTGTAATATTTCTTCTGATTTAGGGCCTTGTAAAGCCACTTCTGATATATTAGGAGAAATGTCAATTACCTCTACGTCATAATTTCCTATATGCTCCTTCATCCATTGAATATCTTTATCAGTGTTGGCTGCATTTATTACAAGCAGATAGTGATTATCATTATATTTATAAACCAGAAGGTCATCCACTACGCCTCCATCGGGGTAACACATGAATGTGTAAATAATCTGATAATCCTTCATAGTGGATACATCATTTGTCAAAAGATATTGTAGATAGTCAGTAGCTTGGCTGCCTTTGATTTCAACTTCTCCCATATGGGACACATCAAAAAGTCCTGCATTTTCTCTTACTGCTTCATGTTCTATTGTTAGGCCTTCGTATTGCACTGGCAATGCCCAACCTGAATAATCAACTACTTTGCCTCCATATCTTATGTGGGCATTATAAAGTGATGTTTTTTTTGGTTCACTCATAAGGCAATCCCTCCTATTTTAATTATTTTAAGTCATCTAATAAAAAGATATATTATTATAATGTCCAAAATATAAAGGGATATAACAGCACACAATTATATATGCCATTATATCCCCCTGTCTTTTTTACCTGAGAGCTTCTACACTAACAGTGTATTTCCCCTACGGTGCCGTAATGATACGGACTTTCCAGAGGCCCATCCAATGACGATCCTTTTGCCTGAGAGTTTATATAATTATGGCTATTTAATATAATTGCTCCTTCGGCTATCTATTATTTAGATATCTCTCGTCATTCTCATCTGGCTGTATGAGCTTGTTATAATAATTATACAGATAAACCTAGTGATATTCAACAATTGATATTTTATTAACTATATTTATCCATGGAAAAAAACTATACAATCCAGATTAAGAGCGAGATAATAGTTGTAAACCTGAGAAAACTCCTTTTTCATATTTATTCTAATTACTATTATTATTTCTGGATGAAGCAAAAAATATTTCAATAAGTTATTGACATTTACGTTACGTAAAGGTGTATATTTTTTATAAAGGAGGTTATGACATGGAATATACAGTGCAAAAGCTGGCCAAATTAGCAGGCGTCAGCGCCAGAACTCTAAGGTACTATGATGAAATCGGAATTCTTAAGCCGGCAAGAATCAATTCATCTGGTTATCGCATATATGGTCAAAAAGAGGTCAATAGGCTTCAACAGATACTCTTTTACAGAGAACTGGATATCAGCTTAGATAATATAAAAAAAATATTGGACTCGCCTGCTTTTGATGAAGCTGCTGCGCTCAGAGACCACAGGAAAAAACTCCTTGAAAAGAGACACCAAATAGATATGCTTATAAAAAATGTGGAGAAAACAATTGCTCATATGGAAGGGAGGATCATTATGAGCGATAAAGAAAAGTTTCAAGGCTTTAAAAAGAAGATGATAGAGGAAAATGAGAAGAAGTTTGGTAAAGAAGCAAGAGAGAAATATGGTGACAAAGCAGTTGATAAATCTAACGAAAAGCTTATGAATATGACTGAAAAAGAATATGATGAATTAGTTAAATTAGAGAAAGAATTCAGGGAAACTCTAGCGGAAGCATATAAAACTGGTGAACCAGCAGGTGAATTGGCTCAAAAAGCAGCCGACTTGCATAGACAATGGCTAACATTTTATTGGCATCAATACAGCAAAGAAGCCCATGCTGGGCTTGCTCAGATGTATGTTGATGATGAAAGGTTCAAAAGCTACTATGATGCTAAACAACCTGGAACAGCGGAATTTTTGAGAGATGCTATTTTGATTTATACAGGGATACAAAACAGATGAAATAGAAACTATTCGGTAAAATTTTACCGAATAGTTTCTATGTTATTCAGCCATCTTTTGAACACCTGTTATTTTGCTATTTTCATCCATAGAGAATGTTGATTTTGCATCTTCATTGGTGAAATATACATTTCCTTCCACAATTGTATCTATTAGCTTAAAATTTTTTGCTGTTACATATATATCACCTTTGAAGGTTCCATGCTGGATACTTGCCTCGGGGCTGTTAATAGTTAACTTTGGTATTGTCAATGTATATCTGTTTGTTATATTACGATTAGCATCTTGAGCATAAAGTGCTATTTTTCTTTGGATTATATCTTTACCTTCATCGTCTTTTTTACCATTCTTAAATTCACCATCTAATACTAATTCTTTATTGATTGTTATATCTTTAACTAAGCAAATGATCCAAGAACCTTTATTACTGACAGCTTTTTCAAAATCTGCAGCATTATCTACAATTGAAGCTGTTGTTACTGCATCCGGTGTAGCATCTGATGGATTAGGTTCTTCCATTTGTGTCGGAGGAGCTGGACTTGGTTCTTTTGCACATCCGGAAATCAATGAAAAAGCCATAAGAGAAATTAAAAATATTTTTTTTATCTTCATAAAAATTCCCCTTTACTTGAATAATAAATTGTAATATAAAAAAAGATTTAAATATAGTATAACCATATAAGAAAAATCGATTAAAGCAGCTATTAAATTCTTTTTTTTGACTTAATAGAAATTTTATAGTAAATTTAAAATTATAAAAGTATTATTTTTGAGGGGTAAAAACATGACTAATTCATATATAACCGTTATTGGTGGAGCAAATGTCGATATACAAGGTTTTTCCTATGAAAAAATTATCTTTAATGATTCAAATCCAGGTAACGTAAAGATATCTTTAGGAGGGGTAGGCAGGAATATTGGAGAGAATCTGGTGAAGATGGGAGTTGATACAAAGCTTATCAGTGTTGTAGGGAAGGATTTTTTAGGTACAAAAATTTTAGAAGAAGCTAATCTGGTAGGCCTTGATATGAGAGATTCATTGATTATTGAAAATAATCCATCATCTATTTATCTTTCAATACTGAATGAATTAGGAGATATGGTGGTTGCCATTTCTAATATGGATATTTATGAAAAGATGACTGTTGAATTCATAAAACAAAAGAGGCAAATTATAAATAATTCAAGGCTCTGCATCATTGATACCAATATTCCTAGAGATGTTATAGAGTTTGTTTTGACTAATCATAAAGACATTGATTTCTTTTTAGATACAGTTTCTACAACAAAATCAAAAAAGGTAAAAGATATGATAGGGTATTTTCATACCATTAAACCTAATAAAATTGAAGCAGAGATGCTCACCGGGATAGAGATAAATAATAATGATGATTTGAAGAGGGCATCAGAATATTTATTAAAAAAAGGAGTAAAAAATGTATTTATAAGTCTTGGTCAATCTGGGGTATTTTATAATGATGGATATAAAATGAATCATATTAAAATACCAAAAATTAAGGCAGTAAATGCAACGGGAGCTGGTGATGCTTTTATGGCAGGCCTTGCCTATGGGCATTATCATAAAATGGAAATTGAAGAGACTGCTAAATTGGCTATAGCTGCTTCAATAATAGCAATCTCTCATGAAAATACTATTAACCCAAATATGTCTATTCAAAATATTAAATTAAAGATGAAGGAGATTGGATTATGTTAGAAAAATACCTAGATATAAAACCAGAAGTGGAAGAAGCATTAAAAAATAGGGAACCTGTAGTTGCACTTGAATCAACTATTATATCCCATGGTATGCCTTATCCGAAGAATGTGGAAACTGCACTAGGTGTTGAAAACATTGTAAGACAAAACGGTGCGGTGCCTGCAACAATAGGTATTTTGGGAGGAAAGCTAAAAGTTGGCTTAACTGAAGATGAAGTTGAATACTTGGGCAAAGCTAAAAATGTAATAAAAACTTCAAGAAGAGATATTCCGTTTGTGGTGTCAAAGAAATTGGATGGAGCAACCACTGTAGCATCTACTATGTTTATCGCCGCCTTAGCAGGTATTAAGGTTTTTGCAACTGGTGGAATAGGAGGAGTACATAGAGGAGCTCAGGAAACTTTTGATATATCAGCAGATTTACAGGAATTAGCACAAACAAATGTGGCTGTGGTTTGTGCGGGAGCAAAAGCAATACTGGATATTGGGTTGACCCTTGAATACATAGAAACTTGTGGAGTGCCGGTAGTAGGCTATGGTACTGATGAATTTCCTGCTTTTTATACTAGGATGAGTGGTTATAAAGTTGATTATAGAGTTGACAATGCTGAGGAACTTGCAGCAGCTCTTAAAACTAAATGGGACTTAGGGCTAGATGGCGGTGTTGTTGTGGCAAACCCAATACCTGAAGAACATGAGATGGATTATTATGTAATAACAAAAGCTATAAATGATGCAGTTGCTGAAGCAGAAGCAAAAGGCATAAAGGGTAAGGAGACCACTCCATTTCTTTTGGCCAGAGTAAAGGAACTAACAGGAGGAGATAGCTTAGAATCGAATATTGCATTAGTGTATAATAATGCAAAGGTTGCTGCTCAATTGTCCTTAGAACTTGCAAAGTTATATAAATAGTAAGATAAAAGGGGTAACATTATGGCTGAGATATATGAATTTGATGCCGAGATTAAAAAAGCTCCTGATATGGATGTGGGATATGCTGAGATACCCTTTGATGTTAAAGCTGAATTTGGGAAAGGACGCGTTCCTGTAAAGGTTACCTTTGATGAAGTGGCTTATGAAGGTAGCATTGTACACACAAACACGGTTTTCTAAATCTAAGAAAACCGTGTTTGTGTGTACAATTATTCATCCGAAGCCTCGTCAACACTCCATTCCTTCCACACATTTCCTACAAGATCTGGATTTGGTTTTAAAGTCTTTTTGCCTGGTTTCCAACGAAGTAATGCCCCCAACATTCAGTTACAATCTTTCTTGCAGCAAATAAAGTGATTGAAGAGCTATCTAGGTTAGGAGCAACTTCAACTATATCCATTCCTATTATGGGCAATTGAAAAAATGCATGGAGCATAGTCAACAACTCTCTTGAGGTAAGACCGCCAAATTGTGGGGTTCCAGTACCTGGTGCATAAGCCGGATCCAGACAATCTATATCAACTGTTATATATACATGATTAAATTCTGACATTTTTTCCACTACTTTTTTGCAAGCTTCTTTAATACCTATTTCACTTATTTCTCTAGCTGACAAAAGGTATAGATTTTTGTCTTTTATAAATCTATGTTCTTGTAACTCAATGGATCTTATACCTACGAAATATATTGATTCAAATCCCATTGTATTTTTTAATTCTAAAGCTCTTCTTTGAGTACATCCATGGGAGTACCTATCACCACCCATTTCATCACAAAGGTCAAAATGAGAATCCAGATGTATTATACCTAAAGGTTTATCTATGTATTTGTCTATACACTGAAGAACAGGAATAGTTGTTGAATGATCACCGCCAATCATGGTAAATAATTTTTTAGCCTTAATACATCTTTCTATGACTTCATCTAATTTATTATAAATTTCAGGTATGTTATCTCCATAAAAATTGCCCAGGTCGAGAATTTTCATATTTTCAATACTTTCCAATCTCTCTGTTGTTGGATCTATCGTATAAGTTATTTTGCGTAATTCATCTGGAGCTGTAGATGCACCAGATCTAAAACTTACTCCTTTGTCGTAAGGAATACCGAATATTATAGCATCTGCCTCTTCAATGGTTATATTTGGTTTGTTTAACCCTGCCCAGATATTAGGATCTTTATAAAGTTCATTCATTTTAATACTCCTTTCATTGTTATTATCAATTTTATGGTATCAGATTAGAAAGGGCATTAACAATAAAATGATTATAAATTCTATCTAAAACTTTATAATAGAAAGTAAATACTAAGGCAATTTATGTTTTATATGAATTGCAGAGTAAAAGGTTATTATATATTAACATAAAGATAATGCACAGAAATAATATTTTATGATAAAATACAGTTGAATCTTAAATAATAAAAACACAATTATGAAAAAGGAGTGAAAAACAGGATAGTTTTATAAATACTACATATCCTGGATGCTATATGAAAATTGGATTAGTAGGCTTGCCTTCGGTAGGCAAAACAAGTATGTTTAATCTATTGACTGGAGCAGACGAAGAGGTTACGGGATTTTCAACGGGAAAGATAGATGCAAATCTGGGAATAGCCAAAATACCCGATGATAGAATTGATTTTTTAAGTCAGATGTATAAACCTAAAAAGACTACATATGCAACTATTGAAGTTGTTGATGTACCAGGTCTTGTAAGTGGATCTAGTGCGGGAAAAGGAGTAGGAAATCAGTTTTTGGACAATGTAAGGAAAACAGATGCCTTAATACATATAGTAAGAGCTTTTGAGGCAGATGATGTGATACATGTAGATGGTACTATTGATCCAACGAGGGATATTGAGACCATTAATATGGAACTGCTTTTTGCTGATTTAGGAGTTATAGATAACAGAATTGAAAGAATAGAGACATCAAAAAAGGTGACTAAAGAAAATCTTGTTGAGTTAGAAGTGCTTAAAAAATGCAAAAAAGGTTTGGAGAGTGGGCTACTTATTCACAGTTTAAATCTAAGTGATGATGAGAAAGAGCATTTAAAAACCTTCAGTTTTCTATCTGAAAAACCTATGATATTGGTTGTAAATCTAGATGAGGATCAGTTTACTGCAAAAGATTATTCATCAAAAGAGGCTCTTTTGGATTATTCAAAAAATACCAATACTCCTTTAATTGAATTATGTATAAAGTCTGAGCTGGAAATAGCTAAGCTTGATCCGGAAGACAGGCAAATGTTTTTGGAAGACCTTGGAATAACAGAATCAGGAATAGATAAATTATCGAGAACTGCTTATGAGCACCTTGGTTTGATTTCTTTTCTTACTGCTGGCAATGATGAAGTAAAAGCATGGACTATACACAGGGGAACAACTGCTAAGAGAGCAGCAGGGAAAATACATTCAGATATAGAGAAAGGTTTTATTAGAGCAGAGGTTTGCAAGTTTAAACATTTGAAGGAATTAGGATCTATGCAAAAAGTGAGGGAAAAAGGTCTTGTTACATTAGAAGGAAAGGAATATATAGTAGAGGATGGAGACATAATCAATTTCAGATTCAATGTATGATAATAGGGGATAACCAGATGAATATTTTGAGCTTTTTAAAATTAGTAGAGATACAGACTAAAGTAGCTAGCGTTATACCTTTTTTGATCGGAACATTATATTGCATCTATCGCTATAATACATTTATTTTAAAAAATTTCATTTTAATGTTTATATCCCTGCTATGCATAGATATGGCTACAACTGCTATAAATAATTATCAAGACTATAAGAAGGCAATAAAAAAACATGGCTATGGCTATGAATATCACAATGCTATTGTTAGTCATAAGTTGAATGTAAAGAAGGTTCGTGAGATCATATATGTCTTGATGGTTTTGGCTGTAACTTTTGGACTATTGTTATACATCAATACAAATATAATAGTCCTTTTTGTAGGGGCCGTATCTTTTACTGTAGGGATATTATATTCTTATGGCCCATTACCAATATCCCGAACACCCTTTGGAGAAATTTTATCTGGATTTACCATGGGGTTTTTCATTATATTTTTGGCAATTTACATACATATATTTGATAAAGATTTTATAATGTTAGCTATATACAAAGGTATAGTAAACATTCAGTTTAATTTGATAGAACTGATATATGTTTTTTTGATTTCATTAACTTCCATAATAAGTATAGCCAATATAATGTTAGCCAACAACATATGTGATATTGAGGAAGATATTGAGAATAAAAGATATACATTACCTATTTATATAGGAAAGGATAGAGGGTTAAAGATTTTCAAAATATCCTATTATTTGATTTACGTAGCGATTATGATTTCTATTGGGTTAAGGATTCTTCCTTATGTTAGCATATTGATATTAACAACATTAATACCCGTAAATAAGAATATTAAAGCTTTTTATGAATATCAAAGTAAAAAAGACACTTTTGTTCTAGCAGTAAAGAACTTTTTAATCATCAATGGGACTTTAGCACTAACTTTGCTTATTGGTTTATTAATCAGTATTGTACATTGACTTATTATCTGTATAAATATATAATTTTAATAAATAAGAATATTATATGAATAATAATTATTAAAGAGGTGAACAAAAATGAAAGACTGGATAGGATTCTATAAATGCAGCTTGTGTGGGAATATGGTTGAGCTGATAAGAATAGGTGGAGGCCAACTGGTTTGTTGTGGCAAACCCATGGATAGATTGGAAGCAAACACCACCGATGCATCAACTGAAAAACACGTGCCTGTAGCTTCAAGAGAGGACGGAAAAATAGTAGTTCAAGTTGGTTCAGCACCCCACCCAATGATACCAGAGCATTATATTGAGTGGATTGCGGTGGTATCAGATGACGGAGTTGAGAGAATTCACCTGAATCCTGGCGAAGAGCCAAAAGCAATATTCTGCGATAAAGAAAATGTAGATGTATATGAATACTGTAACTTGCACGGTCTATGGAAATCTAGCCTTTAGTAATTAAACTCCAAATATCATAGTTACAATATACCTTTTATATATCACTATATAAAAAACAGCTATTATACTTGGAAAAATTAATAAGATATTTACTATATTTGAAGTACATAAGAGATAATTAAAAAGACTTCCTTACAAATAAATCTTGGGGGAGGTCTTTTTGTTTCAGAGAAATATAAAGGATTTTTTGACATTAAGTAGAATTAAGATTATAAAAATTATGTTTTATGTCGGGGTGAAAAATGGAAAAAGTATATAAGAATGAAAGGTATAAAGCAATAGTTTTTCTAGTTATAGCCTCCATCCTTTGGAGCACGGGAGGAATATTGATAAAAGTAGTAAATTGGAACCCTATAGCTATAGCCGGTTCAAGAAGTTTAATATCTTCAATTGTAGTGTTGTTATATCTTAAAAAACCTAAAATCACTTGGTCTAAGGCGCAAATAGGTGGAGCAGTATCTTACACTGCAACTGTGATATTATTTGTAGCTGCAAATAAGCTGACTACAGCAGCAAATGCAATATTATTGCAGTTTACAGCTCCTATTTTTGTTGCTATATTAGGATTACTGATTTTAAAGGAAAAGATTAGAAGCTATGATTATATAGCTATTTTAGTAGTATTTGGGGGCATGTTTTTATTCTTTATAGATGATGTAGGAGGAGGCAGCTTACTGGGCAATATACTTGCTGTGGTAAGTGGTTTCTTCTTAGCTTGTGTGACAATTGCTTTAAGGTTTCAAAAAGACGGTTCACCAATTGAAACTACGCTTATGGGAAATTGGCTTACTTTTATTGTTTCTATTCCATTCATTGTTAAAGGGTTACCGGATATAAAAAGCATTTTGGCAATAATAGTATTAGGTGTATTTCAGCTTGGAATTGCATATATTTTTTATGCATCAGCAATAAAACACTTGTCAGCTATAGAAGCTATATTAATAACTGTTATTGAACCTTTACTGAATCCTATATGGGTATTCTTGTTTGCTGGTGAAAAACCTAGTTTATATGCTGTTTTAGGAGGATTAGTTGTAATTGTAGCTGTTACTGCAAGAAGTATTATTGCATCTAAAGAAATAATAACGAAGGACGGGGTAGAAGAATCGGAGGTTGGTTAATTGAAAATTGATTCTATATATGAACTTGATCTAATAAAGCTGGAGAGGAGTTTTTATAGTAAGAATGCTGTTAGGCTATCAAAAGACCTTCTAGGGAAATATTTGATTCATTCAATGGATGATAAGTTGCTGATTGGAAAAATTGTAGAGGTTGAGGCTTATATGGGATTTGGTGATAAAGCAGCTCATAGCTATAAAGGCAAGAGGACCGCCAGGACAGAAGTAATGTACGGAGAAGAAGGCCATGCTTATGTATATATAATTTATGGATTACATCATTGTCTTAATGTAGTGGCAGCAAAAGAAGGAATAGCTCAAGCTGTTCTAATAAGAGCTTTAGAACCAATAAAAGGTATAGATATTATGGCATTTTATAGATATGGGGATATTTTAGAAGAGCCTACGAGTAGACAATTAATCAATCTAACTAATGGACCAGGAAAGTTATGTAAGGCTTTTAATATAACAAAAGAATGTAATGGAGAGGATTTGACGGGCAATAGACTTTACATATGTAGGAATAAAAACCAAGTGGACAAATTTGATATAGTAGAAACAACAAGAGTGGGAGTAGACTATGCTGAGGAAGCAAAATATTTCCCCTGGAGATTTTATATAAAAGATAATCCTTATGTAAGTGTTATTGTATAGAAAATAACATAGTATCGGAGGTTATACTATGAAAAAGCCTAAGGTAGCTATAATTTTTACCGGTGGAACCATTTCCATGTCGGTAGATCCAAGGATTGGAGCTGCTATACCATCATTAACTGCTGATGAGATAATGTCTCTTGTGACCAATATAGATAAATTTGCGGAGATTGAGTCAATAGAGTTTGGTAAATTTCCGGGACCACATATGGATCCAATAAAAATGATGGAACTGCGAAAAATAGTGCAAGATACAATCAATAGGGAGGATATTACTGGTGTGATAGTAACTCATGGGACAGACACTCTTGAAGAAACAGCTTACTTGTTGGATTTAACCATCAAGTGTGTGAAACCTATAGCAGTTATTGGGGCTATGAGAAATAGTTCTGAGCTGGGTTATGATGGTCCCAGCAATTTAGCAGCAGCTGTCTGTACAGTTATATCTCCTTATTCAAAGGATAAAGGTGTTTTGGTTGTTATGAATAATACAGTTAATGCAGCAGGAGAAGTAACCAAGACAAACACTTTAAATCTGGATACCTTTAAATCTTTGGAATTTGGAGCATTAGGCGTAGTAGACAATGACAGGGTAATATATCATAGGAATGTTGTTAACAGGCAATATATACCTACTAATAATATTGAAGTCAATGTAGACTTGATAAAATGTGCTGCAGGCATGGATTCTAAGCTTATAAAATATTCTGTTGATTCAGGTTCAAAAGGCATAGTTATTGAAGCATTAGGCAGGGGAAATGTTCCCCCTAAAATGCTGGAAGGAGTAAAATATGCTATAGACAAAGGAGTATGTATAGTTTTAGTATCAAGATGCCCTACTGGCAGAGTACTGGATACATATGGTTATGAAGGAGGAGGTAGACAACTGAGGGAGATGGGTGCAATATTAGGTGGAAACTTACCAGGACAAAAAGCTAGGATAAAGCTGATGCTAGCTCTATCAATAACACAAGATACTGAAGATTTACGAAAAATTATGGAATATGGGCAATACTATGAAAATGAAATATAGATATAATATACTTTTTAATATTTGATTGCTGGAGGGATATTGATGAAAGAGATTGTATTGGCAGGAGGATGTTTCTGGGGAGTAGAAGAATATTTATCAAGAATAGAAGGAGTTTTGGAAACCAAGGTTGGTTATGCTAATGGATGGACTGAAAATCCTACATATGAGGATGTAAAAACTGGAGCTACAGGTCATGCTGAATCATGCTATATAAAATATGATGAAACACAGATTTCTTTAGAAGAATTGCTTAAAAGATTTTGGAGCGTTATAGATCCTACTGTTTTAAATCGTCAAGGACCTGATATAGGCACTCAATATAGGACTGGAATATACTATACAGATAAGGAAGATTTAGCAATAATCAAAGCTAGTTTAGATGAAGAACAGAAGAAATATGATAAGTCTATTGTAACTGAGATTGAGCCTTTAAAATGTTTTTATGATGCAGAAGAATATCACCAGAAATATCTTAAGAAGAATCCTGGAGGCTATTGCCATATTAAGCTATAAGCAAATAATAGGTTGGGTCATTACCCAACCTATTATTTACCAATTTTTAGCCGCTACTTCAAAATGAGCTTTTGGATGCACACATACGGGACACATCTCTGGTGCCTTATCTCCAAAATGGATATGGCCGCAGTTTCTGCATTTCCAATAAACCTTGCTATCTTTAACAAATACTTTATTCTCTTCTACATTTTGAAGCAATGCTTTGTATCTTTCTTCGTGTTCTTTTTCGATATCAGCTACCTTTTCAAAAAGGACAGCAATTTTATCAAAACCTTCAGCTCTAGCTTCTTCTGCAAAAGTTTTATACATGGAAGTCCATTCATAATTTTCGCCTTCAGCAGCACTCTTTAAGTTTTCTGCTGTATTTCCTATGCCATTAAGAAGCTTGAACCAAATTTTTGCATGTTCTTTTTCATTATCAGCTGTTTCTTGAAAGATAGCAGCAATCTGCTCGTAACCTTCTTTTTTAGCAGTGGAAGCAAAATATGTATATTTGTTTCTTGCCATAGATTCGCCTGCAAAAGCTTCCCATAGATTTTTTTCAGTTTTTGTTCCTTTGATATCCATTAAACCACCTCACAAAATTTAAGTAATTATTGACAAGCTTCGTTATAATTATATAACAAAGTACATCGTTTGGCAACGATATTAATAATTATTATAAATAAAAAATAATTATTATAGTGATTTAAAGCAAAATATCAGCCAGAAAACTGGCTGATATTTTGAATATGGATTAATTTTAACCTAGTATTTTCTTTAAATCTTCTTCAGGTGTTGTTATAGGAGTGATATTAAACTTATCTACCAAAACTTTTAGTACATTTTCTGAGAAGAAGGCAGGTAGTGAAGGTCCGATATATATGTTTTTAATGCCTAGTGCCAGCAATGTTAAAAGTATGCATACAGCTTTTTGTTCATACCAGGATAGAACTAAGGTTAGTGGAAGTTCATTTACATCACATTCGAAAGCCTTGGATAAAGCAATAGCAACTTTTATTGCAGAATATGCATCATTACATTGACCCATATCCATTATTCTTGGCAAACCGCCTATTTCACCAATATTAAGATCATTGAAACGATACTTACCACATGCCAATGTCAAAATAACAGTATCCTTTGGAGCTTTCTTAACAAATTCTGTATAGTAGTTTCTACCTGGCTTTGCCCCATCACAGCCTCCTACTAAGAAGAAGTGTTTTATAGCACCAGCTTTTACAGCTTCAATTACCTTGTCAGCAACACCTAAAACAGTACCATGAGCAAAACCTGTCATAAGTTCAGTACCACCATTTATACCTGTAAGTACTTTGTCTTCCGACCATCCGCCAAGTTCCAATGCTTTTTCAATTACAGGCGTAAAATCTTTTTTGCCATCCAAATCGTCTATATGAATAAGTCCAGGGTAAGATACCACTTCAGTTGTAAATACTCTATCTATATAGGATGGTTTAGGTGGCATTAGGCAGTTTGTTGTGAACAGGAAGGCTCCGGGAACATCAGCAAATTCCTTCTGCTGATTTTGCCATGCAGTCCCAAAGTTACCTTTCAAATGTTTATGTTTCTTCAACTCAGGGTAACCATGGGCTGGTAACATTTCACCATGAGTATATATATTGATTCCCTTTCCTTCGGTTTGTTCTAACAGTTGTTTTAGATCACACAAATCATGACCGGAAACGACTATGAACGGACCTTTTTCTATAACTGTTGTAACTTTTGTAGGTTCAGGGTTGCCATATGCAGATGTATTGGCTTCATCTAATAGTTCCATACATTTTAGGTTTATCATTCCAAATTCCATTAATAAATCTAACCATTCTTCAACACTGAGTTTTTCTCCAAAAGCTTTCATTCCTTTGAAGAACCAATTATTAACCTCTTCATTGCTCTTTCCTAAAACAAGAGCATGATAAGCATAGGCAGACATACCCTTTAAACCAAGTAATAAGGTAGAGCGAAGAGATACCAAGTCTGAAGAGTCAGACCATAGTTCATCAATAGGGAAGTCTTCTGCACCGCCTAATTTTTCTTTTTCATTTTTTACTTCATTAATAATGTCTTGTATTGTTTCAGTATTGAAACTTACATTGGTTATTGTTGTAAATAAGCCCTTCAACATCAGTTTTACAGCATCATCAGAAGGTGCTTTTCCACCTGCGGCTCTTGCTAGACCTACTAGGGCACAGACTAACTCATCTTGTTTATTTGCAACATCTGGTTTTTTCCCACAAACACCTACTTTAGTACAGCCTTTACCTCCTGCTGTTTGCTCACATTGAAAACAAAACATATTATTCATTATTTGCCTCCTTCTTAAATAAAACGTTTTGTAAAGTTAAATGAAAATTGAGGACTTGCCACACTTTCTGGTACAATGTTTCTGCTAAAAACAAATTATCTCCCAGAAAGGAGCAAGTCCTCATGCAAAAAATTGTATCATTAAAGTGCCC
>JAAYMO010000241.1 GCA_012521375.1 Clostridiales bacterium
ACCGTATTTTCTCGCCAAAAGGCACATTATTAACTCTATTGCTTCTTGTATAGGCTTTGATAAAGAGTAAAAAATATCATGGATCAGCTTATTTCCTTTTCCTGAACCCTCTTCCCCAGATGTGCCTGCTTTACTGTTTAAATATCTGTTTACAGCTTTAAAGCCAGGCAAAAGTCCCAGTAAATCAAAGAAGTTATACTCTGGAAAAGCGACTAAGCTGCTTTTTCTTTCTGCTGCTTGCAATACGAATTCTTCGAGCATGTCTATGTATTCTTCCACATTGCTCACAAGCTTTATCTCTCTTTGCACACAAGAAACAATGATCTCATCCATTTTCTTATGAGTGTTGAAATTTTGTGAAGCTTTGGTTTCCAAGTATTTTATTATCCTTCTTTTATTTAGCTTTCTTCTATATATAATCTCAATTATTCTTGTCATATACATCACCTGAATAAATCTTTATACAAATCAATGTTAAGCTGCTTCAGGGTGTCAAATTTTTTTATGGCTGCCATCCTTTTTTCATTATCCAATTGGGCAGTCAGGATTTCAACCTCATTATCATTTTTCTCCAATCTAATAAAGCCATTGTCTTTGTCAGTCATCTCCAAAGGCCCATAGATTGCAGAGCGACTGAAGAATTTACAATCAAATAATTCACCTTTAAATCCAGATTCAACAGCAAAAAAAAGATTCTGTTGTACATTTTGCCACAAGCCGCTTATTTGCAGTGCCATATTTCGTCCATCCTTTATTGCCGAAGGTGCCAGCACCAAGTCTACCTTTGACATGGCCAAATATCTGGAAACCTGAGGATAAAACATATCAGTGGTGAGCAAAATTGCAGTTTTCAAACCATTGATTTCTGTAAATTGAATCTCATATCCTCTGGATAGACCTAGCTTTTTTTCCCACTTGGCCAGATAAAGCTGCCTTTGACTCAGACATATCCTTCCATTGGTTATAATTGATGATGAATGATATGTTTCATCCTTATCAGTTTCAAAGTAGCTGCCAGTACATATATATAAGTCCTTGTATTGTAATGATATATCTAAAACATGTTCTAAGTATCTTTCATAGTTTCCATAGATATAACCAATGAGTCCGGGAAATACTACAATGTTTGTTCCTCCTTCTATACAGCAATCCAACCACTCTTTTATTTTGGTTTTAAAATATTGCCTATCTTGAAATAGGTTAAATTGTCTCTCCTTGAATATTATAGAAGCAACTTTCATACCTACTCTCTCCAATCAAGGTGTGATATAGAGCATATGCCAGATATCCGCTTCCGGTTGCAAAGCCTACTCCTGTCCTAGCCTCACCTGTCATTCTATCGAAGCTCTCGCTGAGAAGGCCATAATCCATAGGTGCTTTCCTAAGCCATTCTATGGCTTGATTGTGCATGATTGGATTCAATAAGCTGCCACACAATCCCAAGCCCGATGGGGTATTAGGGTGATGATCACAGGCAAGCTCCCTGATATTTGCTTCCTCAAAGTAGTACTTGTATCTTGATGAATAGTAATAACTTATGGTGTTTTGGAAAATCTCCTCTTCCCCATCAACAAAACCATAATAGGGAAGCAATCCTAAATTTCCTGGAGGATCATTGTATAATCTGTAATTCCCTTTCCCATCTGCAGACCATAAAAATATCCTCTTCCCTTCAACTTCACCTGTGAGATGTCTGTATATTCCATCATATATCCCATCAATCCTGCTCTTCAACAATGGAGT
>JAAYMO010000242.1 GCA_012521375.1 Clostridiales bacterium
ACTTGTTTTTAGTAAAAATGCTAATAAAACTTGGAGGAAATAACTTATGAAAGATACTAGAAACCTAGTCCTCGGAGTCACGTTAGGAGATGCAACTGGTATTGGTCCTGAACTTATTGTAAAGGCTTTAAATGATAATGAAATAAAAAAGTTGGCAACTTGGGTCATCGTTGACGATAAAAGAGTATTGAAGCAAGGTGAAGAAATCGCAGGTTCACAAGTAGATGTAAATAAAATCGACGGTATATATGATTGAGGTAATTTGTCTTGCTGTAGTAGATTATATCAATTGGACCGAAAATATAAGATATGGAGGTGGAGCTAGAGCAAGCAAATGATGATTAATATTTCACAATTTTAAGATTAAAGGGGGTTTCAATTATGGAAGTATCAGGTGGACAGATGGTTTTTGGACTTCTAGTTGGAATTACGTTACTTATTACCCTTATATTAAAGACAAAAATACACGCATTTTTATCATTAATCATTGCATCAGCAGTCACAGGTCTTATAGGTGGAATGCCACCAAATGCAGTACTAAATTCTATTACGGCGGGATTTGGTGGTACACTGGGTAGTATAGGGATTATCATTGGTTTTGGTGTTATGATGGGGCAGATATTTGAACTCTCTGGAGCAGCAGAAAAGATGGCTCTAACCTTCATAAAAAAATTTGGTAAAGGCAAAGAAGAAATAGCCTTAGCCATCACAGGATTTTTGGTATCTATTCCCATATTCTGTGATTCAGGCTTTGTAATACTATCCCCATTGGCAAAAGCAATATCAAGGAAAACGAAAAAATCCGTTATCACACTTGGTGTTTCCCTTGCGGCAGGTTTGGTTATTACCCATTCCTTAGTGCCGCCTACGCCAGGACCCGTGGGTGTTGCTGGAATTTTTGGAATCAATGTTGGTTCATTAATACTATGGGGTATTGTACTTTCCATACCAATGACAATAGCAACTCTATTATATTCTAGATGCATAGGAAACAAAATTTATCAGATTCCAACAGAGGATGGCCTAGGTTGGGAAAGACCTGAATACCAAGAACCGGTATACAATTTAGTATATGAAGAATATGAAAGGGAATTGCCATCCACATTTATGTCCTTTGCTCCAATAATAATTCCTATAATATTAATATTGTTAAACACAGTTACTTCAACCTTTGGAGTAGAAGGGTCTGTAGTCAGTTTAATAAATTTTATAGGTGCACCTGTAATTGCAGTAGGAATAGGACTAATTATATCCATATATGGTCTTGCAGGAAGATTCTCAAGGGAAGAGACTTTGGAGCACATGGAAAATGGTATAAAATCTGCCGGTATTATATTGCTTGTAACTGGCGGAGGAGGAGCCCTTGGAGCTGTACTTCGTGAAAGTGGAGCAGGAGATTATATCGCAAACCTAATCACAAAAACTGCTATACCCCCGATGCTATTACCCTTTATAATATCGACACTTGTTAGGCTGATTCAAGGAAGTGGAACAGTTGCAATGATTACTGCAGCATCAATTACAGCACCAATATTAGCCGGTTTAAATGTCAATCCGGTATTTGGGGCGTTATCTGCATGTATTGGTTCATTGATGTTCTCCCACTTCAATGATAGTTTTTTCTGGGTTGTCAACCGTATTTTAGGGATAACTGATGCAAAAGAACAAATGCAAGTATGGTCAGTAACCACCACCATAGCCTGGGCCGTTGGATTGGTAGAACTACTTATAGTAAGCGCTATATTTTAATGTGACAGTAGGCCTGACGATTTTCGCAGTCTCGCAATTCCCAATATTGAGGGCAAATTTTCGGGGGCAGTTACAAAATATTCATAATACGACATCAAAAGCCTTAGTGCAAATAAATTGAACCCGTCCCCTTTTTTTCATCGGAAAGTATAGCTGGAGTTAATCCAGATATTATTGGGCCTATACAAAATACTTCCTCCGGGAATATTGGGTATATTTTTTTCTGTTATGACAGCAGTTAGCCTATCTACAGCGAATTCAGCCTTGCTTATTTCTTGGAACCAAATAGTTAACGAATTTTGTGCAGAATTTTAACCTGGCAGATCAAATCGACATTATCTCTATGTTAACAAGGTGATAACCCCAGGAAGAAAACAAAACGCCGCAGAAAATCTGCGGCGTTTTTGAGTTCAACTTTATACTATGGGTGTTAATATCCAAGCCAGTGCAAAGGCACTAAATACACGAATGATCAAGCCAACAACGGCGGCTTCCATTGCTTCACCGGTTGAAAGGTCTGAAGCTTGAGCCCAAACAGCTGGAATCTGAGCAAAAGGTATCTGCAAAGGCAGACCTGATGCGGCAAGAATGAAAGAACCTATAGCAAAACGTGTGGGTATTGTTCCAATGGTTTCGGTAAGTGTGTTCATGGCAAGAGTTGGTGCTACAAGGATTGATTGCATACCGGTTTGGGGGTCAATTGACAGAGCGCTTAAGAAAGCACTCATTCCTGATTCAATTGCAGGCCAAACACCTAAATATGTCAGAAACCCGATAATAGCATATACAACTACAACTGCAGGGATCAATAGTAAGAACATCAGCTCGGCGCCTTCGCGAGCACCGTTAAATATTGTCGGCACTAA
>JAAYMO010000026.1 GCA_012521375.1 Clostridiales bacterium
TTCCAGGCAAAAAAACAAAGGAAGAATATGATGATATAGCCAGAGGATTGATAGACTTATTTAAAACTCCTTTCCTAGTGGGAAATTATGAGTTGGATGCATCTGCAAATATAGGCATATGTATTTGCCCATATGATGCCCAGGATGAGGATTCCATCAGAAAGCAAGCAAAAGCTGCATTGCTTAGAGCAAAGAGAGAGGAGAAAAACTCATACAAATATTTTTCCTCTGATTTGAATATCCAAAACTATAAAGAGTTTGTGTTGAGAAACGATTTGCATCGTGCTATAGAAGAAGACCAGCTGAGAGTTTTTTATCAGCCTATTGTCAATTTAAAAACTGGTGAAATATTAGCGGTGGAAGCATTGATAAGGTGGATGCATCCTGAATGGGGATTGGTATTGCCCGAAGAATTTATTTATCTAGCAGAGGAGATAGGGGTCATCATTGATATAGGAAAATGGATCATAAGACAAGTCTGTGAAAGCTATAAAAGATGGTTGGATATGGGCTTGCCTTCCATAAAAGTGGCTGTTAAAGCTTCGGGAATCCAACTTATGGAAAGCGAATTTGCCAATAAGATAAAAAATATAATAGACGAGTATGAATTGGATCCAGAGTTTTTGATTATAGAGATAACAGAAAATACTCTGCTAAAAGATATTGATAAGTTGACTTCCCATATAGAAACTCTAAGATCCTTTGGGATTAAAATAGCCCTTAATAACTTTGGAACAGGTTTTTGTTCCTTTGAGTGTTTAAGTAAATTTAAGGTGGATATTGTCAAACTCAGTGGCTGCTTCTTAAAGGATGTTCCAGCCAATGGTACCAATGCTGCAATAGCTGAATCTATCGTAAATTTGGTGCGGGGTTTAAAGATCAAAATGTTTGCAAAGGGAATAGAGAATTGGAATCAGTTATCCTACCTGAAATATTTAAACTGTCATGCTGGACAAGGTAATATATTTAGCCAAGAGGTAGATTCAGAGGAAATAGAAAAAATACTAGCTAAAAGAAAATGCAGACCTTTGATAGTTAGTGATGTAAAAGTACCGATAAAAGAAGAGAGGCGCAGATTTTTCAGGATTAATCTGCCTTTACCACTGGAATCAGTATTGGAAGTATTGGAAATCAAAGGAAGGAAAGCAAATGTAGGAAATACCAAAGTACTCATCAAAAATATAGGTCCTGGAGGATTGTGCTTCGTATCCGATATAAAGTTTCCTGTTCAGAATAGTATTATATTGCAGTTTACCTTTCAATTGTTAGATGAAGAGATTAAAGTGAGAGGTAATATTGTATGGGCAGGAAAAACTGAAGATAATTTAAATCAGTATGGAATTGAATTCACAATTGATGAAAATGAAAGAGCTGATTTGATAAAGATATTAAACCAGGTACAAATAAAGGTAAGGAAAAACATTCACTATTCACTTCTGCTGAAATGCGCAAGATCCGCACCGTCCACATCATCTGTTTCATATAGGAAAAGCTCACCTTTGCTGCTTACGAATATTATATTGTTATCAGTGTCTATGTATGCTTTTATTATGGTTTCGTAATTATCTCCATTTTTATAGGGTATACCTGAATAAAAAGTCTGGTATATGGTTCTGTTTTTTATCTCGTATGCCTGGCCGATGGTGCCGTATTCTATCTCATCCTGCCAAAGAAGATTAACTATTTCTCTTATACCATGTATTTCAAGTTCCGTCCACTTTGTTTTTATTTTTCCTTCCTCAAATAGTTTTTCTACAGTAGTATCTAATTTTTGCACTGATAAGCCCTCCTAAGTTTATTTAGTTTGCTACTTATATATTAGCATATTTAGAAGAATTTATAAAAGTAATCCAGGTCCAACTGTTACAATTACCCATTTCCAATGGCTTATTAAACAAATAGTTTTTTTATTTGAAAAATTTGAAGGATTTTTAAAAAATATGTCGAATAGTATAGGTGCCTGTAAAAGGCACGACGTTCCCCATAGAGGGACAAAAAGACTTTTGAAGATTTAACCCAGTTGGTCATTGTTAATATCATAAAAGGAGGGTGATGAAATAATAAGCTAATGCCCAAAGTTATTTTTCATAGTGGAGGTGATTCTATAAAACATATTTTGTAGGGTTATTTTTACAACTATTAATTATGTTTTGGAGGGGAGAAAATGTTAAATATTAAGAGAACAATTGTTTTTATGTTGATTATTACTTTGACTATTTCCTTAGCATTATCAGGATGCAGTAGCCCTCAGACAAATCAAAGCGCTCAAAATGAACAACCATCACAGAGCAGTGAAGAAAATAACCAGACCAAAGCACCAGAACCTATAGAGGCATTAATGGTAACTGCAAATATAGGCGGTAATATGCATGTTATCGGTGGAGCAATAGGTAAATTGATCGAAGAGAATATCCCTGGAAGCCATATAACAGTACAACCAGGCGAATCAGGAGGAAATCCTATTGTATTAAATGAAGGTGGGGCAGATATAGGTACTACGATGTACAGCAATGCTACTTCTGCTGTAGCAGGTAAAGAACCCTATCCAACTGCTACTACAAATGTATCAGCTTTAGCAAATTTCAATATCAATCAATGGATTACTTTCATAACAACTAATAAAGATTATAACACACTTCAAGAAATGATAGATGCAAAACATCCCATAAAACTTGTGCTAGCAAAAGCAGGCTCCAGCAGCGAGACCTTGGTAAGATATATATTAGAAGGCTATGGAGTAACATATGAAGATATAAAATCATGGGGTGGTTCTGTAACTCATGTTTCCCATTCAGACGCAGTAAATCTCATGAAAGATAGACATGCAGATGTTTATGCAAGCATACCATCTTTAAGATTCCCAGCAGTTTTAGATTTGACTACTTCTGCCGAAGTAAAATTCCTTCTATTGGATAAAGATATAATTGACAAAATTGCCGAAGAAAAAGGGCTTTTGACAGGTACATTACCAGCGAATACATATAAAGGACAAGACCAAGATTATTATTCATTGATGGAAACTCAACTTTTAATCTGCAAAACTGATAAGTTATCAGAAGAAGCAGCTTACAATATTGTTAAGTTAATCTGCGAAAACAAGGACAAGCTTGTCAATGCTCATGCAGATATGTCAACTTTTGATGTAAATACAGCATGTAAAGATACCGGCTTTCCACTACATCCAGGTGCTGAAAAGTACTATAAGGAAATAGGCGCACTTAATTAAAAAATAATGGGAGCGGGATATTCATTCTGCTCCCATAAATTTAAACATTAACTGGTAAAGGAGGTCATAAGATGCATGATTATAGAGATAAGCTGAAGAAAGTAATCTTTGTTGTTGCAGTGGCCATGTCGCTTTTTCATCTTTATACGGCAGCATTTGGTTCATTGGAAGCAATGTTGCAGAGATCTATACATTTGACATTTGCTCTGCCTCTTGCATTCTTAATTTATCCTGCAAATAAAAGCAGTAAATCCATTACCATAATCGATATAATGCTGTCAATTCTTGCAATTGTGCCAGGGCTATATATTTATTTAAACTATGAAAGGATATCTACACGTTGGCCCTTTGCTCATGAGGTAACCAACTTGGATTTTATCATAGGGATACTGTTGGTATTATTGTTAGTTGAAGTAGCCCGAAGATTGATGGGAAATGTAATGGTTATAATAATAGGCGGGTTTTTGGCTTATGGTTTTTTGGGTCAATATATCCCTGGAATGTTAGGGCATAAGGGATTACAGCCTAAAAGAATAATAGAATATCTTTTCCTAACAACAGACGGTATTTATGGTACTCCATTAGGTACTTCCGCAACTTATGTTGTCCTGTTTGTATTATTTGGATCCTTTTTAAGCTTATCAGGCAGCGGAAAATATTTTATGGATTTGGCTGTAGCTTTGACGGGAAAATCAAGGGGAGGACCAGCTAAGATAGCTGTTATTTCAAGCGCCTTATTTGGTACAATTTCCGGCGCTGCAGTTGCTAATGTATATGCTACAGGGACATTTACCATACCCCTTATGAAGAGGATTGGCTACAGGCCTCAGTTCGCCGGAGCTGTTGAAGCTGTCGCATCAACAGGGGGTCAGATTATGCCTCCCGTCATGGGTTCTGCAGCATTTATCATGGCAGATATGTTGGGATTGCCATATATAGCAATAGCAAAAGCAGCTTTATTGCCAGCCATATTATACTTCTTGTCGGTATATGTAATGGTTGATATAGAATCTATAAAAACAGGTCTTAGAGGTTTAAAAGATGATGAAATACCTGAAATAAAAAATGTATTAAAGAAGTCTTATTTGTTGATACCTCCCATATTTATCGTATTAATACTCTGCTTAGGTTTTACAGCGTCTATGGCTGCTCTTTACAGTACTTTTGTAGCTTTGATAGTAGGTTTTATCAATAAAGATAAGAAGATCGGAATCAAAGAAATTTTCGAAGCATTGGCTGATGGAGCTAAAGGTGCAGTTATGGTAGCTATTGCTACAGGAGCAGCTGGAATCATTGTGGGTATTGCTACTCAAACTGGCTTAGGATTCAAATTTACAAATATTGTAACAAGCCTTTCTCAAGGTAATGTATGGATTGCCGGTGTTCTTGTAATGGTAGCTTGTTTGGTGCTTGGCATGGGCTTGCCTACAGTGGCAGCATTCATAATGGTGGCGGCTTTAGCTGCACCTGCATTGATGGAAATAGGTATATCTCCATTAGCAGCCCAAATGTTTGTTTTCTACTACTGCTGCATATCAACTATAACGCCTCCTGTAGCATTATCAGCATATGCAGGCGCTTCCATTGCTGGATCTGATCCCTTTAAAACAGGATTCACTGCTGTAAGATTAGGGCTTGTGGCTTTCATTGTACCATTTATGTTCTTAAATACAGGAGAATTATTGCTAGATGGTACAGTATCAAGTGTATTGTTATCTATGGTTACTGCAATCATAGGGACTATAATATTAGGATGCGGAGTCCAAGGATGGTTGGTAACAAAATGCAATGTATTAGAAAGAATACTGCTTTTAGCAGCAGCTTTATTAACATTGAAGCCAGGGCTTACAACTGATTTAATCGGTTTGGCTATTTTTGTGGTTATATTTTTAATTCAGAAGTTTAAGGCAAAAAAGGTTAATATGGAAGCTCAAGCATAATTATTTAAATATATAAGAAAGGAAGATGTGAAATGTTAGCATTAAAAGCTAAAAAAGTATTTACAGGTTTAGAAGTTATTGAGGATGGAGTTGTAATTGTAGAAGATGAAAAAGTTGTGGAAGTAGGTCCTTCTTCAAAAGTTACAATTCCTGAAGGTTGTGAAGTAATTGATTATAAGGAAAGTACCATAATACCTGGTTTGATTGATGCTCATACACATCTGACACTTAGTGCACAAATATCAAATTATGCTGCAGCCATGAAGGATGATAAGTATGTTTTGCTTCTTAGAGGGGCTAGAAACATGTATTGTGATTTATTATCAGGGGTTACAACCATGAGATGCCTGGGAGAGATTGATAATATTGATGTGGCGCTGAAAGATGCATCTGAAAAAGGCATAGTACCAGGGCCCCGTTTGTTGATAAGCGGAAAAGGTATAAGATCAAGCTATGGTCATGGTATAATGGGAGCTCCCTTTGATGGTGTAGATGAAGTAAGAAAAGCAGCCAGAATAAACATTCATGATGCAGGTGCAGATCAGATAAAAATTTTTGTGACAGGAAGCAAAGGTGAGTTTAAAAACTATAAGTTTAGTGTTGAGAAAGCCGTTGAAAGAAACGAAATGCATTGCCTTCTTACAAAAGAGGAGATACAAGCTGCAGTAGATACTGCCCATAGTGTTGGAAAGAGAGTGGCTGCCCATTGTTATGGTGGCGTTGGTTTGAGATACTGTGTAGAAGCGGGAGTTGATACCATCGAGCATGGTATTTATATGGACGATGAGGATATAAGACTGATGAAAGAGAACAATACATGGCTGACTCTCACACTGAATGCATATTTCAATGACCAAAGATTGATTAATAGAGGAACTCCTGAGCTTACAAGGGGATTTGTGAAATACAGAGACTATATTCATGATGCATATACCAAAGCATTAAAAGCCGGAATCAGGTATGCTTTAGGGACTGATGGTCAGCATGGAGAGATGGCATATGAGTTGGAAAAACTGGTGGAATTCGGCGTAAGCCCTGTAGATGCATTGAAAGCAGCAACAGCAAGCGCATCAGAGTTATGTGCAGTGGAAGATAAAGTAGGAACCTTAGAATCAGATAAATTTGCAGACATGGTTGTTATCGATGGAGATCCTACATTAGATATCAGCCATATAAGAAAAGTAAAAGCAGTTTATAAAGGTGGAGTAAAACTGAATCCCAATATGGAATGGTAAAAACATAGAAATTTACTAAGTATTAATGCTAGATGGGGGTTTTGATATGAAAATTTATGAAGATAAGTGTATCGGATGCGAAAATTGTATTCCCTATTGTGCTATGAACGCAATTAGCATGGTAGATGGTATTGCAGTAATAGATCAAGAAGAATGTGTTGAATGTGGAGTATGTCTCCGTGTTGAAAGATGTCCTGTAGACGCTATATACGAAAATGAAGAGTCAAATCAATGGCCTCGTTCTGTTAGAAAAGTATTCAGTGATGCTACAGCAAAGCATGAGAATACAGGTGTAAGAGGTAGAGGTACAGAAGAAGTCAAAACCAATGATGTTACAGCCCGTTTCAAAAGAGGTTTTATAGGAGTGGCTTTAGAATTTGGCCGCCCAGGAGTTGGAACAAAGCTCAAAGATGTGGAAGTTATAACTGAGGCATTGGCTAAAGAGGGAGTAGAATTTGAGCCTAAAAACCCGCTGACATTTTTATTTACCGATGCCAGTACAGGTAAGATCAGAGAAGATGTCAGAGAAGAAAAGGTACTGTCAGCCATAGTTGAGTTTGTCATACCAGAAGAAAAAATTGAAAAAATATTTTCATTGATACAAGAAGCAGCGGACAAAACTGAAACTGTTTTTTCTTGGGGTTTGGTAGCTAGATTTGATGACGAAGGTAATCTGCCCATAGTTGACAAACTAGAAAAGATGGGATTCAGAGTACCAAGAAATATGAAGATTAATGTAGGTCTTGGAAGACCGTTGAGGGAGGAATAGAAATGACACATTCACTGCATAGAATTGGTTCAAGCGATAACAAGCAAGGAGATTATGTATTTATATCTCGTCCCGCAATGGGAATCAATCACGAAGGTTGTGCTCCTCGAATAAGGAGGAGTTTACAGATTATCTTTGAGGTAGGACCTACAAATTTAGGTTCATTGACTACAAAAGAGAATATGGCTCTTGGGCTAAATCCTGAAGAAATGATAAGCAAGATGGAAGATAATTCTCCAATCATGTGTTGTTTCCATGATAGAGAAAAAATAAAAGAAGTTCTTACCAGGTTAAAAGAGGAAGATTTAGGTTTATCTGTAGTTGTAACAGGGGAAATGGAAGATGTGGTAGAGCTTTGCCGTGAAGTAGGACTTAAACCTCATTCAGCAGGAATTTCTTTAGGTATATATGGGAAAACAGAACTATTGCCTGAAGAAGACGTTTTATGTTTTACCACCATGTGCGGACATGCAATGGTTTCTGCAGGCATAGTAAAACAAATGAAAGAATCAGTAAAGAAAGGTATCATGTCTTCAGAAGAAGCTGCAAATATTCTAAGTGCTCCTTGTTTGTGCGGTATATTCAATAATGTAAAGGCACAAAAAATGCTGGATGAAGAATGTGAAAAATAGGGGGCAAAACTCATGAAAAAGGTAGGATTCATTGGGTTTGGAGAAGTAGGGTATACTTTTGCTAAAGGGATAAAAGACTTTACCCAAGGAAAATGCCGTATCTATGCCTATGATGCCAATCAAAACAATGACTGGCAAGGGAAGTTGATTCAAAATCGAGCATCAGAAGTTGGAGTAACATTGGCAAAGGACATGAATCAGTTGGCTGAATTATCGGAAATAATTATAGGATTAGTGCCTGCAGGTATATCAGTAAAGGTAGCTGGTGAGCTGGTAAGAAAATTAAAAGATGGCCAAGTCTATTGTGACTTTAGCTCCGCATCGCCTGTGAGCAAAGTAGAAATAAACGAAATGTTTGCTGATTCAGAGGCATCTTTTATCGATGGAGCCATAATGGGGTCTATGGCATCCTACGGTTTTAGAGCACCTATATTTATATCAGGCCAATCTGTAAAAAAGGTAGCTCATGATCTTACGGATATAGGTTTTAATGTAAGAATTGCAGGTTCCAATCCAGGAGCAGCTTCCACCATTAAGATGCTCAGAGCCAGTTTTACAAAAGGTATAGAGGCTTTAATATTTGAGACCTTTTATGCTGCAAAAATATTTGATGTTGAGGACACGGTATTGGAAATATTAGCAGATACATTTGATAATGAAACCTTTAGCCAAAGTGTTAATAGATATTTAACCAGCGGTGCCATTCATGCCCGTAGAAGAGCAGATGAGGTAGCTGGTGTTATTGGACTGCTGGAGAGTGCAAAAATAGAGCCTTTTATGGCACAAGGCACCTATCAACGCCTGACTTGGGTTGCCGATATGAATTTAAAAGAGTTATATAATGGTATTACCCCCGAGGATTATCGCGATGTATTAAATAAGCTGAAAGAGAAAAATGAATAAAGACGAATTATAGAAAATAAAGTAAAAAAGAGTTATAATTATTATATAAAGAGACAAGCATCATTGGAAGTTTAGGATCCCCCATTGTGTAGGAAAGTATACTTTCCTACACAATGGGGGATCCAAGGGTGAGCTCCCCCCTGACGTCCAAGGAGGGTGATCATAATGTGAATCAACTTTTATAACAAGGGGTGGTCAGTATAGAAAATGATTTTATATTACAGAGCATAAAAAATATTGATAAGATATTGCAGCTTTTTTCAAAGGATGTCACAGAGCTGGGTGTTTCAGAGATTAGCAAGGCAACTCAGCTGAGTAAAAGTACTGTTCATAGAACTTTGGTCAGTTTAAAAAATATTGGATTACTCAAACAATCCCAAGCCACACTCAAATATTCTTTAGGTTATAGAATTCTGTATTTATCAAATATACTGCAAGATCAGTTAAATTATCAAGACATTGCATTACCTATTATGCGAGATTTAAGGGATAAGACAAATGAAACAATAGCTTTTCATATGTTTGATGGAAGCCGCAGGATTTGTCTTTTTCAGGTAGAGAGCAATCATGAGTTAAGGCGAACCTATACTGACATAGGCAAGCCTCTCCCCTTATATCCAGGTTCTCCGGGCAAAGTGATCCTTGCAAATCTAAAAAGTCATGAACGGGAAGAATTTATAAGAAGCTTTAATTTAGATGCTGAATCTGAAAGAATATTAAGAGAAGAAATAGAAACTACAATTGAAAAAGGATATGCCTTATCCTTAAGTGAGAGAACCAGAGGAATTGCCTCAATATCTGCACCTGTATTCGATGCCTCAGACCAAGTGGTAGCTGTTATCAATATATCAGGACCTGATTCTAGAGTTACAAAAGAGAAGCTCAATGAGTTTAAAGATTTATTGATTCCTGCTACAAAAAAAATAACAGAGAAAATGATTTTTAAAAACAATTTTTAACTTAAATTGCTTCAAATTCTATTATGTACGGAAAAAGGAGAGGATAAAATGGCTGCTATGAAAATTAAAGGTGTAATACCTCCGATGGTTACTCCATTTAAGGAAAATGGAGATGTGGATTATCAGCTTCATGCTGAAAACATGGAAAAATGGAATGAGGATAAACTGGCAGGCTATTTGGTTTTAGGCTCCAACAGTGAGGCAGTATATTTAAATGAAGAAGAGAAGCTTGAGTTAATTAAGATTACTGTAGAGACAGCAAAAAAGGATAGACTTATACTGGCAGGAACCGGAATGGAATCTACCAGAGAGACAATAAATCTGACGAACAAAGCTGCAAAGTTGGGAGCTCATGCTGCATTGATATTAACTCCATTTTATTATGGTGGGAAGATGAATGATGAGGCATTGGTACAATATTTTACCGATGTTGCGGATAATGTGGATATCCCTGTATTGATCTATAATGTTACAAAGTTCACTCATATAAATATTTCAGTCAAAGCAGTAGAAAAATTAAGCAGACATCCAAATATAGTAGGTATGAAGGATAGTTCTGGTAATATACCTCAGCTGGTGCAGTTTCAAAGCGTAATACCAGAGTCCTTTAATCTAATGGTCGGAACCGCATCTGCTTGGTATCCCGCACTGACTTTAGGGATAAAAGCAGGAATAATGGCATTGGCAAATTGTGCTCCTAATGAATGTGCATTGGTTCAGGAAGAATTTGAAAAAGGTAATGAGGAAAAAGCCAGAGAAATATATAAAAGAGTATTCCCTGTGAATCAGGCAGTTACAGCAACTTATGGAATAGCAGGCCTCAAGTATGCTTGCGACCTCATAGGTTATAAAGGAGGATTTGTCAGAAGACCCTTATTGGAGTTAAAAGAAGAAGAAAAAGAAAAGATAAAAGAAATACTTGTCAAGGCAGAATTGATGTAGTTGTGGTGAGCCATCGTCCCCGGTGGCTCACAAATTTTTATATATGTAAAGGAAAATACTAAATATTATCGAATTATATTAAAAGGCTTCCAATGGAATAAATAATGTGGGAAGGGGGAAATGCAAGTGAAAGTTAATAAAGCAATAATACCTGCAGCCGGATTAGGTACCAGATTCTTGCCTGCTACAAAGGCTCAGCCTAAGGAGATGCTGCCTATAGTAGATAAACCTACATTACAGTTCATAATAGAGGAAGCTGTAGCTTCAGGTATAGAGGAGATACTGATTATAACAGGCCGAAATAAAAAGTCTATAGAAGATCATTTCGATAAATCTGTAGAATTGGAGTTAGAATTAGAGAAGCATGGGAAGTTCGATCTGTTGGAAGAAGTCAGGAAGATTTCTGATATGGTAAACATCCATTACATAAGACAGAAAGAGCCTAAAGGTTTAGGCCATGCTATATACTGCGCCAAGAGTTTCATCGGTAATGAGCCTTTTGCGGTACTCCTCGGAGATGATATAGTAGATGCTCAAAAGCCTTGTCTCAAGCAGATGCTTGAAGTTTATGATGAGTATAAGACTACTATTTTAGGGGTGCAAGAGGTTCCAAAAAAGGATGTTTCCAAATATGGTATTGTAGATGGTAAGAGATTAGGAGACAGGGTGTATAAGGTAAAAGGGCTGGTGGAAAAGCCCACAGTTGAAGAGGCTCCATCTAATGTGGCTATTTTGGGCAGATATATTATTAATCCTGCAATATTTGAGATATTGGAGCATACTGAGCCAGGCAAAGGTGGAGAGATTCAGCTTACTGATGCGCTTAAGGTATTGGCTCAGAGGGAGGCCATGTATGCATACAATTTTGAGGGTAAGAGATATGATGTAGGGGACAAGCAGGGTTTTTTACAGGCCACTGTAGAGTATGCTCTCAAGAGGGAGGATCTGAGGGAGGACTTTTTAAACTATTTAATTAAGGTTGTAAATCATGAGACAAATCCGCATGCGGAAGATGAAGTGGCGACAGATGTTATTTAATTGAACTGATACAATCCATATGATAATATGAGTTTAAGTAAATATATCAATCTGCAAATTTAGTTAAGAAGGTGAGTTTTCTATGGATCTAGATATCAGGTGGAAACAGAGGTTTTCAAACTTCAAAAAAGCTAGCTTGCAGTTACAGGAATTTATAGAAAAAGGTGAGCTTAATAAATTTGAGATGCAAGGATTGATACAATGCTTTGAATACACCTTTGAATTAGCATGGAAGACTATGAAGGATTATTTGGAGCAAGAGGGTTTCCAAGTAAAAAGCCCTAGAAAAGCAATACAGATAGCTTTTCAAACAGGACTTATTACAGATGGTCATTCATGGATAGATGCATTGGAGAAAAGAAACTTGATGGCTCATACATATAATGAGAATATTGCAAAAGAAGCGGAAGTTTTGATAAGAGAAAGATATTATAAAATTATTCAAGAACTTTGTTCTAAGTTGGGTGAGCTAGCATGAGTATTGGATTAAGCGAATTGGATATTGAGTATATTGTTGGTGTAATAGCAAAGTTTAACGAGATAAAAAAAGCCGTGATATTTGGATCCAGAGCAAAAGGAAATTACAAAGCAGGATCAGATATAGATATTGCAATCTATGGTGATGATATAACCTATGATACTATATCCTCACTTCATTCATTGTTAGAAGATGAAAGCCCGTTGCCATATCTATTTGACATAGTGGATTATACACATTTAGATCATAAGGAATTGAAAGAACATATTGACAGGGTAGGTATAGTCATATATGAGGGATAGCGGATAAACTCTATCCCGCTTTGTTATCAGTATTGGATATTTATCATAAGTTTAGTAAACATAGTATATATGATGACTTAGGAGTATGAACTATGGCTAATGTATTTGAAGCAATAATTGATTATCTTATGGAGATTACCAGCCAAATAGGCTATATTGGAGTTATTGCCATCGTAGGTCTTGAATATGCATGCTTTCCAATGCCCAGCGAAATAGTCCTTCCTTTTGTGGGATTCTTGGCTACCAGCAGCAAAATGAGCTTTATAGGGGTTTTGATAGCCTCTACCTTTGCTGGAATATTAGGTTCATTGGTATGCTATTATATAGGATATTTTGGGGGAAAACCGGTACTGGATAAAATAGGACATAAGGTTCCCAGCACCAGGAAGTCTATATTTGCTGCTAAAGAAACTTTTGAAAAATATGATAAGATATCTGTCATGATTGCAAGGGTGCTTCCGTTGGCAAGGACGTATATTTCCATACCTGCAGGCATTGCCCGGATGAATATAATCAAGTTTATACTGTTCTCTTTCATAGGGATTTTTGTATGGAATACAGTGCTTATTTCCTTAGGCTATTATTTAGGTTCAAATTGGACTATAGTGGAACAATTGATGAAAAAATATACTTTATTTATAGGCGGTCCAATTTTGGTTTTAATTCTGATATTCATGATTTATAAGAGCAAATAAATAAAAATGCAAGGAATTTTAATTTCTTGCATTTTTATTGCCTTTTTATCCATAATTTGATATATTAGGAGTTAGAGTTTAATATTATAACAAAACATGTCAAGTTTTTTATGCCCAGATTTTAATTGCAGAAGAGGAGACATTTTGATGAGAATAAGCATTAGAAGTAAGTTTATACTATCCATGCTTGTTATAATAATAATATCAATTATGATTATAAGTTTGTTGGCTTTCAATAATGCTAAGGCTATAGTTTTAAATGAAATTAGGCAAAGCAGTTTCAACACATTGAAAAATGCCAACGATTATTTTTTTAATAAATTTATGGCGGATATGGAATATGTGGTGGAATACTGGGCTCAAAATGAAGAAATAATCAACTATAAGCATAAGCCTGGTCAACCTAAAATGGTCACTTCTATTCCTGAGCATTTCCAAAGCATTTCAAATAAATGGATGGGTTATGTAAATTCCAGTCCTTATATAGCATGGATTTATTTAGGTTGTGAAGAGGATGGTTCTATTTTTATCATCCCTATAGATGATACAATGCCCCAAGATTATGATTGCCGTACCAGAGACTGGTATCAAAAGGCAGCTAATAATAGAGACAAAGCTGTGTGGACTGATCCTTATTTGGATGCAGGTGAGATAGGAGGGTATGTAGTAACTGTAGCAAAGGCAGTAGAGAATGATGGCAATTTAGTAGGTGCCATAGGGTTGGATATTAAGCTGTCAAGATTTTCGGACATAGTAAATGATATAATATATGGTGAAAAAGGTACCTTGATGCTGGTAAATAGTTCAGGAGAGATTTTTTCCCATCCTGATTCAAACATGTTGATGACCAATATCAAAGAAGATGAAGAATTAAGCAGTCAATTGATTTCTGGTGACGGAACCAGCATATTTTATTATAAAGGCGTAGAGCATGTGATGAGCTATATGACCATTCCTGAGACAGGATGGAAGTTAATAGGAATGATACCTCTCGATGTAAACCAAACGTTGGCCCCTATTACTGCCAGGGCAATACAAGTAGCTGTTGTGAGCGTTATTGTAACCTTTCTCATAGGTTATCTCCTATCAAAAGTGATTACCCGTCCAGTAGCCAATATAATGGAAGGAATAAAAAATATTTCCCAAGGAAAGCTTGATGAGCATATACATATTGATTCCAAAGATGAATTTAAGGTTCTGGGAGATCAGTTTAACAACATGGTAGATACGTTAAGGACACTGATTGAAGAGAGGAACAATAATGTAAAAGAATTGACTAAGATGAATGAGGAGATAAGGCGAAGCTACCTGTCCACAGTGCAATCTTTAGCCAATGCCATAGAAGCCAGCGACAAATATACCAGAGGTCATTGTGAAAGGGTTTCCAATATATCTCTTGCTATAGCCAAAAAGATGGGTCTCGGTGAAGACGAGTTGAATGCTCTTGAGTTTGCAAGCATATTACATGATATAGGTAAAATAGGTGTTCCTTCCGCAGTACTCAATAAAGAGGGAAAGTTGACAACGGAAGAATTCGATATGATAAAGAAACATCCAACCATAGGATATGATATATTGTCTGATGTGGATTTCTTGTATGAAAGCAGGAAGATACTTTTGGAACATCATGAGAGAATAGATGGGACAGGCTATCCTCGAGGCCTAAAAGGAGATGATATAAGTCTTCTTGCAAAGATTATATCCGTTGCAGATGCTTATGATGCCATGACCAGTTCAAGACCTTATAGAAAGATTCCTCTAACGGATGAACAGGTAAAAACTGAACTGATAAAGGGTAAAGGAACCCAGTTTGATTCGGAAGTTGTAGATAATTTCCTAGAGTTGTTGTATAAGCAAGCAGAGTAACTTTGCTTGCTTTTTATCTCTTTTATGATAAAATTTGGTTAGTGAAGGCTGAGATAATAGAAATAGAGGGGGAAAAAATAATGAAGCCGATCATTGGATTGACTACATTTGGTGAGTATAAGGCACGGGCTGTGTACAATTCTTTAAATTCTACCTATATAAATGCAATAGTGGAAGGGGGAGGGGCTCCACTATTGATTCCTATGGTTGAGGATAGAGGGGTATTGGCAAAATACATGAATGTTATTGATGGTATAATTTTTACAGGAGGAGAAGATATATCGCCATTATATTATGGAGAGAATCCTATAAAAGAATTGGGAGGGACGGATGAGAGCAGGGATTCCTATGAAATGGCCCTGTTTATGGAAGCTTATCGCATTAATATGCCTATTTTAGGAATTTGCAGAGGGTGCCAGCTTATAAATGTAGCTTTAGGAGGCAGTCTTTATCAAGATGTAAATTCCCAGATCGAAGGTTCTTTAGGACACAGTTCCAAGGGGGATGACATCAGTCAGGCACATCATATGATAAGGATAGAGAAGGATAGCAAGCTTTATGATATATTTGGCAATGAAACAATAGCTGTTAATTCTTTTCATCATCAAGCTATAAAGAAGATGGGGGATGGTCTAAAGGCTACGGCTTATTCCTATGATGGGATTATAGAAGCCATTGAATCAGTAAAAAAAGATTATATTATAGGAGTCCAATGGCATCCAGAAGCTATGCTGCCAAAACGTGTTATATTTGCCAAGCTTTTTGAAGAATTTGTGAAACAATGCGCCAGTTGGAAATGAGCCACCGTCCCCGATGGCTCTATTTTTATTTGGTTTTTCAGGAACATATTGGGATGAATCTCCGTCTAAGTTATTACAATACCATTACAAAACTGTTTTTTAAAGAATTTTGCATCTGGTCGAACATAGTATAGATTAGGCCATTATTATAATATGAGAAATAGGGGGGTTTTTAATTGAGAAGGCTATTGGCATTTGTGCTAGCATTTGCAGTAATCTTTTCCACTATAGGGCATATAGACGGATATGCAGCAGCCAGATTAAGTGATGAGGTGAAGGCCCTAGTAGATATAGGGATGCTGGTTGGTGATGGTGGAGGGGTTACGGAAGAATATGTTGAAAAAGAAATGGATAGGCTGACAGCTGCCATTTCAATACTTAAGTTAAAGGGGCTGTATGAAGAGGCTCTGAGATACGATGGGACAAGAAACTTTGTGGATAAAAATGAAGTTTTATGGCCTGAGGGAAGAAACATAATGGCTTATTTAAAGGATAATCCTGAAATAGGATTCATAGGAGATGACAAAGGCCGTTTTCTTCCATATGAGAAGATAGATGAACAGTCCTATTATAAGGTATTGCTAGAAACTTTAGGTTATAAGCAGATTCGTTCAGGGAAAGGGGATTTTTCCTGGGAAGAGACATTGGAGTTTGCTCACAGCATAGGATTGAGACCTTCCTATAGAAAGGTGTTTACAATCGATTTACTGGCTAGAGCTACCGTTTCTGCTTTGAAAGCTAAAACCAAAGATGGCATAAGATATATCAATATACTTATTGAAAAAGGAGCTGTAAAAAGGTCCAAGGCTATTGCAGCCGGACTTTTGGATGATTTGATAGATGCTAAAATCAAGAGTGCTAAAGCTATAGGTAATACAGTGGTGGAAGTGGTATTTGAAGATGATATAAGCTATTTCGATGTGGAAGATTTATATAACTATGAAATATCAGGTTTAAATATAAAGAATGCTTATTTGGTGAGAGAAGATGCTTTAAGGTTGGAGACTTCTGCACAGAGTTCAGGCAGACTATATACTTTAACTATAGGAGATGAAAAGGTAAAATTCACAGGAGTAGCAAAAACATCAGGTTCACCTAAGATAAAGGCTGTAAAAAGCGAAGATGTAGAGACAGTAGTGGTAGAGTTTGACAAAGAATTGGATTATTATTCTGCCACTGACATTTACAACTACTCTATATCGGGAGTGGATATAGAGTATGCAGAGCTGGAAGGCAAGAAGGTGACTTTATCTACTTATGGATTGCAAGCCAGGAAGCAGTATACTTTAAAAGTCACCAACATTAAGTCTGTTGACGGTTCCAACCTTAGAACCGCCAGCAAAAGCTTCTATAGCAGGCCTGATACTACAGCGCCTAGGTTGAGGGATGTAAAAGCTGAAACTAATCAGAGAGTCATAGTGAAGTTCTCTGAACCTGTTACAAGAGAATCAGCAGAAGATTTGAGAAATTACTATATTAAAAGCAGCAGCGGCGAGCTGGAAATATGGGATGCAGAACTGGTGGGGGACGATGATGATACAGTGGAACTGACTACAGAGCCACAAAGATCATCTACTAAGTATGAGTTGACAGTAGAGAATATTGTAGATAAAACCAAAGCTGCCAATAAGATGGAAAGGCCTGCCAAGAAGACTTTTTATGGCATGAGGGAAGATAAGAGTGCTCCTCAATTGGTGAGAAACGAATTGAAGGTTCTTTCAAGAAATCATATACAAGTGGTATTCAGCGACAGCAGCAGGCTGGTAGAGGAAACTGTGCTGGATGTTAACAATTATGAAGTTATCATTAATAACAAATATAAAGATAGTATATATGTGGAAAGTGTTGAAAAAGTCTCATACACTGGAGGCAAATATAAGGTGATGCTGAGAGTGGAAGATTTAGAAATAAACAGCTCTTACACTGTCACAGCATACAATATTGAAGATGAATTTGGAAATGTTTTGGATAAAAACAATAGCGGTACCGTCAGAGCATCAAGGGATGATTTTGCAGCAGCTACCGTAGAGAAGTATAACCTGTTGAGCGGCAATAAGCTGGAGATACACTTTACAAAACCATTAAATAAGGAAAGCGCAGAGGATATATCCAATTATGAGATAAATAACGGCATAGGAACACCCATAGAAGCCACTTATGAGGACTGCATAGTCACATTGGAAACTGCTGAAATGGTTGAAGGCAAGGTATATAGGGTATATATCGACGGAGTATATGACATGATGGATAATCAACTGAGACTGAATTTCGAATTCAGGGCTAGAGCAGGAGAAAATGATGAACAAAGCCCAAGGTTGGATTATGTATATGCAGTGAACAAATATGTGGTAGCAGCAGTGTTTGATGAACCGGTGTTGTATACAGAAGGTATTACAGCTTTGGTGCTGAGAAGCAATAAAGATGAGATTGTACTATATGCAAAGGCTTTGACAGATGATGATATGACTATTGAGTTTTCCAATTTAGAAGAAGGGGAATATCTCAAAGAAGGTGTTCTCTACACTGTGGTTAAGGCGGATTCGAAAGGGCAAATAAAATCATTGGAAGATGTAGAGGATAGAACTGTAAACAGGAACAAGTTTGACAGAAGTGATTTGGATGATTATGACTTCGATTTATATGGAACATCAGATGAACCTGAGCGTCCTGAAATTTTATACATTGCTCAAAGGGATGGAAAAACTTTTGAGATGGAAATGTCAAAGGAAGTTGTGGTTATAAATAAAGTAGTCAAGACCATAGGTTCCCCGTCAGCCACCTTTGAGGCAAAGGTGGAAGGAGAGAACAATAGTATAGTTACCTTTACCATAACTTCACCTAAATACATCGATGGATCTAAGGATTATAAGATAAATGTGGAGGAAATAATAACCGATAAACATGGCATAAAAGCAGAGAACATTTATAAGGGATATACCTTGCTCTATGGTGAGTACAGGGATGAAGACAATCCCTATATAGTTGATGTCACTGCCATAGATAGGATGACTGTGGAGATTGAGTACAGCGAAAACATAGGTTATGAAGGCAGGTATACTATAAAGAATACAGATGATACTGCAAAATATAAAACCATAGGAAACTCTTTGAAGGAAATTGATAAGAATAAGGTTATACTGTCTCTCAGCCAGCCTTTGGAAGGAAGATATGAATATGTGCTTATCATTGAATCCCCTGCCAAGGATTTGGTAGGTAATACTAGTGAAGAAAGGAAAGGGGACGAATTCTATTTCCTAGGTACAGACCTTGCCCCTGTCAAGGTACCTGATATAGAGGAACAGGAGGATAAGGCTGCGGCAGCAAAGGTGGAGGATATGATCTCTGATCTTCCTCCCCTTAAAGATATAAAGTTGAGCGACGAGGAAGAAGTCCAATCTGTCGCTGATGCCTATAATGCCCTTACAGCCAACCAGAAGAAATATGTGACAAATTATGATAAGCTGGTGGCAGCTCTGGAAAAGATAGAAAGTCTGAAGGAGCAAGAAGAGGATAAGAAAAAAGCTGCTAAAGTAGAGGATGCTATAGATAAATTGCCAA
>JAAYMO010000243.1 GCA_012521375.1 Clostridiales bacterium
ATTTTTATCTTTGCAATCATAGCAGTTCCCGCCGATATGATTCCTTTTTTCTATGATTAGGACTTTTTCGTTTAAGACGTTAGCGATTCTTTCTGCCATTACGGCACTCGCAAAGCCAGAGCCGATGATGAGGTAATTAAATAGCATAATTTATCCTCCGAACTAATGCATTTAAAAGTTTGTATTTATATAATATTAACACAATCTATACATATATCTAGCTCACTATACCATGCTACCACGTTCATACTCGACTGAGACAAGTTATCCTCAATTTCTTTTCACCTTCCTCTAGAACGGAATTATTGCACGACATTTGGTTTACACTTTATCTTAAACTTATTATCTATATATCCTATAGCATTGATCTATCAAATAATTACTAATAAATATTAACTTTTTATTGTATGATTTACATAATCGATCAATGTTTAAGGATCTTCACTTGGCTATTTGTTTCTTTTTCCACTAATTTACTTAACATTTCGAGCTCACTATCATTTATTACATCAAATACTTGATGCTTTTTTCCTAAAGCCTTATATTTTGTTTGCCCTAAATTATGCACACTAAATACTTCTATTTGTGATAATTCAAAATCTTTAATAAATTTGATAAGTAATTGTAAATTTTTCTCTGTAAAAGTATAACCTTTAACCATAGGAAATCGAACTATAATATTTTTCCTTTGCCTTGATAATAAATCAATATTTTCTAAATATACTCTAAGATCTCCACCAATTATTTTTTTACATTCATCATACGAAAGAATTTTAACATCAACTATAAATAAATCAACAAACTCCATAACCTTTCTAAGATTCTCTATAGGAACAAACAAAGAAGACTCTATGGCCGTATGAATCCCCATACTTTTTCCTGCTTTAAGAAATGGAATAATATTTTGAAGTAAGGGCTCGCCGCCACTAAAGGTGATCCCGCCGCCACTATTTATAAAGTAATCATAATCTTTTTTTACAATTTTTATAAAATCACTTACTTTAAGTTCATAACCATAAACACCCAAAGCTTTAGTAGGACAGGATATCTTAGAAACATCAGATATAGAAAAGTTATTTAATACCTTTAAGCGTATGTTTTGTATATAGTTTGGATTACAAAAAGAACAATTAATTCCTTTATTAATCAAACACTTATCTGCTAAAAAGAACACTTCAGGCTCATAAGATTGCGTTTCAGGATTAGAACACCAAGGGCATCGCAATAAACACCCCTTTAAAAAGAATGTAGTCCTTATCCCTGGACCATCATAAACAGAAAATCTCTGTATATCAGTTAGTAAAAGTGTCGAGTTCATATTGACGTGCCCTTTCTACAATGAATACCTGATATTCTCGAGGGAGATCTTTAAAGTAAGCACTAAACCCCCATACTCTTACAATGAGATTGGGAAATACCTCAGGATTTTTAAGCGCATCTGATAAAGTCTTATAATCCAATACATTGCATTGGAGCTGAGCTCCTCCCTTTAAAAAGAAGGTTTTAAATAAACATATAAAATTATTAAAATTTCTTCTCAAAAACCCAGAATCTATAACTACGTCTGTAACTACTCCATTAAAGGCAATTTGATAATTTAACTGAGAGGAAAAATTAAATAGTGAAATATAATCTCCTTCTTTGTGTGCAAAAGATATATGAATACCTAATGGCTCTCCCTTCTTCCTTCCATCAGGTGAAGCATCATTTTGTTTCCCATGTTCCAAAAACGCTGGAGAACTAAGCCCAAGCTTATACTTGCCTCCTAAGGAATTCGTGTAATTCCGTAGGATTCTTGATACATGATCAATCAAAATATTGGTAATCTTTAGCACACTTTCATCATCATTTCCAAATTTTAAACCATTCATCTTAAAATCATACATTAAATCTTCATATCCTTCGTAATTATTCATCAATATTTCCTGAAGTTTCATCAAAGAAGTATTGTTATTACGTTCCATATATCTCATGATGTTAAGAAAACTATCTACCACATTGCTAATTCCTACAGATAATATTCCTAAATTATTGTATTTTGCACCTCCATACGCTATATCTTTACCATTGCAACTTGTCAGAAGAGATAAAAGAGGAGATGGTCTAAATTTAATAGATTCAATATGCTTTAATGTATTTATAACATATTTGTCTAACTCATTAAGATAAATATTAAATAAATCATCGAAACATCTAACTGTAATAATAGTTTCCTTAGTTCTAAATATATTTTGCAGAGGAGTTAAAAAATTTAATATACAAATGTTATTTTGATCCAATGAAACACCAGCTATATGTGGTTCCCAACAAGCAGATACTACATAATTATAGACATCAATATTATCATAGCCATGTTCTATTAAAGCTGGAATAATAACATCATCATTTGAAAATAATGGGTATCCTAAACCTTCATTTAGCAAGTCCATTGCTTCTCTCCAAACATCCTCTGATGTTTTAGAGCTAATTCTTAAAACAATTTTAGGATCTGGTAATTTAAGTTTTTTCATAACTTTCATAAATATCAACGTTAATTCGTTATCGCATTGCTCACCACAATAATCTATACCCCCTAAAACAATGACTTGTCCTGTATCTCCAAGAAGTGTGTTGCTTTTGTATTTAAATCCTTTATGTAAAGTTTCAATGAAAGATGAAATCAATATTTCCGCTTCTTCTCTAGAAAGTATACCATCATTAATGTCTTTGATATAGTAGGGGTAAAGGACTTGATCTAGCCGACCAAGCCCAACTAAAGAATGGTCGTTCATCCAAATTAGAGAGTTTATAAGTAAAATGGATTGGAGAGCTTCTTTTAATGATTTAGCAGGGTACAGGGGAACTCTTGCGATAATATTTGCCAAATCCCTATCCTTTGGACAATTGTTCTCAAGAAAACTTATTAAACGTGTTATATATATTTCTATTCCTTCACAGACAGTTATAAGAGCATTATCGTAATCGTTTTTAAATGGTAAGCTTTCTATTTCTTTTTTAAGAGCTATTATACCTTTATCAAGAACAATATTATAATTGATTGTAATATTCCCTAATATCATACTTGTATCATTTGCCATTATTTTTAATATATAAAAGTCAGGATAATAAATAAAGGTTGAATTATCATCAATATGTAATCTGGCTTTTTTGCAAATTTCTTTAAATAATATACCTTCTCTCATGACAGGATGTTTAGCTTTACATTTTACAAAAACAATATTATGAATATTTTTTAGGGCAGAAACCAATATTTTTTTTCTATCTTTAACAAAGCCACAATCTTTTTTGCAAAGTATATAATACTTTTTAGCAGCTTCAAACATATATAACGAATCTAATATAAATTTAATGACATATTTAACCATGCGCTTTATGTTCATATTATTTTTCTCCTTTTTAAAAAAATTATTTCTATAAAAATAATTATAGTTTCGGTGGCTATAGTAGCTATCGCTACACCTACCCCTTTAAATACTGGAATAAAGATTATAAGTAATATCAGATGTGCTATAGAAGCAATTATAACTGTTAATGTAAATTCTTTAGCAAACCCAAATGCGACTAGACCCTGTATTCCTAAAACATTGTTTATCCCTATTAAAAATACAATAAATACTAATATTTGCATAATGTTAACTGATGGAGTGAAAGCTTCTCCAAAAAATACTTTTATTATAAAAGGAGCAAAAATACAACCAGTCAACGATATAGCTAAAGTTATTAATCCTGTATATAAAAGAATTTTTTTAAGCATATATTGGGCTTTCGTTCTATTTTCATAATACAATTTTGAAAATATTGGATATATCGCCTGAGAAAATGGGGTCCACAAGCCTTGAAGTGCTTTTACAATTTTTTCAGCTGCGGAATAGAAGCCTACTATAACATTATTAGTAAACAGACCTAATAAAAAAACATTAGAAGTTGTATATAGGCTTATAGCAACCGTGGACACAAACATAATTGATCCCTCTTTTAACTGATGTATTAAGCTTGAATATGATGGGACTTTAAAAGTGATTTTAAAATCCCTAAAGACAATCCACAAAGCTAAAGCACCTGCAACCAAGTAGCCAAAAAGGTTTAATAGCGGAACGTAAATGTAATCGGACGCTTGGCGAATGAATACGAATATTGCAATTGTAAAGATCAATTTTGCCGTTATATTTAAAAAAGTAATGTACATCATTCTCTCCATACCTTGAAAAAACCATACAGGAAACAAAACCTGCCCTACAACCATCCCAAAAGTTAAATAATAAATAAGCCAATCTTGTCTGAACTTCCAAAATGAAAACACGAGAATGCTCATGATAACAAATGACAAAACAAGCAGGCAAAATTTTATGATCATTACGGAGCTGAATATCTCCGAAACCTTTTGTGCATTGTCCCTGTGTATCGAGATTTCCCTGGTAGCCGAGAGATTAAAACCGTAATCCGTAAGGATGTTAAAATACTGAATGAAGGCTTGGGCAAAAGCAATCAGGCCGTACTTTTCAGGTCCAAGGACTCTCACCAGATAGGGCAAGGTAATCAAGGGCAATACATAATTTGCGCCCTGCAAGACGGACAGGGACATGAAATTTGACAGCAAACGTCTTTTATCTTCTGTGTTGGTTAATCTTTTTATCTTATCCAGCATATTTATGTTTTCCAACGTCCAGCTCCCCTTGAATTTCCACCCTACACCCTCACTCACCCTTACTGCTCCACAGCTCTATCGCTTCTTCGAGCTTAAGCGTAGTTTTAAACTTTTCAAGCTCGTCCGTGCTCAAAGTCAGGTAGCGTACTTTTCGGTGAAGCATGGGTTCGACCTTGTCTATCAGGTTTTGCAGGTAGGCTTTGTCCGCCTCTCCAACAAGGACGAGGTCAATTATACCCGAATCCACTCCCCTTGCGTAGTCGCCCACGATGTAGGCCGAATGTATGTCGCCAAGCTTTGACAATACTTGGGGGATCAGCTGGTCAATCCC
>JAAYMO010000027.1 GCA_012521375.1 Clostridiales bacterium
AATGACCCCAGCACAAGTCGCTGGTCTCAAACTTTCAAAAAAACAAAAACGGGAGTTCTTGCTTGTGGCATGAAGCTATTGGCCATTTTCGGGTGCTATTCTTTCATGTTAACTTTACAAAGCCAATAACAGTTTGACCAAGCATAGATTCGTTTTGACTATTAACTCCTCTTGTAAAGATTAAACAGATATTATATAAACAAAAAATCCATCTACATTTGTCAGTAGATGGGTCGGTTGCACCATTGGCTACATACACTCTAGGTGCCCACATATAGAGTGTATCTCATTGCCCCCCAGAGGAAAAATAGGACTAGCTTCCTATATGGTAATAATACTACATGTGGGGAGTGATTTTTGTAATATTTAGTTGTCGTTTTTTAGTTTTTTCATACATTATTTACCTTTATCTATGATGCTTTTTCATTTGTTCCCTAATTTTTATTATATATTCTTTTTTATATAAATATTAAAAAACCCATCCTCCCTTTATTTCCAATGCTTCAGGAAGATGGGTTGTAAATATAATGTCGAAAAGTTTAAAGCCTAATTCAATCCCTTCATACTGAGACTTATTCTATTTCTATCCATATCTACATCCAATACCTTAACCTTCACTATATCTCCTACCTTAACCACATCCATGGCATGCTTCACGAATTTGTCTGCCAATTCTGATATATGTACCAGACCGTCCTGATGGACTCCTATATCCACGAAGGCTCCAAAGTCCGCAACATTTCTTACTGTACCAGTAAGTGTCATTCCTGGCCTCAAATCTTTCATTTCAAGCACATCGGTATGAAATATAGGCTTAGGCATTTCATCTCTAGGGTCTCTGCCGGGCTTTTGAAGTTCCTTTATTATATCTTTAAGTGTCGGAACTCCCACTCCTATTTCTTGGGATAGTTTTTCTATATCCAGCAGCTTCACCGTATGAAGTGACTCTGATAAAGCTTTTGGCTCTGAATTCTTACAACCTAGCTTTTCCAACAGTTTCTCAGCAGCTTCATAGGATTCTGGGTGCACTGCTGTATTGTCCAATATGTTTTCTGATTCAGGTATTCGAAGGAATCCTGCACATTGCTCAAAGGTTTTTTCTCCAAGCTTTTTTACCTTCAAAAGTTCCTTTCTGCTCTTAAACTTACCATTTTCTTCTCTGTAGGCTACTATATTCTTAGCCACTGCCGAATTTATGCCTGATACATATTGGAGCAAGGATGGTGTAGCAGTATTGAGATCAACGCCTACCGAGTTTACACAGTCTTCTACGACAGCATTGAGAGCTTCGGACAATTTTTTCTGAGATACATCATGTTGATACTGTCCTACGCCTATGGATTTAGGATCTATTTTTACCAGTTCAGCCAATGGGTCTTGCAGTCTTCTACCTATGGATATAGCTCCTCTCAGCGAAACATTTACATCCGGGTATTCCTTGGCTGCCAGCTCTGATGCAGAATATACGGAAGCTCCTGCTTCATTTACTATAATATAATGTAGTGTTCTGTCCATTTCCTTTATTATTTCTGCGCATATTTTTTCCGATTCTCTAGAGGCTGTTCCATTTCCAAGAGAAATTATTTCCACATTATGCTTTTGGATAAGCTCTTTCAGAATCTCCTTAGACTCTTCCACTTTGTTTTGTGGAGGTGTAGCATAAACAGTTGCTGTATCTAAAAGCTTCCCTGTTTCATCTAGCACGGCTATTTTACATCCAGTCCTATAGGCTGGGTCAAAACCCATTACGGTTTTCCCCTTTATAGGTGGTTGAAGGAGCAAATTCTTCAAATTAGTGCCGAATACCTTTATAGCCTGATCTTCTGCTTTTTCAGTAAGTTCGTTTCTTATTTCTCTTTCTATAGATGGTGCTATGAGCCTGTCATAAGAATCTTTTATGGTTTCCCTGAGAATAGTTTCATAAGGTGACTTTTCCAATATTATATTTGCCTCAAGTTTATCTAAGATCCTATCGACAGGTGCGTCGATTTTGACAGAAAGCATCTTCTCTTTCTCTCCACGATTAATGGCTAAGATTCTATGGGATGGTATTTTTTTCACTGGTTCTGCAAAATCATAGTACATCTGATATTCTGATTTTTCGTCAGTCAAACCTTTAGTGCTTATAATTCCTAAATTGAAAGTCAGTTCTCTGATAAACTTCCTGTAATCTGCATTGTCGGAGATATCTTCTGCCACTATATCCATAGCACCTTTTAGTGCATCTTCCCAACTTTCCACTCCAAGTTCTGTATTTATATACTCTGAAGCTATTTCTTCCAAGCTTCTGTCTGTTTCCTCTTGCTCTAATAAAATATTAGCTAAAGGTTCCAAGCCCTTCTCTTTCGCAATGGAAGCTCTGGTTCTCTTTTTGGGTCTAAAAGGTCTATATAAATCTTCAACTTCCTGAAGAATTTTTGCAGATTCTATCTTAGCTTTCAGCTCATCAGTGAGTTTTCCCTGTTCGTCTATAAGCTTTATGACTTCTAATTTTCTGTTCTCTAAGTTTCTGAGATATTCCAATCTTTCAGCCAATTCTCTTAACTGAATATCAGATAGTTCCCCAGTTTGTTCCTTTCTGTATCTTGCTATAAATGGAATTGTATTGCCTTCATCAATTAGTTTTATCGTATTCTCCACTTGCCAAGGTTTAATGTTTAGCTCTTGGCTTAAGGTAATTGTTATATCCAAGATATCACTCCTTTTTGCTTTTGGGTATTTCTTTGGGTCAGTTACTGGCCACTAGCTTCTAGCCACTGGATTAGGGTAGGACGCTAGGGTCTTTTTATGTTGCGTTGCTTTGGAGATTCCTCGTGGTTCAATTAATCAGTTCGAAATCCGGTTTTATTTCCCCTATTTTTTCTCCTTGGCTGTTCTTTATATTTATTATATAGAAGCGTTTTAGTTCTTCTAGTTCTTCGTTGCTTATCAGTTCAAGCTGTTTTAGAGTCTCAAGGACTACCGGAGGCAGCACCTTAATATTTCCATCCTCTATCTTAATAGCTATGCCAATATCCTTTTTTGTAACTCCAACACAGTATACTCCATCTGAGCCTACTTTGGCTACTAGTCTGCCATTTGTGACTTTCATCAGTTCAGTGTCAAAGGCTCCTGTGCCTGCGATCATTTCAGGATAGCCGGTCATAGCCATAGCTATTTTCCTTATTAATGCTGCATGCTTTTCATCCACATGGGAAGGATTAGCCAGTTTCATATAGGCCTTTGCCATGTTTATTAAAGGCATAGCATGGACAGGTGCACCGCAACCGTCTATGCCTATTATTATTTTTTCCCTATCCATTTCTGTAAAATATGCAATAACATCCAAAATCTTTTGCTGTACAGGATTATTTATATCCAGGTAAGTGCTTGCATCATAGCCTTCTTTTGCTGCTATAGCCAGCATCCCAGCCTGTTTGCCGGAGCAGCTGTGAAATACATTCTTCTTTTCAACACCTTTTTTCACATATTCCATGGTAACTTTAGAGCTTATAGAATAGGATGCCCCGCATTGCAGGTATCTTTCATCCAATCCAATCTTGTAAAGTATAGATAACACTGCCAAAACATGAAACTCTTCTGCATAATGAGAGCCGCAAATTACCGCAAGTTCTTTTTCTGTAAGCCCAAAATAGTCTACAGCACCGCTTTCTACCACAGCACAGGCCTGAAAAGGCTTGGCAGCAGAACGCATGTATGCAAATTTATTGAAGTCTCCCAGGTATGCAATCTTCTCCCCTTCGCCGTTTACAACAACAATGTCTCCTCTGTGGATATTCTCAACCATAGGATCTCTTGTTTCTTTTATGAGTATTTCCGACATAATCTCATCTCTCCTGATATTTTTTATCCATTAATAATATACATTTCTTTTGATGGTTTTGCAATAATTGGTTGTGAGTTGCTAACTTACTAAATTTGTGCTAGAATATGTTAATATCAAATACAAATGTATCTTATATGCGTACAGGAAGGTGGTTTTTTTATGCCAGAAAACAAAATGATTATAATTCAATCCAAAGTACTACCAGATGTGTTTGAAAAAGTTATACATGTCAAGAGATTATTAAAAAAAGGAGAAGCTACTACAATACAACAAGCTTGTGAAATGGCTTCATTAAGCCGTAGTACTTTTTATAAATACAAGGATAGTGTTTTTGATTACAGTACTCAAGAAAGAGGAAAAATTGTAAACCTCTTTATGTTATTAAAACATGAGCCAGGGGTTCTTTCTGATATCATAAATGTTGTAGCATCCTTAAAGGGTAATATTCTTACCATCAATCAGAACATTCCTGTTATGGATGTTGCTTCTCTTACCATGACCATAGATACAAAGTATATGGATGCAACTCCCGCTCAATTGGTAAAGCTTCTGTCTGAAAAAAAAGGCTGCAAGAAAGTTGAAATAATAGCTATGGAATAGGGGTGTAAAAATGTATAAAGGCTTAATTGAAAGATACAAAGATTATTTAAAAGATATTTATTTCCAAAACATTATAACTCTTAATGAAGGCAACACACCTTTTATAAGATCTAGTAATCTTAAGGATATTACAGGTAACTGTAATCTTTATTTTAAATATGAAGGTGCTAATCCTACAGGTTCTTTTAAAGATAGAGGTATGACCGCCGCCATAACAAAAGCAGTCAATGATGGCTCCAAAAGCGTCATCTGTGCTTCCACCGGAAATACTTCTGCTTCCGCTGCAGCCTATGCAGCTAGAGCAGGACTTAGATGTATCGTACTTATCCCTGAAGGGAAAGTGGCTATGGGAAAACTAGCCCAGGCCCTTGTTTATGGAGCAGATATAATACAGGTAAAGGGTAATTTCGATGAAGCATTAAACCTAGTTAAAGAAGCAGCAGAAAGGTTTCCAGTGACCATAGTGAATTCAATTAACCCCTATAGGTTGGAAGGTCAAAAGACAGGAGCCTTTGAAATCTGCGATGACTTGGGAAAAGCTCCTGATTATCAATTCATGCCTGTAGGAAATGCAGGGAATATAACTGCCTATTGGAAAGGCTATAAGGAATACTGGGAAAACAAAGTTATAGACAGCCTACCTAAGATGATGGGGGTTCAGGCCGCAGGTGCTGCCCCTATAGTAGAAGGAAGGGTTATAAAAAATCCCGAAACCATAGCTACTGCCATCAGAATAGGCAACCCGGCCTCCTGGGATAAAGCAAATGCTGCTCTCAAAGAATCCCAAGGTGCAATAGACAAGGTTACAGATGATGAAATATTGGAAGCTTATAGACTTTTATCCTCCAAAGAAGGCATATTTGCAGAACCGGCTTCCTGTGCAAGCTTGGCAGGATTGATTAAATATGCTAAGAATCACGATCTTTCAGGTAAAACCGTGGTCTGCATTCTGACAGGCAATGGATTAAAAGATCCTGATACTGCCATGGATGTGGAAATGGATTTGAAATATATTTCTCCAAATATAGATGATTTGATGAATGTACTTTCATAAGGCGGTGATATTGTGTTAGAAGTTACAGTAAAAGCCACTACTGCCAATCTAGGTCCTGGTTTTGACTGTCTAGGCTTGGCATTGAACATAGAAAATAAAGTGAAATTTATAAAGTCAGATAAAGACTTTACTGATAAGAACAATATAATATATCAGTCTGCAAAAAAAATATTCGATCTCTCAGGAAAAACTATGCCGCCCATTGAAATAGAGCAGGAAATAAACATACCCATATGCAGAGGTTTGGGAAGCAGCGCTGCCTGTATTGCAGCTGGCTGTATAGCCGGTAATATCATGTCAGGAGCCAATATGTCCCTAGATGAGTTGATAGAGATTGGGACTGAAATTGAAGGTCACCCGGACAATATTGTACCTGCCTTTTTAGGCGGTTTTACCGTTTCTTCAATGGATGAGGGAAAGGTAGTGTATTTTCGCCAAGATGCCTACGAAGGTTTCAAATATGCTGTAATGTATCCTGATTATACATTGCCTACTTCTCAGGCAAGAGGAGTCCTGCCTAAGGAGATTGCCTTCAGTGACGGTGTATTTAATGTTGGCAAAGCTTCCCTGTTTACCGCTGCTATGATAGCAGGAGATGGAGAATTGCTGAAGTATGCCTGCAAGGACAAGCTCCATCAACCCTATAGGAAGAGCCTAGTGCCAGGATTTGATGATATAATTGACAAAGCCCAATCCCTAGGAGCTTTGGCCAGTTTCCTAAGCGGAGCAGGGCCTACCATAATTGCAATTTTATCTAAAGATGACAATGATTTTGAAACTGCTATGAAGGAACATTTGAAAAAGATAAAAGGAAAATGGACATTGAAGGTTGTAGGACCATCCAATGAGGGGGCAAGGGTATAATATAGTGGAAAAAACAGACTTATGTCTGTTTTTTCCACTTTAAATATGCATTTATAAAATTGTCCAGCTCCCCATCCATTACTGCTTGTACATTGCCTGTCTCTTCTCCAGTCCTATGATCTTTGACCATACTGTATGGATGGAATACGTAGGAGCGTATTTGACTCCCCCAGGCTATCTCTCTATATTCCCCTTTGAGATCTTCTATTCTTTCTTTTTGTTCCCGTTCCTTTAACTCCAAAAGCTTTGCATAGAGCATCTTCATAGCCATTTCCTTATTGCTGTGCTGGGATCTTTCGTTTTGGCACTGTACGATTATTCCTGTAGGTATATGAGTAATCCTGACTGCTGACTCAGTCTTGTTCACATGCTGACCTCCGGCTCCTCCGGATCTATAAGTGTCAATTCTCAAATCATCAGGATCAATATCAATTTCTATGCTATCATCCAATTCAGGCATTACATCCACAGAAGCGAAGGAAGTATGCCGCTTTCCGGCTGCATCAAAGGGAGAAATCCTCACCAAGCGATGTACCCCTTTTTCTGACTTTAAATAACCATAGGCATTCTCCCCTCCAATGAGAAGGGTTGCACTCTTTATACCTGCTTCTGTATCCTTCAATATATCTAAAATTGTTACACTATAGTTTTTGCTTTCCGCCCATCTTGTAAACATTCTCAAGAGCATCTCTGCCCAATCCTGAGCTTCAGTCCCGCCAGCTCCTGCATGTATTGCAAGAATAGCATTATTTTTATCAAATTCTTCCGTCAGTAGAGTTTCTATGTTAAGTTTATCAATGTCTTCTTTAAGTTGATTTAGCTCTTCTTCTATATCGCCTAATAGAGAGACATCTTTCTCTTCTTCACAAAGATCTATCAATACCAGCAGATCATCGTAGGTTTTTTTCAAATCTTCTATTTTATCTATTTTCTCCTTCAACCTTTTCGATTCCTGCAACACTTTGGCAGCATTTTCCGAATCATTCCAAAAATCCTGCTGCTCCATTATTTTATTTATCTCTTCCTGTCTCTTCTTCAGTTTCTCCGGGTCAAAGAGACACCTCTATATCTCTAATTGCTGCTTCTATATCCGGCAGCTCAAGTCTATATTGATCAAGTTCAATCATAGTATTACCTCCTTTTTTTGAAACCATAAAAACACGCGATCCGGGTCACGCATCAGGACGGAAGAGTAATGCCTAGGTATCGAAACTCGCAACCCGAAACTCGTAACCCGTAACCAGACCTAATAGTACTACCCTAGCGTCTTAGTTCATAGTTCAATAATTCATAGCTCTTAGTTCATAACTCATAGTTCAAATATTATGAGTTCTAATTTCTCCCACAACATCTTTTATATTTTTTACCGCTGCCGCAGGGACAGGGGTCGTTTCTTCCAATCTTAGCTTCTTTGATAATAGGCTTGTTACCGCCTTCTTGTTCCTGATTGGTAGCCACTTCTTCCGCCACTTTCTGCCTTTGTGGCATCCTATTGACATTAACATTCAATACATATTTTATTGTCTCCTGCTTTATGTTATTTATTAACTCCACAAACATATCATAGCCTTCTATTTGATAAGCTTGAACCGGATCCTGCTGTCCGAAGGCTCTAAGACTTATACCATCTCTAAGCTGATCCATTGCATCCAAATGATCCATCCACTTGGTATCCACAACTCTGAGAAGTATAACTCTCTCCAATTCTCTCATGTTCTCAGAGCCAATTTCAGCTTCTTTGGCTTCATAAATCTTCAAAGTCCTATCCAGTATAGTATCTTTAAGCTCTTCTTTTTCCAAGCCACTTATTTCTTCCATCCTGATAGACCTCTTAGGTAGAAAAGCGCTGTGAAGATATTCAATCAGTCCTGCTATATCCCAATCCTCAGGATATTGGCTGCCTACTGTAAAATTATCCACAACATCGGATATAACATCCTTCATCATATCTATTATGGAATCCTTTAGATCTTCTTCCATGAGAACTTGACGTCTTTGTGCATATATGACTTCCCTTTGCTTATTCATTACATTATCATATTGAAGCACATGTTTTCTTATATCAAAGTTTCTGGATTCAACCCTTTTTTGGGCATTTTCAATGGCTTTTGTGAGAAGGTTATGTTCAATAGGCATATCTTCTTCCATGCCCATAGTCTCCATAAGCCCCATAATCTTATCAGAACCAAATAGTTTCATCAAATCGTCATCCAAAGATACATAAAATCTGCTGCTTCCTGGGTCACCTTGTCTTCCTGCACGACCTCGTAGCTGGTTATCTATACGCCTAGACTCATGTCTTTCTGTTCCTATGATATGAAGGCCACCTAATTCTTTTACTCCTTCTCCCAGCACTATGTCTGTTCCTCTTCCCGCCATATTGGTAGATATAGTCACTGCATTCATTTGACCTGCTTTAGCAATTATTTCTGCTTCTTTTTCATGATACTTGGCATTCAGCACCTCATGGGGTATTCCTTTTTTCTTCAGCATACTGCTCAAAAGCTCGGATTTCTCTATAGAAATGGTGCCTACCAAAACTGGCCTTCCTATTTTATAGAACTCCTCAATTTCTTTTACCACCGCATTGAACTTGCCCTTCTCATTTTTATATACCACATCGGGATAATCTATTCTTATCATAGGCTTGTTTGTCGGTATTTCCACAACATCCAAATTATATATAGCTCTGAATTCATCTTCTTCCGTCTTTGCTGTACCTGTCATACCAGCCAATTTATTATACATTCTGAAATAATTTTGAAAGGTTATGGTTGCCAGAGTCTGGCTTTCTCTTTCTATTTTAACACCTTCCTTAGCCTCAATGGCCTGGTGAAGTCCGTCACTGTATCTTCTTCCATACATAAGCCTTCCGGTAAACTCGTCAACTATTATTACTTCTCCATCTTTCACCACGTAGTCAATATCCCTTTTCATCAAAGCCCTTGCCTTTAAAGCTTGGTTAATATGATGCTGGATTTCCATATTCTCTGGATCAGCTAAATTTTCTATGCCAAAAAATTTTTCTGCCTTCGCAATTCCGGCTTCAGTGAGGGTTACAGTTCTAGCCTTTGGATCTACAGTATAGTCTCCTTTTTTCTTTATAGTTTCCTCGTCTTCTTCTTCACCTTCAAAATATTTTGTCAGCATTTCTGCCTTGCTCTCTTCCTTAGCGTCAACACCTCTTTTTAATGTTCTGACAAAATTATCCGCTAAAAAATATAAATGAGTAGATTTTTCTCCCACTCCTGATATTATAAGGGGAGTTCTGGCTTCATCTATTAAAATACTGTCTACCTCGTCCACTATGGCATAATTAAGCTCTCTTTGAACCATTTGCTCTCTATATATGACCATGTTGTCTCTCAAATAGTCAAATCCAAACTCATTATTGGTACCATAAGTTATATCTGAATTATAAGCTTCCTGTCTCTGGGCATGGTCCAAACCATGGACAATGAGCCCTACAGACATACCTAAAAAGTTATATACCTTGCCCATCCACTGGCTGTCACGGGTTGCAAGATAATCGTTTACTGTTACCACATGAACTCCTTTGCCTTCTAAAGCATTGAGATAAACAGGCAAAGTAGCTACTAAAGTCTTACCTTCACCGGTCTTCATCTCTGCAATCCTTCCCTGATGCAGAACTATACCTCCTAAAAGCTGTACCCTGAAATGTCTCATACCTAAAACTCTTTTGGAAGCTTCCCTTACAACCGCAAAGGCTTCTACCAACAGATCGTCCAATGTTTCACCTTGGGCTAATCTGGATTTAAACTCATCAGTCTTAGCTCTCAGTTCAGCATCGCTTAAGGCTTCCATTTCAGGCTCCAAAGCTTCGATTGCATCCACTTGCTTTTCCAATTTTTTTATTTCTCTGTCATTCTGATTACCGAATATCTTTGATAAAAATGACATAAACTCATCACTCCTAGTTTATTTCCACTTGAAAGTGCATCAATTAATTTTATCATAATAGAATTATTATAACAATGCTAGTATAAAGTATTCCTTTTAAGAGCCTCTTGTTTCTAGCCATTAGTCTTTAGTTTAAGTGGATCGCTGAAGCATTACGGTAAAGAAAAACTCCAGAGTTACGCTCTAGAGTCCATTTGTCTTTTTTTAAATTTACCATCTTTTCCCAGCATCAGATGCTGCATATAAATAAATACTCCAATAGCCATCAACACATCTCCAATGCTGTACACCTTTGGTCTTGGATAAAATTTAGGCATGGCTAATATATCAGATAAAAATTTCAATTTGGTGCTATCAACCAATGGTGTATGAGTTATTATCCGACCGTTAGCTATAGCCGCTGCATTATCCAATAGTCCCAGAGATTCAAGTGCTTCAATGGATATAGGCATCTGTCCTCCGTTTGCCATTATCACCAGAAAGTTAAGAAAAACCCCTGCTGTAATAATCCAAAAGGGGTACTTATCAAAATTCATAAATAGGCCAATGAATAACAATATGTATGATAATAAATGTATAAATGATATACCATCGGTCACAATTTTTACGCCTTTAGAAGCAAGATACACTGCTGAAAACTCTACTATGAATGATGATATAATAAAATACCATCCTCTAATCTCTCCTGAGGATATATTGGAGAATTTGCCTCCTCTCACCTTGCCAACCAGGAGACTGGTTCCCAGACTCTCAACCAGCATTTTTTTCTACCTCCAAATCGTACCCCATCATCCTTATGAATTCATTGGCTACTACAGGGTTAAACAAAGTTCCTGATTCCCTCTTTATTATCTCTATGGCTTCTTCTTCAGTCATAGCCTCTCTATAAGGCCTATCTGAAGTTAAAGCATCAAAAACATCAACAACACATAATATACTTGATTCTATAGGTATTTCATTTTTCTTTTTCCCGCTTGGGTAACCGCTGCCGTCATAATGTTCATGATGGTACAATACAATATCAGCAGACTCTCTAAGAAAATCAATCTCTTTAATAATCTTAGAGCCTATGGTTGGATGCAGCTTAATCTTACCATATTCTTCTGCTGTAAGTTTTCCAGGTTTATTGAGAATATTCTCATCTATTCCGATTTTGCCAATATCATGGAGCATACCTGAGAACCTGATATTTTCAAGGGTTCTCCGGGGAAGGTTCAGCCTTTTGCCCAGTTGATAAGCTAGTTCGCTTACTCTCTGAGAGTGTCCTCTAGTATAAGGATCTTTAGCTTCAACTGCTCGACATAAAGCTTTAACAGTATCAAGGTACATATTTTTCATATCTACGTACAACTTAAAGGAATATCTAGCAAGCAACAATGGGCCAAAAAATAATAGAACTCCCAATATTCCATAATTGATATATGCTAAAGCCATGATTATACTTAGGGGAGCTAATGCAAAATAGTCCCTTATTACCCAAATTATATTTGTATACAACAGTTTAGCCAGATTATCCCCTGATAGTATGGTCATAAGCATAGACATGATTATGGCATTGACGATTATATAGATAACTATACTGGCAATCATAGGTATAACATTTGTTAATTCAAGCTGCCCAGGAATACCGCCTAAGGCCTCGTAGCAAATCCCGGCAAAGCCTGATGAAAGTACAATATTTGCTCCGTTGAATAAAGTTTTATATACAGGTGTATTTAAGGCATGTATATATTTACCTTCATGATTTACTATTCTCAGCATAACACCTAAGCTGGCTATCCAGCTTGCTTCAGGTACTCCAAAAATAAGTACAGTCGTAAAACCTATTGCAAATCCAACGGAAATTCCTCTCTGATTTGGAGTAGGAATTGCTAAAGATTCAGCAGCAATTGAAAGGAATAAGAAAAATACTAAACCCAAAACATCCGTCTGCTCAACCTGTGTGTACGTGTAATACAAAAAACATACTCCCAATGTGATAATAGTTCCGATGTACAGCTTAAGTTTTTTTGGCATATCAACACTCCTTCATTTACTGACCGGCATATTACTACTTATAACCAGGTTTGATGAGCTCCTCCAGCTAATATAAGTGAAAGAACAGTCATTAATATAGCAATTATCTTTTTCATGGATCAGTTTGCCCTCCTTTTTCATGATTCTCTGCCCTTCCGCTAATAGGACAGGCAAACTCGCTCCGCTAAATAATATGCCGGTCAATACTAAACCATTTTGCTTATCAACCGATTTAATGCATCCAATACAGACTTAACCACAGCTTCATTTTCATCGGTTTTTATAACGCTGCTGCCTATCAGGAGATTTTCGTTATTTTTATATGTATAACCAATAGCACAAAGAAAAACATCTATGCCTGCAAATCTTATTCTCTCAATGCCTTCTAAATAAAACATGCTGTTTGCATCAATAAAAGCTTCAATAGCCATAATAGTCGCTTCAGCAACAGCTTTGTATTTGTTTGTTACAGATTTAACTTTTATGCTGCTGCCTTCGTATATTTTCCCTTCATCATCAAGAGCTACGGTAGCCTTAATGTTGTTTTCCATATTTACCATGCCAATACTGCTTATCTTTAAACGGCTATCCTTTGAATGATTTTCATCTATCTGAGCAACACTTATCACTTTATAGTCCAGTTCCAGATTAAACCTAGCGCTAACAGCCGATTGGATATCTCGCACCAGCTGTTTCACATTTTTGCCAACAGTACATAAGACGTATATATCTTCTATTTGGTTATTGTCCCCCAGTTTGACTTTGCAGGACATTACTTCAGGTATTCTGCAAATGAGGTCCTTTATTTCTTCTTCCAGTAAAACTTTGTTATCACTCACAAAATCCACCTCTGTTGACATTATCCATTAGTATATTCGACTAAAACTTGTCAATTCCTCTATTTAAACAAAAAAATAAATCGAAGGAACTATCCCAATTGATTCTTTCAAAAACTAAAATGGAGGCTTCTTTCGAAGCCTCCGACTAAAATTCGGGTTCAATTAGACCGTAATTACCGTCTTTTCTCTTATATACTACATTTACCTCATCACTGTCTGCATTGTAAAACATGAAAAAGTTATGTCCAAGGAGTTCCATCTGCAGTACTGCTTCTTCTACAGGCATAGGTTTCATTGCAAATCTTTTGGTTTTCACAATTTTGGGTTCTTCATCATCTTCTTCTTGATCAAAGGAGAAATTCTCAAACCTTACACTTCCATCTTTAATCCTTCTTTCCAGCTTGGTCCTATACTTGGCGATCTGCCTTTCAAGCTTCTCTACTACGTTGTCAATGGAAGTATACATATCCTCGGTAGCCTCTTCTCCCCTTAGTATCACACCGTTAAAGGGAATAGTAACTTCAATGATATGTCGGTTTTTCTCTACAGTCAAAGTTGCGTTTGCTTCAGTATCAGGATTGAAATACTTTTCAAATTTAGACAGCTTTTTCTCAACTCTTTCCCGCAAAGCATTGGTCAATTCAATATTCTTTCCACTGACTTTTATGCGCATACAAACATCTCCTTTCGCAACTATTATGCTACCGTTTATATATAATTTATTCTACATTAGGTTAAATAATCCTCCTAAATTTTATCCATTATTTAGTTATATTTATAACAATTATCTCAATGTATTGATGCCAAAGTAATAGTGCTTATCAATAAATATACGCTATTTTATGGTGTTTCTACAAAACAAATTATTGTCACAAAAATTATTATTTTGTTGAATACTTATTAGATAACATAATCTAATAAAGAATTTCCCAATATCAAGCTTTATGAACCCTTTTGCTAAATCATGAAACAAATAGTTTTAATCACATAGTTATCCACAGATATAAAACCTAAAACTGTGGATAGTGTGCATAAGTCTGTTGATAACATGTATTTAAAGGGTTATTGTTGTGAAAAGATTGTTGATTACCTGTGAAGTAATTTTTAATAAGAAATTGTAGATATCCTACAATGTATATTTATGCATTATGCTTGTATTATTATCGGATAGTTTTTGCATAACAATTATATAAAATTAGATAAATAAAAAAGCCACATAATGTGGCCTTTTCATTTATCTTCTTGCATCAAAGCATTCTTTGCAATATACAGGTCTATCGTCGTTAGGCTTAAAAGGTACTTGAGTTTCCTTGCCGCAATCAGCACATACTGCTTCATGCATAACTCTTTCTCTTCTTGCTCCACCATTCATGCTTGCTTTTCTAGCAGTTCTACATTCTTTGCATCTAGCAGGTTCATTTTGGAAACCTTTCTCTGCATAGAATTCTTGTTCACCTGCTGTAAATACAAACTCCTGTCCGCAATCTTTGCATACTAATGTTTTGTCTTGAAACATAAAATCCCTCTTTTCTTAAATACTTTAGGATAGTGACGGTCTCCAGAACTTTTTTTAGGGATTCTATGTTTCCTGAAAAAAAGGTTCCCGACCTAACCACATATACCCGTTATAGTATTCTGTCCAGCTGACCTGGTCTTTGCCCCCACACCCGCCGTCTGGAAGATTCGCTCAAGCATTATGCCCCTCACTACTACTCCTCTCAGGTTAAAACCTGGACGGACTTACTCCTAAGCCGCACCATGCTCACAAAGCGTTGCTTTGCTTACGTGGATCGTTTCGCCTGCGACTGGCTTCGATTTTCAACCACAGACCTGGCAAATACTACTTTATATATTATATACCTATTTATATGATTATACAAGATTAATATATAATTTCATGAAAATTTTTTTATTTCTTTCTATCAATATATATGCCGCCAACATGGATATTAGGCTTCTCATAGGCTTTAACAGATTTTTGTCCTAGTTTAACTGTCTTTAAATCATTTTTTATTTGATCAATAATTTCAATAATCTTATTCTTATTATATTCTTCTAGTTTCATGATACTATTAGCTAAATCTATTATTTCTTCGGTTTTTTTCCTTATAACCTTCAACTGCGGAAATCTATCAGCATCAATTTGTTCCAAACTCTCGATACCTAATTCCACCTTAATTTTTTTAACAATATCCTCAAATTTTTCATCAATAGTATTGATTTTATCTATTTCTACTTGTTTTTTATCAATAAAACTATTAATATTATCGCCTAGATTTTCTTCAATATCTTCTTTTTGTTTTAAAGTGAGAGCCTGTATGCTTTCCATAGCAATCATTTTTTCTTCAAGAAGATTCACAAGTCTATGTAACATTTGTTCTACAGATTCTTTCATATAATCACCCCAAAAAAACAAGGCATGATATCATGCCCTTATTTATTTGCCTTGTTTTGATCCTTGGCCAACTTCATAGCTTGAGACCATGTATCTCTCAAATCCTTAGCAAGTCCTAACACTTCTTCTACTATATCCTTATCCTTACGAATATTAGCATCTAT
>JAAYMO010000001.1 GCA_012521375.1 Clostridiales bacterium
AATATACCCGGTGACAATAACAGAGAGGCCACACCTGTTCCCATACCGAACACAGAAGTTAAGCTCTCTAGTGCCGATGGTACTAGGACCGAAAGGTCCTGGGAGAGTAGGTCGTTGCCGGGTTTTAAATACTCCTCAATAGCTCAGTCGGTAGAGCATGCGGCTGTTAACCGCAGGGTCGTTGGTTCGAGTCCAACTTGAGGAGCCATTTTTATTTTTTGTTTCGAAATTATTAAAAGAAACTAAAGGGTGATGTAGAAAATTGTATGGGCGGCATCCGTGCTGCCCATACAATTTTCTAGAGATATTTCGCTAAGAGTCACTAACAAAGTTAAAAAAAATACTCTATTATATATTACTTATATTTTACTGTGTCTAAGAAAGCTTCTATGTGTGCATATTAGATATATGCTGAAGATATATTATGAGCTTTGTTACAGTTTTTAGCGCAGAACAAGCAAAGAAACCGTAAAGCTAGCAAGGATGGCCTTTGTAAACCGTGTTTTTAGTGTTTTTAGTGGTTTCAATAAAGACTGAATAGGAATACCTCAGGCAACGCAAAAAATACTAAGACCCCATATCCAAAATCCCTCTTTTTATATGATAATACATAGCCAAAGCAGCACCATCTGCATCTCGTTTTTCAATAAAATCTGCTATAAGTCTATGATTGGTTAGAGCATTTTCAGAAGCTAATTCATGAGTGCCTGCATACATTGAGGTTTTTATAGCATCGCTTATCGCAGCTTCAATGGAAGGAAGCATAAATTGAATTACGTCATTATGTGTGGCTTTTGCAATTGCGGCATGAAATTGTTGATCTGCTTCACTGTAAGGCTTGCCTGCTAATATAAGTTCTGCAGTTTTACGTTCCCAATAGATGATATTTTCTATCTCTTCATCGCTTGCTCGTTCTACCACAAGGCGAACATTGGCGGGCTCTAATATCAAACGAATTTCGAACCAATTGTTTACTAATTTTTTCTTGTCTTCCAAATAAGAAATGCCAAAAGGATCGTTATGCATACCTGGATTTGAAGTTACGAAAGTACCTCTTCCTCGTTTTACTGTTAAAATGCCGTTTGCAACTAATATCTTGACAGCTTCACGTATAGTAGTACGACTTACTCCCAACTCTTCAGCAAGTTTATTTTCATTAGGCAACTTATCATTTGGTTTATATTTTTTTTCTAAAAATATCGCATCACTTATTTGATTCGCTACAATTTGTGAAATAGGAATAAAACCATTGGACATCATTTATCCTCCAATCCATAAAAGTAAATATATTATAAATAATGGAAAAAATGTTATAATCCAAAGACATTATACAACACAATTACAAAAATGTCATCAAATTAGTAAAAAAACAAAAATCGTAGTATAACCAGTATAAATATTCAAAATATTATTGACATATTGCAGATAACATAATAAAATTTAATCAGACATAATACAACTACCCCTAAAAAACCGAAAAATTTTAAGAAAAACATAAAAAGTTGCCGTATGACGACATACATCTTATGTTTATATTATACATATAATTTATAAAAATAAAGGGGGATTGAAATGCGAAGTGACCAAATGAAAACAGGGATAACAAGGATTCCACACAGATCGCTTTTTAAGGCTTTAGGGCTAACAGATGAAGAAATACGTCGCCCTATGATAGGCATTGTTAACGCACAAAATGATATTGTTCCTGGCCATCTTCACTTAGATAATATTGTTGAAGCAGTAAAGGCAGGCATACGAATGGCAGGCGGAACTCCTTTTGCATTTCCTGCAATTGGAGTATGTGATGGGATAGCTATGGGACATGAAGGAATGAAATATTCCCTTATAAGCCGTGAACACATTGCAGATTCAGTAGAGATAATGGCAATGGCCCATCCTTTTGATGCATTAGTATTTGTACCAAATTGCGACAAAATTGTTCCAGGAATGTTGATGGCAGCATTAAGACTTAATATACCCAGCATATTCGTCAGTGGTGGTCCAATGATGCCGGGATATTTAGGAGAAGAGAAGCTCACTGTTACAAGCTCTTTTGAAGCTGTTGGAGCTGCCAATGCTGAAAGAATAACTTCTGAAGAAGCATTAGAAATCGAAAACAATGCATGTCCAGGCTGTGGCTCTTGTGCCGGAATGTTCACAGCTAATTCAATGAATTGCTTAACAGAAGTCATAGGACTAGGATTGCCTGGCAATGGCACTATACCGGCTGTCCACTCATCTCGCATACGTCTTGCTAAGGAAGCAGGTATAAAGATAATGGAATTATTACAAAAAAATATTAGACCTAGAAATATAGTGACTATAGATGCTATACGTAATGCTTTAAGAGCAGATATGGCTTTAGGCTGTTCTACCAATACAATATTACACCTTCCTGCAATAGCTCATTCTGCTGGCATTAAACTTGACTTGAGTGATGTTAATGAAATTAGCAGAACTACCCCACAACTAGTTAAACTCAGTCCTGCAGGACCTGACTGTTTAGTAGATTTATGGCAAGCAGGTGGATTATCTGCCTTATTGAAAGAACTAGATAAATATGGCCTTATAAATACAGAATGCATAACAGTTACAGCAAGAACAGTAGGGGAAAATATAAAAGGTGCATATGTAAAGGATTATAACATCATCAGAGAAAAGGAAAATGCATATTCACCTGATGGAGGACTTGCAATACTATGGGGGAATTTAGCACCTGATGGAGCTGTTGTAAAGAAGGGTGCCGTGCTCCCTGAGATGATGGTACATAAGGGACCTGCTAAAGTTTACGATAGCGAAGAAGAATGTGTGGAAGCTTTATTGGCTGGAAAAGTAGAAAAAGGTGATGTGGTTGTAATTCGATATGAAGGTCCAAAAGGTGGGCCTGGTATGAGAGAGATGCTGACGCCAACATCTGTAATTGCCGGTATGGGTTTAGATGATAGCGTAGCTCTTATTACTGATGGAAGATTCTCTGGAGCATCAAGAGGAGCTTCTATTGGTCATATATCACCGGAAGCTGCTGCTGGAGGATTGATAGGAATAGTAGAAGATGGTGATTTGATAAGCATAGACATTCCAAACAATAAGCTTGAGCTTTTAGTTGATGAAAAAACCATCTCTGAAAGAAAAGCAAAATTCGTACCTAAAGAAAAGCCTGTTCCTGACGGATATCTTAAACTATATCGTAAGCTGGTGACATCAGCTAATACAGGAGCAATATTTGATTATTAATAATCCTTACTGTTCTGAAGGGTAAGGAAAATATAAAATATTAAATTATAAGGGGGATAAGGAAAATGAAAAAAACAACTCGTTTAGTATCAATCTTATTGGTCTTCGTCCTGGTATTAGGCTTGGCTTCTTGCTCAGGCAAACCCGCACAGACAGAAACCTCCACTACTGCTGAAGAAGGAACAGAAGAAACTGTTGTTATCAAATTAGGAACTACCGTTAATGAACAGGACAGTTTCCAAGTTGCTGCTGAGAAATTCGCAGAACTAGTAGCAGAAAGAACCAACAACAAATACAAAATCGAGATCTATCCAAATGCTGCTTTAGGTGATGAGCGCACCATGTTAGAAAGTATGCAAATGGGTACCTTAGACATGGGTATCATAACAAGCGGACCTTTCGTGAATTTTGCGCCAGAAATGGGTGCATTGGATTTACCATTCTTGTTTAGTAGCAATGAAGAAGCGTATAAAATTCTAGATGGAGAGATAGGCAAGGAACTTCTCTCTAAGCTTGAGTCTGCAAACCTTAAAGGACTTGCATACGCAGAGAGAGGTTTCAGAAATCTTACCAACAGTGTACGTCCTGTTGAAAAGGCAGAGGATATTAAAGGGCTAAAGATTAGAGTTATGGAGAATGAAGTTTACGTAGCAACTTTCGAAGCATTAGGAGTTAATACAGTTCCCATGGCATGGACTGAAGCATTGACTGCTTTACAGCAAAAGACAATACAAGGACAGGAAAATCCTGTTAATGTAATTCATGCCTTCAAACTTTGGGAGTCCCAAAAATATGTGACTATGACCCGACATGCCTATGCATCAGCAATAATAACAATGAGTCTCGACAGATTCAATAGTCTACCTGCTGATGTACAGCAAATATTCTTGGATTCAGCACAGGAAGCTGCAGAATATGAGCGTCAATGGGTTGCAGATAATGAAGAGAGACAAATGGCTGAACTTGAGCAAAACGGTATGGAAATCGTTAGAGAACCTGATGTAGAAAGCTTCAGGGCAGCAGTTAAAAGCGTATATGAAAAATATCCTCAATATAGCGAATATGTTTCAAGGATTGATGCAGCTCTTAATAGATAGCTGTTAAGGGGGATTATTCTATGGCAGTTGTAAGAGTAATCAACAAGGTGAGCGATTTGGTGGACAAGGTATGCAGCGCCATTTTAGTGGCGCTGCTTATTGGCATGGTATTTACTACATCATTGCAGATTATATGCCGTGTCTTCTTTAGTGCTCTTTCATGGAGTGAAGAGCTTACCCGCTATTTTTTGGTATGGTCAACCTTTATTGGTGCCAGTTGTGTATATAAAAAAAGTGGGCATATTTCAGTTACATTTGTACAAGAGAGGCTGCCGCGTAAGTTGCGAAAGGCGGCACAGATTTTGGTACACCTGCTGTGTGGAGCATTCTTTGTAATTATAGTGTACTATGGTTTCAAGTATATGGACAGGCAGGGAAATCAGCTTTCTGCAGCTATGCGTATTCCTATGAACCGAATGTACATGGCTATACCTGTTGGAGGCAGTGTGATGCTTCTGCATGCTCTAAACGCAATAGTAAATATATTAGTGGATAAGGGGGTGGCAGAGCAATGAGTGGATTATTATTTTCAGTGTTTGCAATCGGGCTATTATTAGGTATACCCATTGCCTTTGCTATAGCAATTGCTGCTATCGTAGTGCTGATTAATGGCAATGTCAATCTGCTTATAGTGGTACAGCGATTATTTGCCGCTACGGACTCCTTCCCATTAACTGCGGTGCCTTTTTTCATACTTGCAGGTGATTTGCTTGCACGTGGAGCTATATCGCAGAAATTGGTTAACTTTGCAGAGTCGCTAATGGGCAGGGTAAGGGGAGGCCTTTCTGTAGTTTCAGTTGTAGCCGGCATGTTCTTTGCTGCCATATCCGGGTCTGGTGCAGCTACAACAGCTGCTGTAGGCGCTACCTTGATACCTGAGCTTAAGAAGAGGGGATATAAAGAGGACTCATCCACTGCCCTCATTGCTTCTGCTGGATGTATTGGTGTAGTAATTCCGCCTTCAGTGCCCATGGTATTATATGCAGTGGTTGCAGACCAAAGTGTAACCCAGCTTTTTAAAAATGGTTTCCTTCCAGGATTGATGATGGGAGGTATTTTGATTGCAATTTCCCTTCGACAGGCATATAAATATAATTATCCCGAAGGCGCAGCATTTTCCTGGAGGAATTTGTGGGCAACTTTCAAGCAATCTATTTGGGGTTTGCTAATGCCCCTAATTATTCTTGGAGGTATATTTTCAGGATATTTCACACCCTCCGAGGCAGCAGCGGTGGCAGTTGTATATTCC
>JAAYMO010000244.1 GCA_012521375.1 Clostridiales bacterium
AAACGATGGAGTAGCTTTTATGAAAATGCTATGGTTTGAAATTGAGGATAATGAGAAAAATAAAAATGATATAATACATCCTTTAAGAGCTCTGATTGAACTGCCTGGGCTTTATGAGGATTATGATGGTAATATAATTGTAAATGATATAAGCCTAGGGTATTATTTTAATACTGATATGGAGGAAGTTAGAGAATTCGATATGACAGAAGTAAAGGAAGGCAAGGCAGTACCCGTTTGGAGAATTAATGCAAATGTGGGCAAAATATACATAAATGCCTATAATGGGACAGTTGAAAAAAAACAAAAAATAGTGCAAAATATTAGCAGTATGGTATAATGATACAAGGCTTCAATATATAAGAAAGGCTTACTATGGAAACATTTTAATAACAAAGAAGCCTTTCTTGAAACTCATTACGGAAAGCTGGTATTAAGGCAGAGCTATGCTTTTCTGTGGGTTATAAAAGATAATGTACATGGAGCCTTTTATTATTCCAATAATATTATCAAAGAATTTTGATAATGATATAATTAAATAATGAAATAATATATTATCATAACTAGATGGATAAGGGGTAGAAACAATTGGATAAATTGATTATAGAAGGCGGTCACCCACTACGAGGAGAAGTAAACATAAGCGGTGCTAAGAACTCTGCGGTGGCAATTTTGCCTGCTGCATTGCTAGCAGGAGCCCCGTGTACTATTAAAAACCTTCCTGACATTAAGGATGTAGCGAACATAATAGATATCCTAAAACAGTTAGGAGCAGAAGTGAACAAGGAAAGTCATGATAAAGTTATTATAAATAGCAATACTATAAATACATATAAAGTGGATTTCGAATTATCTAAAAAATTAAGAGCTTCTTATTATTTCATAGGAGCTTTACTTGGTCGTTTTAAAAAGGCAGAAGTACCTTTTCCTGGAGGATGTGATATAGGTGTAAGGCCTATAGATCAGCATATTAAAGGTTTTGAAGCTCTGGGTGCAAAAGTTATCATTGAGCATGGTATTATAAGGGCAGAAGCAGATGAATTAGTCGGTGCTCCTATTTTCCTTGATGTAGTCAGTGTAGGAGCTACGATCAATATTATGTTGGCAGCATGCATGGCTAAAGGAACTACAATCATAGAAAATGCTGCAAAGGAACCTTATATCGTTGATACTGCAAATTTTCTCAATGCGTTAGGTGCAAACATAAAAGGTGCCGGTACTGATGAAATTAAAATAAAGGGTGTTGAGACCTTAGGCGGATGCGAACACACTATCATACCAGATCAGATGGAAGCGGGGACCTACATGATTGCTGCCGCAGCTTCCAAAGGGGATATAATAGTTAAAAATATCATACCAACCCATTTAGATTCCATAAGTGCAAAGATGAGAGAAATGGGTGTAAATATAATAGAAAATGGAGATTCTTTGAGAGTTATTGCTAATACGAGGCCTAAGGCAGTTAATATAAAGACCCTGCCCTATCCTGGTTTTCCAACGGATTTGCAGCAGCCCATGAGCGTGCTTCTATCTATTTCAGACGGTACTGCAATAATAAATGAAAGTATTTATGATGGAAGATTTAAGCATGTAGATGAACTAAAAAAGATGGGAGCCAAAATCAGTGTTGAAGGAAGAATAGCCATAGTAGAGGGAGTGCCTAAACTTTTAGGTGCACCTGTATGCGCTACTGATTTGAGAGCAGGAGCAGCTATGGTAGTTGCAGGCCTGTCTGCGGAAGGGGAAACAGTAATCAGCAATATTACACATATTGAAAGAGGTTATGAGAATTTTGAAAATAAACTTATAAAGTTAGGAGCCAAAGTAAAAAGGATTAATGAAGAAGATTAGATGACTTAATGATTTGGCATAGACCGTAATATTTGGGCTATTGCCTTTTTTTATGGAGGAATGATAATGACAGTAAAGTTTTGCTCAATTGCAAGTGGCAGTAGCGGAAACTGCGTATATGTTGGTGATGATAAGTCAGGATTATTGATAGATGCTGGTGTAAGCTGTAAGAATATTTTAGAAAATCTGAAAAATATAGGAGTATGCAATAGTTCGATTAAAGCCATTTTGCTTACTCATGAGCATTCGGATCATATGAAGAGCATAGGTGCCATGTCAAGAAAACTAAACATACCTATTTATGCCAATCCTAGCACCTGGGAGTCTATAGAAGGTTCAATAGGCAAAGTAAAATCAGAAAATATTAGAGTGTTTCAAACAGGAAAGGATTTTTTTATAGAAGATATATGTATTTCACCTTTTTCAATACCTCATGATGCTGCAGATCCAGTAGGTTTTACATTTAATTTCGGCACTAAAAAAATCGGACTGGCTACTGATTTGGGTTATTTCAGCGATAATGTAAAAGATGCCTTAAAGGGATCCGAAGTGGTTATGCTTGAGGCCAATCATGATATTGAAATGCTAAAGATGGGAAGTTATCCATATTTTTTAAAGAGGAGAATACTAGGTGAACATGGCCATTTATCCAATGAAGCATCGGGACATGCTGTTTGTGAACTTGTAAATTTGGGAGTACAACAGATATTACTTGGACATTTAAGCAAAGAAAACAATTTTCCAGAATTGGCATATGAGACAGTTAAAGGAATTATGGAGGAAAAGGGTATTATGGTAAAAAAAGATGTTACTTTAGACGTGGCACCTAGGAATTCAATAAGTAAAGTGTTCTCTTTGTAATGTTTTTGGGATAATAAAACTGTGTTGAGTATATCATATTATAGGTACAAAAATCATGGCATACTTTTAAATAATCCAACCACACACCCTATAAAAATAAAGAAGAGATAATTCTTTTATCATTTATTGATAGAATTTTATATTAAAGAAGGTGAAAATGTGGATAATAATGGGTTTTATGGTTTTCATGAGGATTATAAACCTAGGAGAAAAAAAGGAAATGGTCTAGCTTATTTTGCAGTAGGATTGTTAGGTGCTATAATTGGCGGTTTTATAATGGCTTTAATAGCTCCTATGTATATCTATAATAAGTATCTTCCAATACCTAATAGTAATGGAGAGAATATAGCTCAACAAATTGTGATAAAGCCTACAGAAGATATAAACGTTGCAGGGGCAGTAGCCAAAAAGGTTATGCCAACAGTTGTTGGAATAACTACTGTGACATTACAGAGAGATTTTTTCTTTGGGTCAAGATATATTGAAGGTGTTGGCTCCGGGGTAATTGTTGATCCTAGAGGGTATATATTGACTAATTCTCATGTTGTAGGAGATAGAAGGCGTAAATTGACAGTATATTTAGCTGATGGAAGGGAATTGGAAGGAAATGTTTTGTGGCAAGATGCAGGATTGGATCTTGCGGTGGTTAAAGTAGAAGCTGATAACCTACCTTCTGCTGAGCTTGGGGATTCAGATTCTCTGATGGTGGGAGAAGTCGCTATTGCTATAGGAAACCCTTTAGGCCTTAGATATGAAAGAACCGTAACCCAGGGAATTGTTTCCGGCTTAAACAGGAGTATAATGATAGACCAATATACTATTATGGAGGATTTGATTCAAACTGATGCAGCGATAAACCCAGGCAATAGTGGAGGACCTCTTATAAATAGTAAAGGACAGATAATAGGTATAAATACGGTAAAAGCATCTGCAGAAGGCTTGGGCTTTGCTATACCTATAAATGTAACCAAACCTGTGATAAAGCATTTTGTTGAAGACGGGGTATTCAATCCTCCGTATCTAGGCATATATACATTGGACAGGGAAATAATAGGCTATTATGATACTGACATAGAAATAAAATCAGGTCTATATATAAATCAAGTAATAAAAGGTTCTGCAGCAGAAAGCGCAGGTTTAAGAGTAGGAGATATAATTACCCATGTAGATAATGTGGAAGTAAATACAATGCTAAAGCTAAGGAGCGTATTATACAATAAAAAGCCTGGCGATACAGTGCATATCAGATATCAAAGGAACGGAAGAGAATATGAAACTGAAGCAATTTTACAAGGCAGATAAATGAGCATAGCTCAAAGGAGTGCATTTGATGAATATCAGCATAATTACAGTAGGTAAATTGAAAGAAAAATACTTGAAAGAAGCCGTTTCGGAATACTCCAAACGGCTTTCAAAATACTGCAAACTGGACATAATAGAAGTGCCTGACGAAAAAGCCCCGGAAACCATGAGTCTAGCTGAACAAGAAGCTGTGAAGAAAAAAGAAGGTCAGTCTATATCGAAACATATTAAAAATGATACCTATGTTATTGCCTTGGCTATTGACGGCAAAATGCTTTCTTCTGAAGACTTTTCAGATTTCATAAATGATCTTGGAATAAGAGGTAAGAGCAATATTGCCTTTATCATAGGTGGTTCCTTGGGCTTGAGCGACGAAATTCTGCGAAGAGCAGATTACAAACTATCTTTTTCACCTATGACATTTCCTCATCAGCTTATGAGGGTAATACTCCTTGAGCAGATATACAGGGGATTTAAGATAATGCGGGGAGAACCGTATCATAAGTGAGAGAAAGGCAGTATTATCCTCATAACATAGTATAACATTCAGATGGGTTTGTGATATAATATTGGTGTAATATGTATAACAGGCAGGTGAATAATGTGAGTCCGCTATCGAGAGAGTT
>JAAYMO010000028.1 GCA_012521375.1 Clostridiales bacterium
AATCTAATGGATATATAATATCGCATCAGTTATTAACTTTGGTAACCCTACGGGTCACAGGTGACATTCTAATGCTCATCTAAAAGAGAATTCTAACATCGCAAAACGGGCATCCATGCCCTACGCTTCGCTGGTTGCGCCTAGCGCCACCTCTATGTGGCGCTTACGAATTCTCTATTTTAGATTTCGCAAAGAGTCACTAGCAAAGTTAATAAAAATGCTCTATTATATATTCCTTAGATTTAGCTTTATCAAAGAAAGCTACAGTGTCTAAAGAATAAGTATATGTGCAAGTGAACAAATTATTGATTTTGAAAGTAACTCTTAGCGAAATATCTTTAGAAAAATCGTATGGGCAGCACGGATGTTGCCCAAGCCTTCCAGGGCAAGGAGGCCCTTTTGAAGGCGTTAGATTTTTCTTAAGATATGAGCTTTAGAGTTACCAAAATCAATTTCTTTGTGAACTGCACATATGCTTATTTTCCAGGTATTGTAGCATTTTTAGATTGGCTATATAGTAAGCTATAATATCGAAGCACTGGATAAAAAGCTGTGTTCTTCAGTGTTTTCAATGGTTTCAAAAACAAGACGGAAAAGAATAGCCTAGGCAGCGCAACCAGTATCGCGAATATCTATTCCTTTTATAGCTTATTATTGATATAATGAGATATAAAGGTATCCGCCACATATTAGGTGGTGGGTACCAATTTTGGTTTTCTGCTAAATAGAATAAGCATAACAAGAGAAAGGGGTCTTCAATTGGACATAATTAAACTACTTATAATCTTTGCATGTATAACCATAGTGATGAAATTCAATAAACCTTTATCAGTCTCAATAGCAGCGGGCATTGGAGCAGCTATAATATTATATGGTATTAATCCCGTGGATACTATAAAGCTTATAGGTATGGGCACATTCAGCAAAGGTACTTTTAATCTTATAGCTGCATTTTATTCGATAACCTTTCTACAGAGAATGTTAGAAAAAAGAGGCCATATAGTTATGGCAGAAAGGGCTTTAAATAACCTATATAATAACAGAAGAATAAATACAATGATTGCGCCCTTTATCATAGGATTGTTACCATCTGCAGGAGCTGTTTTGATAGCAGCACCTATTGTTGATAATTCAGTTGAAAACTATTTAAGTAAAGAAGAGAAGACATTTGTAACCAGCTACTACAGGCATATATCAGAGGCATTCCTTCCCACATATTCTTCGATATTATTAGCACTGAGTTTATCAGCCGTTGATATGACGTCTTTTGTAGTAGCAATGCTGCCAATGATAGTTGTGCTATTTTTGCTAGGATATATTTTTTATGTAAGAAAGATTCCTAAAGACACAGGCGTGATAGTAACAAGCAAAAAGATGGATGAAATCAAAAACATAGTTATCAGCCTATGGTCAATAGCTTTGTCAATATTAATTATTTTAGTGTTTAAGATAGCTGTCCATTTAGCAGTTATACCAGTAATTATATTGTATTTTATATTAAATAAGTTTAGCTTTGATGAGATAAAGCCAATGTTTAGGTCAGCTTTTGAAACTAAGTTGATAGCAAGTACCATTGTAATAATGATTTTTAAAGAGGTCTTGACATTTACGGGTATTATACAAAGATTGCCTGATTATCTTTCCATGCTCCCGATTCCATCAGTAATAATATTTGCAATGGTAGCTTTTATAGGAGCTTTGGTAGCAGGTTCACAGGGAAGCGCAGCCTTGGCCATACCATTGGCATATGCAACTATACCAAACGGCGGGGTAGCATTGATGGTGTTGCTAATGAGCATGATTTATATATCAATGCAGATTTCTCCCGTGCATATATGCTTAGCAATAATTACGGAGCATTACGGCATCTCTTTTATAGAGCTGGTTAAGAAAACCATGCCTATAGTTATATCTTTTGTTATAATCAGCTCCATATATAGTTATTTGCTGTTTTTGCTGATGTGATGAACAAAATATTAGCTTGACCCTAATGGATTTTTTTAACAATTCATAAAAAGGTTTCCTTATTTTTAGAATTCTTCTATTAGGAAACCTTTCTTAATTTAATTGATTTATAGTATCATATAGTTGTAGCACAAAAATTGGAGTATAATATGAAGAATAATATTAGAGCTTTAGTATTACATATTGTTAATGATTGAAAAACTACTACCTTCCTTTTGATGGAATGTGCTTTGAAAATGAGAACAATGTGTCAGGAGGCGATTTTATGAATAATATTGATGATGTTGTGATTCGATCTTATAAGCCTGAGGACATAGATTATATTATTAAAAGACATAGAGAAATCTATGATATTGAGTATGGATTTGGTTCAGAATTCGGGGACTATGTTGAAAAATATATTAATGAATTTAATGAGGAACATGATGATACGAAAGAAAATATCTGGATAGCAGAAATGAAGGGCAAACCAGTGGGTGTAATAGCTTTGGTCAAAGCAGATGAGATTTCTGCAATGCTGCGCTGGTTCCTTATTGAACCTGAAATGCGGGGCAAAGGCTTAGGTCATAGGCTTATGGAGACATTTATGGATTTTTGCAGGGAGAAAGGTTATAAGCATGTGTTTCTTTGGACCGTTGATAAACTGAAAGCGGCACGTCACCTTTATAGTAAGTATGGATTTAAGTTGACTGAAACTAAAGTAAATAATTCCTGGGGAAACCGCATAATTGAGGAAAGATGGGATCTGAATCTTTGAAATACTTAATGAGCATAAACAGAAAGAGTGATGGTGTTGGCTTATGTATACATATTAAGATGTTCTGATGACACATACTATACAGGCTGGACAAAGGATATTGATAATCGCCTAAAGGTCCACAATAGAGGGCGGGCATCAAAATACACAAGGGTAAGGCTTCCGGTGAAACTTATATATTTTGAGTATTATGAGTCAGAAAGTGAAGCGAAGAAAAGAGAAGCGGCAATAAAAAAGTTATCTCGCAAGGAGAAAGAAAAATTAATTAAATCGGATGAAAATAAAAGGAGGAATTCTAATGAGCAAAGAAACTATGCTGGAAAAGAAAGTATGGGCGGTAATAGGTGCCAATCAAAACCCTGAGAAATTTGGAAATAAGATTTATAATAGGTTGAAGGAGAAGGGATATGAAGTATACCCTGTAAATCCTGTAGTTGAATCTATTGATGGAGATATTTGTTACAAGAATCTTTCATCACTGCCCAAAACTCCCGATGTGATAAATATGGTAGTAGCTCCAGATAAGGGAAAACCTTATATTGAAGAAGCAGCCGAGTTGGGAATCAAATATGTTTGGTTCCAACCAGGAACCATCGATAGAGAGATACTCAATCTAGCAAAAGAAAAAGGTATTGAAGCGTTGCAGGCATGCGTTTTAGTTGCAACAGAGAATAAATAATCTTTATTGTATGGTAAGGGATGAAAAATGATAATAGGAACAGCTAAAATATATTTGTATGCAAGTTGGGTTCATTCATTGAAGGAAAAAAGAATGTTAGTAAGAAGTATCATCGATAAGGTTAGGCACAAATATAATGCATCTATTGCTGAAGTAGAAGACCATGGTTTACATCAGTCGATTGTTTTAGGTATTGCTTGTGTAAGCAACAGCACTAAGCATTCCAATTCATGCATTCAGAATGTGATTAAATATATAGAACAAAATACTGAGGCAGTTGTGCAATATATTGAAATAGAGATACTTTGACACTAAAAAATTATTAAGATTGCAAGTAATGAAATCTTTTGAATCACTACTCATAACGCTGCCTCAGATATTATTATAAATGCTATACAGAATTATATAATTTTTATGTATAGGAGAAAGGAGAAATACAATGGATAAGTATTATTTAAATAGAGAAGAAGCAATTTTGTTAATTATTGATATACAGGAAAAGCTAGTTCCTGCAATAAGTCAAGGTCAGCTGGTTATTAAGAACACTAACGTATTGATTGAAGCAGCAAAAACTATGGATATTCCAATAGTTGTTACTGAGCAGTATCCAAAAGGTTTAGGCCCTACTGTGCCTGAAATTCAAGGAAATTTAGAAGGAATTGATAAATATGATAAATTAACCTTTTCAGCATGTACACAAAGTGTTATAGATAGTTTGAATAAAACAGGTAGAAAGAAAGTAATGGTTACAGGAATGGAAACCCATATATGCGTTTTCCAGACAGTAAGAGATTTATTGAAACAAGGCTATCAGGTATTTATAGCAGCGGATGGAGTGAGTTCGAGAACAGAAGAAAACAAAAATAATGGCCTTGAACTTATGAGGAACATGGGGGCTGTTATAAGTAATACAGAGACTATAGTATTTGACTTGCTGAAACAGGCAGGCACTGCGGAATTTAAGATTTTATCCAAGCTGATAAAATAGAGTTATTTAATAATTATTTATAATAGTTGTGGGAATGTCAACTATGATATAATTTATATATATGAGATTTTTGAAAAGGTGGGTATATATGAAAAAACAAGAGGTTAAATCCAGTTTACTCTTGTTGCTGACAGCAGCTATATGGGGTTTTGCTTTTGTAGCTCAGAGAGTAGGTACGATGCATGTTGGAGCTTTTATATTTACAGGACTTAGATTTGCGTTAGGAAGTCTTTCCTTACTACCCATTGTCATTATTTCTGGAAGAAAACAAGAAAAGATCAATAATAAAGTAGAAGCTAAATCAAACTTTATTACTGCAGGTATCATAGCAGGAAGTGTTTTATTTATAGCTGTATCATTGCAACAAATAGGCTTGATATATACAACAGCTGGTAAAGCTGGTTTTATAACAGGCCTTTATATTGTTTTTGTACCCATACTTGGTATTTTCCTCAAACAAAAGACTCATGCCATTACCTGGCTAGGTGTTTTTGTTGCAATAATAGGCTTGTATTTTTTAAGTGTTAATGAAGGTTTTTACATAGAGCTGGGAGATTGGCTTGAGATAATCGGGGCAGTATTCTGGGCTGTACATATACTTGTTATAGATCATTTTACAAAGGAAGTAGATGCGGTTAAATTATCTTTTATGCAATTCGTTACATGTTCTTGTATTAGTCTTATTGTAGCACTGATCTTTGAAGATATCAGCATTGTGGCTTTGTCCCAAATAGTTATACCTCTTTTATATGGCGGTATATTATCAGGAGGAGTGGCCTATACAATCCAAGCTATTGGACAGAGACATGCAAAGCCTTCCCATGCTGCCATTGCTTTGAGCATGGAAGCTGTATTTGCCAGTGTAGGAGGCTTGATATTGCTTGGTGAAATAATGCCATTGAGAGGATATTTGGGTTGTGCTTTAATGCTGGCAGGAATGCTATTATCTCAGTATGAAAACTTTACAAAGAGCGAGGAAAGTATTTGATGGGAGTTTTAAACCATGAAAGGATATGGTCTTGTTTTAGGAGGTGGAGGAGCTAAAGGCTCCTATGAAATAGGGGTATGGACAGCTATACGTGAGCTTGATATACCTCTAATTGCTGTGGCTGGAACTTCTGTAGGCGCCTTAAATGGTGCTATGATAATTCAAGAGGATTATGATAAAGCATTAGAACTGTGGACCAGCATATCCATAGAAACTGTTATCGAGATGAATAAAGCAATATCAGTTTTTGAGCCTCAAGGCATAGGAGAAGAGATCATAAATCTTATTAAAGCTGTCATAAACTCAGGGGGGCTGGATGCAGCTCCATTAAAGAAGTTGCTTTCGGAAATTATTGATGAACAAAAGATCAGAAAATCCCATATTGACTTTGGTATAGTTACTTTTTCTTTGACTGATTTTAAGCCAATAACTTTATTCAAAGAGGATATTCCGGAAGGTAAGATGCTGGATTATCTTTTAGCTAGCGCTTCATTTCCTGCTTTTAGACCTGTGGAGATAGACGGCAAAAAATTCATTGATGGGGCTATATATGATAATATTCCGGTATCATTGATGTTGCAAAAGAAAATATATGATGTAATAGCAGTAGATGTGTCAGGGGCAGGAAGAGTAAAGAAGGTAAAAGATAGGGAGTTGAATCTCATAAGGATAAAAAATTCTGAAGATTTGGGGCCTTTATTAGCTTTTGATGTGTCAAGAGCTAAAAAGAATATAGAGATAGGATATTATGATACTATGAAAGCCTTTGGTAAGTATAAAGGCAAGCATTATTACTTAACTGATACAAGCAGCAATATAAAGCTAGATGAAAATCATATCAAGCTGGCTTATAATCTGCTGGGAATAGATTGGAACAAAAGACATAGCCCACAAAATAGATTTATAATATATAAATTGATTAGGAATCTGAAGAATTACTCTACCGATGGAAAGTTTAGGAACACTGACGGAGTTATCTCTGCAGCAGCGGAAATAACAGCAGAAGTTATGGAAATAGATAGAGTTAAAGCATATTCTTTAAATGATTTAATAAATGTGATAATTGAACATTATAATTTAAATAAAACAGACAAAGCTTTAGAGGATTTCTCAAATATGATAGAAACACAGATATGGAATACAAATAGATATAGCTTTACAGAAAAAATGAAAAAGACTATATTTGAGAGTAAATTTGCAGCTCTATACAGTGCAGATGTAAGAGATTTGTCTGATAGAACTGTGCTATACAGAAGACTATTAGCTCTTGCCTTCCCAAAGGTTTGTATTGCAAATATCTTTTTAGCTTTATTATTAAATAATAAAAATTGATATAATATGACAATCGTATGTTTCATTTGAAGAGCCAATGTGATAGAATCATGATGGACAATAAAATATACATATAATTGTGGGGGCGAATATGAAAGAATTAATTTTTGGCCTAATAGGCGGAACTGCTCTTCTTATGTATGGTGTTGACACTATGGGGGAAGGCTTAGAAAGAGCCTCTGGCGAAATGATGAAGAAAATGCTCTCAATTTTGACAGGAAAGGTTTGGAGTGCATTTCTGGTAGGTACTTTTTTGACAGCACTAGTTCAAAGCAGTACTGCAATAACGGTTTTGACAGTAGGTTTTGTAAATGCAGGTCTGATGAAGCTACCCCAAGCCGTTGGAATTATATATGGAGCAAATATCGGAACTACCATTACTGCTCAATTGATGGCATTTAGTTTTAATTTTAAGTTGACAGAAGTAGCGTTGCCCGTTTTGGGAATAGGTTTTACTATCAATTATTTTGCCAAGAATAAAACAATGAAGAATTTTGGACAGGCTTTAATGGGTTTTGGAATGATGTTCTTAGGTCTTAAAATTCTCAATCAAGGTATCCCTTTTATGCAGCAAAGTGCTACACTTAGGTATTTTTTTGAAACCTATGCTTCGATTCCCATTATAGGTATTTTATTAGGTGCAGTTGCTACTGCTTTAGTACATAGCAGTGCAGCAACTGTAGGTTTAGTAATGATTTTAGGGCAAGCAGGTCTTATCGATCTCACATCAGCAGTGGCAATTATGTTAGGGGATAATATTGGTACCTGTATAACAGCTCAATTGGCTAGCCTTTCTGGAAATATTCATGCTAGAAGAACTGCTTGGGCACATACACTTTATAACATTTTTGGTGTAATAATAGTAGCACTGATCCTACCTTATTTTGTAAAACTAATTGAAATGACAACAGCATACTTACAACCAAGTGGTGATATTGGTTCTCAAATTGCCAATTCTCATACATTATTCAATGTCCTAAGTGCCGTAGTATTTCTCCCTATTACAAAATATTATGTTAAGTTTCTTGAAACTATTATTAAAGGTAAGGGTTCGGAACATGAACCTCAATCAATATATTTGGATAAGCTTTTAATGGATACTCCGGCAGCTGCGTTTAAAGCAACCATTGAAGAGGTAATCAGGGGAATTGAAATAACAAAGGATATGATGAAAAATGTTATGGACGCATTATTTGAAAATGACATAAATAAGATTGAGCAGGTTGATAAAGATGAAGAATTGGTTAATCAACTCCAAAAGGATATTACCGTTTATATGGTGGAATTATCTAGAAAACCTCTTTCTGATACTAATTCAATAATAGTTCACGGTATGATAACCAGTATTAACAATATTGAAAGAATAGGAGACCATATTACAGATGTAGGGAGACTAGTGGAAAGCAAAATCAGAAAGAATCTTATATTTTCTGATGCTGCCATTGAGGAACTAAAACAGCTGATAGAACTGATAACTTGGATGTACGATAACACAATAATTTTATTAAAAGAGAGAAATCTTGAACTGGTTAAGTCTACTATAGAATTGGAAGATAAGGTTGATAATTTGTGCATGGAGTTGGCAAATAATCATATAATCAGACTGGAAACAGGAAAATGCAGTGTTGAATCGGGAGTAATATATCTTGACATAATAAATCATTTTGAAAGGATTGCTGACCACATACATAAAGTCTGTCATTTGTCTAAAGATGAACTTCAGGGTGTAATTAGATCCAATGAGGTAACTACAGCTGATGCAATTGAGGTTCGTTAATCATGAAGGAATATATAAGTGCTTATTATTATGGGGAACCTTTTATACTTTTTTCAAAAGAACATATTGTAGCACTTATATTTATCTTTGCTTTTAATATACTGATATATTTTACAAAAGAGAAGCTGAGAAAAGATAAAGTAGATATGTTATTCAGAAACTTTATAGCTTCAGCTCTCTTGATTACAGAACTTTCTTTTCAACTTTGGTGCGGATTTACAGGAGTTTGGACAGCAGAATACAATCTGCCTTTTCACCTTTGTTCTGTTGCCACAATAATTTGTGCAGTCATGCTATATAAGAATAGTTACAATATATACAAACTTGCATATTTTTGGGGTTTGGGCGGTGCGATACCGGCACTTATAACACCCGATTTAAGCGGATACAACTATCCTCATTATGTATTCTTTAAGTATTTTATACTTCATGGACTGATAATCATATCAGTAATTTATATGACCTTTGTTCATTCGTATAAGTTAAAATTAAAAGACTTTACTAATGCTTTCATATATACGAATATATACGCTCTTTTTGTAATACCAGTAAATATTTTATCAGGCGGCAATTATCTTTTTTTATGCAGGAAGCCAGAAGCTTTAACATTGCTTGATTATTTAGGTTCCTGGCCTTGGTATATAATCTCTATGGAAATAGTGGTGCTGGCCATGTTTTTTGTGTTATATTTACCTTTTGCTATAAAGGATACTATCGAGAGATATAAAAGTTCAGGTTCAGGATTAAATTTAGGATCATAGGAGATTATATATAGAAGAAAAATAATTCAATTCAGGTGCTAATAAAAACCTATGGAAGCATTATGCAATAAGTTGACAAAATAGATGATTCATCATATAATATAAAAAAATTTATATGATAAATCCTATGAAGGGAAGCAAGTAAGTTTAGAAACAGATTTATAGAGAGCTGTAGATGGTGGAATTACAGTAATCATGCCTGAACCGAATGGGTCTCTGAGGATTTTGGCGAAATAGAAGTAGTCAATAACGTGGGCTTCATGTTACAGAAGCAGGATATACAATCCTTTGTGATTGAGTATCTATAATGAGGAGAAGCGTCTGTCTTCTTGAATTAGGTGGCATCGCGTAAATTACGCCCTATAGGTTTTCTATAGGGTTTTTTAATTCATTGGAAGAAATAAAATAATCTTTATAATAATCATGGAGGTGTAGTATAATTGGTTGAAAATAAAAAGGTCATATTCAGCGGAATCCAACCCTCCGGCGATTTGACCATAGGAAATTATTTAGGGGCCTTGAAGAATTGGGTAGCATTACAGGATGCCTATGAACCATATTACTGTGTTGTTGATCTTCATGCTCTTACAGTCAGACAAAATCCTGCAGAACTGAGAGCAAGAACATTAAAAAACATTGCCATATATTTGGCATCTGGTCTTGATCCCAATAAAAATACAATTTTTATACAATCCCATGTATCTGCTCATAGTGAAGCTTCATGGCTTTTAAATTGTTTCTGCTATATGGGAGAACTGAGCAGGATGACTCAGTTTAAAGATAAATCTCAAAAAGTAGGTGAAAGTGTCAACGCAGGTCTTTTCACATATCCTGTATTGATGGCTGCAGATATTTTACTGTACAATACTGATTTAGTACCTGTTGGTAGCGACCAGAAACAACATATTGAACTGGCAAGGGATCTGGCTATAAGATTTAATAATCTATATAGTCCTACATTCAAAATACCTGAAGCATATATTGGGGATTCGGGAGCTAGAATTATGGATTTGCAAGAGCCAACTAAGAAAATGTCCAAATCTGCTGAAAACCCAAATGCTTATATTTTGATAATGGATCCTCCAGATGTTATAAGAAAAAAAATAAGCAGAGCTGTTACTGATGATGTAGGTGTAGTGAGATATTGTGATGAGCAGCCTGGTATATCTAATCTGATAAATATTATGAGTACCGTAACAAACAAAAAACCGGAAGATATTGAAAAACAATATGAGGGTGTAGGCTATGCTCAGTTTAAATCTGATGTGGCTGATGCTCTTATAGAGGAATTAAAACCTGTGCAGGAAAAAGTAAAGTCGCTTTTGGAAGACAAAACTTATATAGAAAGCATATATAAAAGCGGCGCGGAAAAAGCAAGTTATGTTGCAAATAAGACATTGAGAAAGATGCAAAGAAAATTAGGATTGATACCTAGATAACATATTATGCTGCTTTAAAGCAGCATAATATATATGTGGTAATATAGATAGGGGGGTTGTTATGAATATAGGTACTGAGAGGTTGTTAATTGCATTTGGGCTTACATTGTTTGCAGGTTTAGCTACCGGCATAGGCAGTTTATTGGCCTTTTATACAAAACAAACAAATAAAAAGTTTTTATCAGCTGCATTAGGTTTTTCAGCCGGCGTAATGATTTATGTTTCTATGATAGAAATATTTGCTGAGGCAAGAAGCTCTTTAGAAGCATATTATGGAGGTATAAAAGGTTATTGGATAACGACCATAGCTTTTTTTGGAGGTATTGCCTTAATTGCATTGATAGATAAGTTTGTTCCTAGTGCAGAGAATCCCCATGAAATGAAAGATGTAAGAGATATGAAAGGACCGAAAGATAATGATAAGGATTTATTAAGATTAGGTCTTTTTTCAGCTTTGGCTATAGCAATTCACAACTTTCCTGAAGGACTGGCAGCTTTTGCAAGTGCTATACATGATCCTTCTCTAGGATATAGCATTGCTATTGCTATAGCTATCCATAATATCCCTGAAGGAATAGCAGTTTCAGTTCCTGTTTACTTTGCAACAGGAAGCAAGAAAAAGGCATTCTGCTATTCATTTTTATCAGGATTATCGGAGCCTGCGGGAGCCTTAGTTGGTTATTTCTTTTTTCTGAGGTTTTTTAATGAGGCAATGTCAGGCATAGTATTTGCAGCAGTTGCTGGTATTATGGTATATATATCTTTAGATGAGTTGCTTCCTACAGCAGAAAAATATGGTGAGCATCATATAGCAATTTATGGCCTTATTCTAGGCATGATCGTTATGGCTATAAGTCTTTTGTTGCTTGCATAGAACTATATCAAATTGAGTGTTACAATAATAATAGAAAAATATATAAGAGTTGATATGTATGAAATATATATTCAAATTTATGTTTCATAGAATATTTTTTGTAATATTGGCTATGCTAGCTCAACTATTTGTATTAGTTAGCGTGTTAATGAAATTCTATGATTATTTTGCTTTTTTCTATGTTGGAAGCATAATATTAAGTATAGTTGTTATTTTTATCATATTAAATAACAAGAGTAATCCTGTGTATAAAATCGCTTGGATTATTCTTATCCTATTATTTCCTATTTTTGGCGGAATATTTTATATATTCTTTGGTGCCAATAAGCTGAGCAAACGTGAACGATTAAGGATGAAATCAATTGAGGATAAGACGAAAGAAGCTTTGAAACCAAAGCCCCTCATTTTAGAAGAGATGAAACTTCATAATGAAATTGCCGCGACTCAGTCTAAATATATACAAGATTATGCATATTATCCTCCATATTGCAATTCTACCAGTGAGTATCTTTCCATAGGAGAAGTTAAATTTGAAAAATTGAAGGAAGAGTTAAGAAAAGCAGAGCATTTTATATTTCTTGAATACTTTATCATTGAAGAAGGAGTAATGTGGAACAGCATATTAGATATATTAAAGGAAAAAGCTAAGGAAGGTGTGGATGTTAGGGTTATATATGACGATGCAGGCTGTATGTTTAAGCTGCCTTACGGATATGATAAAAAGTTAGAATCCATGGGTATAAAGTGCTGTATATTCAATCCGTTTAAACCTGTATTATCTACCAGAATGAATAATAGAGATCATAGAAAGATAGCAATAATAGATGGACACACGGGTTTCACAGGAGGAATCAACCTGGCAGATGAATATATCAATGAGTATGAAAAGTTTGGTCATTGGAAGGATACTGCTATTATGGTAAAAGGAGAAGCAGCTTGGAGCATGACTGTTATGTTTCTGTCCATGTGGGATTATTTAAAAGGAATTGATGAGGATTTTAATAAGTACAGACCAAAGCTGCCATTATCCGATGAAATATGCAAGGATGGATATATCCAGCCCTTTGCAGACAATCCTTTAGATGATGAAGCTGTGGGAGAAGTAGTCTATTTAAACCTTATTAATAAAGCTAAAAAATACGTGTATATTACAACACCTTATCTTATAATAGACAATGAAATAATTACCGCATTGACTTCTGCTGCAAAAGGTGGCGTTGATGTTCGTATAATAACCCCATACCGCGGAGATAAATGGTATGTACATGAAGTCACAAGATCATACTATAGGGCACTTATAGAAAGCGGAGTAAGGATATTTGAATATACACCTGGATTTATACATTCCAAAACTTTTGTGGTAGATGACGAATATGGAGTTGTAGGTACTATAAATATGGATTATAGAAGCTTATTTTTACACTTTGAGTGTGGTGTCTGGATGTATAAATGTAGAAGTATATATGATATAAAAGAGGATTTTATTAATACATTAAAGATGTGTCATGAGATTACTATAAAGGATCTAGATGATGTTAAGTGGTATAAGAAGCTGGTAAGAACAGTACTTCGTATCTTTGCTCCTTTGATGTAGAAATGATTTTAATAGATACTATTAAAAAAATGCTATATGCATATTGATTTTGATAATAATAAAGAATTAGTAATTAAGGAACTCAAAAGGGAAGAGGAGATATTATGATCAATCTTTTAGTGACATTAGATTCCAAATACATAAAGCCTTTGAAAGTTATGCTAAAATCACTTTTTCTTAACAATCAGGAAGAGAAGTTCAATATATATCTATTACATTCCAGTTTAAAAGACTATGAACTGGAGGACCTAAACCAATATACAGAAAACCATGGCAGTTTATTTACGTCAATTCATATTGGCGAAGATTATTTTCAGGATGCACCTACATTGCTTCACTATACAAAAGAAATGTACTATAGGCTCTTGGCATTTAAGCTTTTACCAAAAGATATGGAGCGCATATTATATATAGATCCTGATACCCTTATAATCAATCCTATAAAAGAATTATATGAAATAGATTTAGAAGAATATTTATTTGCTGCAGCGTATCACGACAAGATTACAGTAAAAGAGATAAACAGAATCAGATTATATCCATATGATATTCAGGCCTATTATAACTCAGGAGTTCTTCTTATGAACTTGGATGCTCAAAGACAACACATTGATGAAAATGACATATTTGCTTTTGTAGAGGAAAACAAGTCAAAGTTAATAATGCCAGATCAAGACATTCTTAATGCACTATATTCCAAAAATATAAAAAGTATCGATGAAAAATTATATAATTATGACGTAAGATTCTACCGCTATTATAAAATAATGAGCGGTGGTCTATGGGATATGGACCATGTGATACGAAATACCGTCATATTGCATTTTTGCGGCAAGAAGAAACCTTGGAATAAGGATTATAGGGGATTGTTCTACGCTTTATACAAGCATTATGAAAGGATAGCGTTGGATAATTCCTAGTTTGAAAATGATAAAAGTGCAGTCTAAACTGCACTTTTTTGCTGTTCAGTTTCTACAGATTCCCTCATCTGTTTCAATTCTTTAAGCACGTCTAAAATCATTCCAGATGCCAGTAAAAAGGTTAAGAAATCCGCTATTGCCTGGCTAGTTTCTATACCGGTGATGCCTATTGCGGGAGGCAGGAAAAGTATCGCAGGTATGAAAAACAACCCTTGCCTACCTGCAGCGACCACAGAAGCTCTCCAGCCATAGCCTAAAGACTGGAGGGTCATATTTACTATGACTGTTACAGCATGAAGAGGCATTACACAACATTGAAATCGCATAGTGCGGGAGCCAATCATGATAACTTCCGGGTCATTGGCTCTAAATATAGCTATGAGTTTTGGAGCGAATGTGAAAGCTATCAATGCAAATATCGATAATGCTACAAAAGCTACTTTAGCGCAGAACCAAAAAGCTTCCAACACACGATCATATTTTTTTGCTCCGAAATTAAAACCGCAGACCGGCTGATATCCTTGCCCAAAGCCTATTAAAACAGAGAAGATAAACATCATTATCCTTGTTACAATGGAAACTGCTGCAATAGCAGAATCACCAAAGGATGAGGCAGATGTATTAAGCAAAATAGTTGAAAAGCTTGCAAGACCTTGTCTATATAAGGTAGGCATACCTGTTTTTAAAATTTCTTTATACATTTTCAAAGATAACTTATAGTTAGATAGTTTAATTTTAATACTGCCGTCTATGTAATTACATTGAATAAATAGAATTATAAAACTTATAAGCTGACTTATGATTGTTGCTATGGCTGCACCTGATATGCCCATATTTAAAACAAATATAAATATAGGGTCCAATATAATATTCAATATGCCGCCGGTTGTTATTCCAAGCATCGATCTTACAGCATTGCCTTGGGAGCGTAATATATTATTTAAAACGAAGGAACCGCACATATAGGGTGCACCGATTAAAATATATTTGCCATAATCTTTAGCGAAGGGAGCTATAGTCTCTGTAGCACCTAGGAAAACTACTAGTTTATCAATAAATAGCAAGCCGAAGAATGCCAGCAACAATCCTATGAAAATAGCAGTAAAAAAAGCTATGGCTCCTGCTTCTTCTGCGCTTTTTATATCTTTTTTGCCTAGGCTGCGGGAGATAAAGCTGCCACAACCCATGCCGAAGGTGAAACCTATGGCTTGTATTATAGCCATGAGGGAAAAAATAACACCTACAGCAGCTGCAGCACTGGTCCCTATTTGGCTAACAAAGAAAGTATCCGCCATATTGTAGAAAGAAGTTGTAAGCATGCTGATTATAGTAGGCACTGCCAGTTTTGGTATGAGTTTAGAAACCGGAGTTTGAGTCATCATCATAAATTTCTGGTTTTGTTCCATCATTTAAGCCCTCACAAAAAACAAAAATATCATATCTGTATCAAATTTTAACATATTTTTATATGAAATAATTATATCACATTTATTACAATATACCTAGAATGCAAGGCACTTTTCATTACATTGACATAGAAAATATTATTTGGTAAAATGGTACTATACCGTCCAGACGGTCGAGAGGAGTTGAAAAGCATGGATATGCCTGTAAAGGAGAAGATACTATTTGAAGCAAATAAGGTTATAGCTAAGAAAGGATTAAACTCTTTTACACTGGAGGAAGTGGCAAAAGAAGCAGGTATTAGTAAAGGAGGACTGTTATATCATTTTCCTAGTAAAGATAAGCTTATACAAGGTCTAATACAATTCTATATGGAGCAATTTGAGAATAAAATTGATAAGAAAAGATGGCTTAAATCATTGGTAAAAGAGCATTTCAATTGTGATTCAGAAAATTCCCCTTGCATTACAGGATTACTTGCTGCTGTGGCCATGAATCAAGAATTGTTAGAGCCAGTGAAAGAAAATAATAAAAAGCTGCTGGAAAGAATTAATGATTCAAAGGATCCTGTAATGGGAATGATAATATATCTTGCTTGCTATGGAATGGCTTTTTTTAAACTATTTTGCATGAATGAGTTTTCAAGAGAAGATATACAAAAAATTAGTGATAAATTGATGGATTTGTCAGAGAATATTCTATAAGGATGGTGATTATATTGCCCAATAAGGAGAATTTACCTAAGTTTATTGCTATAGCGCTGCTTATTACTTTAGGGATTAATATATTGTTATCTTTTATATCACAATCAGCATTTCAGGAAATAGATTACAGTACATTTTTGAGAATGTTAGATAATGATGAAATATATTCCGTTCAGATTGCTGAAGACAGAATAATAATAATACCTAAAGCAGATAGTGCTACTCCCATTGTAGAAAGAAAAATGTATTATACAGGCAAGTTAGATTATCCAGGCCTTGTTGATAGGCTATATGATGCAGGAGTAAAGTTTAAGCCAGTTCAAAACAAGCAATCTCCTATCATGAATTTCTTAATCTCATGGGTTCTTCCCTTTGGAATATTTTATGTGTTTGCGTCAATGCTTATGGGTTCCATGAGTAAAAGAATGGGAGGGACCATGTCCATAGGCAAGAGCAATGCTAAAGTATATGTGCAAAAAAGTACAGGTGTTACCTTTGATGATGTGGCAGGTCAAGAGGAAGCTAAGGAATCTCTTCAAGAGATTGTTGATTTCCTTCATAGTCCTAGCAAATATACCAAGATAGGAGCTAAGCTGCCAAAAGGTGCCTTGCTTGTTGGCCCTCCTGGTACAGGGAAAACTCTTTTAGCTAAGGCTGTGGCAGGAGAAGCAAAAGTTCCTTTCTTTTCCATGTCCGGGTCAGATTTTGTTGAAATGTTTGTTGGTGTAGGGGCTGCTAGGGTAAGAGATTTGTTTAAGCAGACAGAAAAGCATGCACCATGCATAGTTTTCATAGATGAAATCGATGCCATAGGAAAGAGCAGGGATAGTACCCTAGGCGGAAATGATGAAAGAGAGCAAACGTTAAACCAGCTACTTGCTGAAATGGACGGCTTTGATTCTTCTAAAGGTGTTGTTATACTTGGAGCCACAAACAGACCGGAGGTCCTTGATAAAGCACTATTAAGGCCTGGTCGATTTGATAGACGAGTTATAGTAGATAAGCCGGATCTTAAAGGTAGAGAAGCAATTCTCAAGGTTCATGCAAAAAATTATTCAATGGATGAAAATGTAAACCTAAGGGAAATTGCTTTGGCCACTGCAGGAGCTGTTGGAGCAGATCTTGCAAATATGATAAACGAAGCGGCTTTAAGGGCTGTTAAAATGGGAAGAGATAAAATTCGCCAGGATGACTTGTTTGAAGCTGTAGAGACTGTTATAGCAGGTAAGGAAAAGAAAGATAGGGTTATGACTCAAACAGAAAAGAGCATGGTTGCTTTCCATGAGGTAGGTCATGCATTGGCTTCGGCATTACAGAAGAAAGCCCAACCTGTTCATAAGATTACCATAATACCGAGAACCATGGGTGCTTTAGGATATACGATGCAGATGCCTGAAGAAGAAAAATACCTGATGACCAAGGATGAAATGTTGGCACAAATAGTCGTTCTTCTAGCCGGAAGAGCAGCTGAAGAATTAATTTTTAACGAGATAACCACAGGAGCAGCGAATGATATTGAAAGGGCTACTCATCTTGCAAGGCAGATGGTAACCATATATGGTATGTCCGACAGATTCGGAATGATGGGATTGGAATCTATACAAAATAGGTATCTCGATGGAAGACCAGTGAGAAATTGTTCTGATACAACTGCTGCGGAAGTAGACAATGAGGTTCAAAGGATATTAAAAGAATGTTATGAAAAAGCTAAAACCCTTTTGCAAGATAATATGGAAGCTCTTGGTAAGATTGCTTCATACCTTATTCAAAAAGAAACTATAATGGGTGATGAATTTATGGAAATATTGAACTCTGTCAACAACAAGTCTGAGTGATATTTGTATAATTAAATAATAAGGTTGGAGGTAGTGTGAGAGATTATTTAGCTTTACCTGCGGTTTCCCTAAAATAATGTAAGGATTACTAATACCGAAGGCTATATTAGGGGAAAATATATAATACTAAAGATAATAAAGGAGGGCTGCAGGTATGTATGTTAATATTCGGGAAAGAAGAATAGTAGATTTTGGTAATCATAGCATGGTGCTGGAGATTGCAGATGCTGATTACAACAATATTTATGATGGATACAGTGATGATATTGCCTGGGAGATAGTAAATAATTACTTGCAGTATAGGAGTGATGACGGCAGACCATCAAATGTACACATTCAGCATGACGATGTAAATAATATAGTGAGGATTTATGCTGATATTGATTACCTGGGAAATGATCATACAACATATAGAGGCCACTGGGAA
>JAAYMO010000245.1 GCA_012521375.1 Clostridiales bacterium
AAAGACGTAAAATCAAATAGCCTAATCGAGAATTATTTAGCGAGAGGACAGGATGGATATCAAACCAGCATAAACACAGCATTCTTGCTGCATTTTTGGAAAGTGTGAAATAGCCTAAAAACTTCACGTTGAGTGCGTAGTTTGGCTCAAAAGAAAACACAGTGAGTGAAGTCGCTTGGGGCAAGGGCTGGAGGGTATTTGGAAGGATGTGGGTATGTTCCCGCGGACGAGGGGAGAAAACAGCGTATTGTTATGAGATGGATACTAATGTAAAATATATTTATAAGGTTACTATTTGGCACTGTTTTTCTTAAAGTGATGAAAATGGATATATTTTTCGATATAATTATTATGAAATCTTAAAATGAAGATTTGGTGGTATTATGATATATTATTCTCCCCTTCGATACCCAGGAGGAAAAGGGAAGCTTACAAGCTACATAAAACTTATACTTAACAAAAATGGTTTAACTGGTGGTACATATGTAGAGCCATTTGCGGGTGGCGCAGGTGTGGCCATAGCCTTATTGCTTGATGAAGCCGTATCAAAAATAATTATTAATGACAAAAATAAAGCAGTTTATTCATTTTGGAAATCGGTATTAGAGAACACAGAAGAGCTTTGTAGACTTATTAAAAATACTCAGGTAAGTATCGAAGAATGGAAAAGACAAAGAGAAATATTTGCAAAAACAAACAAGGTTTGCTTGGAACTTGGATTTGCGACGTTTTTTTTGAATCGTACCAACAGATCTGGTATTCTTACAGGTGGAGTAATTGGTGGATTAAACCAAGAAGGAAATTGGAAAATTGATGCAAGATACAACAAAAATGATTTGATAAATAGAATTGAAGCAATTGCAGTAAAGAAAAAGCAAATAAAAGTTTATAACAAGGATATTTTTGACTTTATTGATAAAATATTACCTAAGGTTGAAGAAAAATCACTTATTTATTTTGATCCACCTTATTATAAACAAGGTAGTAGTCTTTACGAGAATCATTTTAAACATGAAGATCATTTAAAGCTTGCGATTGCAATTGAAGAGAAAGTAGATAAACCATGGATTATAACGTATGACAATACACAGGAAATTGAAAAAATTTATGCAAGCCATACAATGAAAAAATTCTTCTTGAACTATAGTGCAGCCACTAAATATGAAGGAACCGAAATAATGATATACCATGAAAGAAAAATGATTCCTTCAGAAGATGAAATAAAAAAGCATAAGATTAAAATAAGATTTGCGTGAGGTGATGTTTGTGCTAAATAATATTAATGCACTTTTGAAAGACGACTTTTTGGTACAAATACTACAGAAGGATAATTTTATGGGTTGGGTGTATTCTATTGATTATGATTATGCCCTTGTAGTGACGAATGACCTCTGGAAAGCTAAAGTACAAGGAGTTCCACATAATTGTTTCTTGATTGCAGCATCATTTAATCCAGAAGATTATCAAAATGTACCAGAAGAAGAACGTGAGATAATTCTCTTAAGGGTAAATGGTACCACAAAACTTCCGCAAGATAATGATATGATTAGGACAAAAATAGATAACTATCAAAAGCAAACAGATATTTTTGTAAATGATTTAAAAAGAGATTTTGATGATATAACGAAAAATATGCTCCAATTCGGGGGCTTAGAATGTCGTGTCCTTGGGACATTTTTTGTAAGAGATAATGAATTGTGGCTTGGAAGTGATATAGAATCTTTTGCTGTTGCTGCACGTTTGAATGTATATAGACCAAAAGGTAAAGCACTTGAGACAATAGTAAATTACGTTGATCCTATCAGGAAGAAGAAAGCAGTTGAAGATGCTAGAGCTCTTGGTATCCAAAATCCAATTAAACCCTTTAAAATTGGAACGATAAGATATACTTCAACAGATAGATTGCATAGAGGAAGCAATGAAGAAAAGGTTCCATTTTTTATACAACCGTCTGATTTTTTAGCTAGAAGAACAGCAGTACTAGGTATGACAAGAACAGGTAAATCTAATATGATAAAACAAACCGTTTCTGTGGTTAAACGAATTTCCGATGAGTGCAATGTTAAAATAGGTCAAATAATCTATGATATAAACGGAGAATATGCTAATGCGAATCAACAGGACCAAGGTGCAATTTCAGAAATCTATAAAGACGAAACAATTCGGTATCGTATGTTAAAGACAGAAGGGTTTGAAGAATTACAAAACAATTTTTATATTCAAGTGCAGGAAGGATTTAATATTATACGTAATGTTATTAATGAAGATGGGAATAGCGCTGCGGCTGATGTACAGACATTTTTGAATATATCATTTGATGAACCAGATATAAGTGATATAGGACTTCATAAAAGATGGGAACTAAAACTTGCAGCATATAAAACTATGCTGGCCAAAGCAGGGTTTGAACCTCCAAGCAATAATTATAAAGTATATTTCGAAGCCAATAAAAAAGTGAGAGAGGCCGTTTATAACTACATAAATAAAGATGTAAATAGTGATGATGATCGAAGGGATGTAAAAGACCCCAAGAATGGATTAACTCTTCGTGAAGCAGAAGAATGGTTTTTGGCTGCACGTGCTGCTAATAGAGTTTCTGCCTTGAAGAGCAGTAGTGGTGAAAATTGGCTGGACAATGAAACATTAGCTATTCTTAATATGATTGCATGTAAAAATGAAAAAGACTCATATATAAACGGATATAAGGTTCTTGTTAACGCGAAAAAATACCATTCACCTCGTCGAAGCAAAGAGGTTGGAGAGGAAATATACAAGCATTTATTAGAAGGTAAAATTGTTATATTGGATTTATCTGTTGGTGATGCAACATTGCGAGAGAAGATAAGTAAGCAAATTGCTCAAGTTATTTTTAATAAATCTATGGGTTACTTTTTGGAAGGGCGAACTCCTCCTAATATTGTTATCTATATAGAAGAAGCCCACAATTTGATAGGAAAAGACATGGATTTGACAGAAACTTGGCCACGGCTTGCTAAAGAAGGTGCGAAGTATAAGATATCACTTGTTTATGCTACTCAAGAGGTTTCTTCAGTACATCCTAATATTCTTGCCAATACCGAAAATTGGTTTATTTCTCACTTGAACAACGAAAAAGAAATCTATGAGTTATCAAAGTTTTATGATTTTGGTGATTTTAGCAAATCTCTTCTCCGAGCTCAAGATGTTGGTTTTGCAAGAGTTAAAACTCTATCAAGCCCTTTTGTTGTGCCTGTACAAATTGATAAATTCGAGCCAGAAAGAGAGATTGAGAGATTAAAATCAATAAAAAGATAACTTAACGGGGGAATAGAAATGCCTTACAAGGATGAATATGCAGATAAAACATCTCATTTTGATATTGTTAATAATCCTGAGATATTAAAATTCATCGAGGAATGTAGTTTTATAATAGAGCCTTCTGAAGAAGAAGGTAAAAAAATGAGTGAACTTTTTATTGATGTACCACAAAATAATGACACTCTCCCTGAGAAAATAATTGCTATAGATGGTAGCTACTATGAGGCTAGTGTCCAAAGTCGGATTCCAAGTACTAAAGTGGGGTATGTTAAAATTGGGAGCTTATTGATTGATAGAAGGCAATATAGAGATTTAAGGGTATTAAATAATAGATTTGTTGATCCTTTCCGGGTAGCTAAGATGCAAGATAATAATTCACCTATAACATTTCCTTTTCCAAGTTCCAATATAGTTTTAAAGGGGAAAAAAAATGTTCGTGATAGTTTTAGATATGCTATGGATAAACATTTGTTAGAACATAGAACTATAAAAGATAGGCCAGATTCCAGCTTGCGAACAACACTTTTTCATTTAGCTTCTTTAAGAACTGGAGAGTTAGGTACAAATGATTCTTCAAAATTAAAAATACATAAGTGTCCATCATGTGAACAGGAACAAATTGAGCTATATGATATTCCAGAAGAACAATACTGTCCTAATTGCAAATCTCCAGTTTATCCTTCCGATTGTTTAAGAATATGGGAAGAAGTAACAGACTATCAATCGAATTCTGTGGCACTTTCAAGGTTTATGAATGTGATTGAACATATTATACCTGTTCATTATATTAGAATAGTTCGGGAGTATTATGCTGAGTCGTTTGCAAATATATTAAGTAATCTAGCATTTTTTATTGATGGGCCTTTGGCGATATTTGGAACTGCAGCATGGATTCACGCTTCGATACTAAGATATCTTAACAGAATAAATTGTGATATGAAAAAGTATAGAAAGAACAGCATTTTATTAATTGGTCTACAAAAAGCAGGACATGTTGTTGAATATTTTAATCTTATTGAAAATTACATAGGTAATAATAAAATATTCTCAATAACTGACGATTATAGATATAAGTATATTACTCCAAATAATGAGCCTTCAAATAATGGGTTCGGATATGAAACCTATTATGGACAAGATTTTCTATTAAAAACAGAAAGTGGACGTGTTTTTGTTTTTGCTCTTCCATATCCATTTTCTTCAAAAGCAGATCAAGATACGAAATGTTTTTCAACTGAAAAAACAAAGTATTCCAATTACGATTGCCTCGGAAAAGCTGTTCAACTAATAAAAGATTTTGAATGCGATTTATATGAAAATGCTGTTGTGCCTATAGCATTAGCGCATAAATATACCGCGATAAGTTTGGAACCGGGGGCCAAGGTTCTTGATTTGCTTTCACAGACGAGTATAAAGAGATAAGAAAGTAACATGCCGTAAAGAATATTAGAAGTAATAAAGTGTTACGGAGAAAATGAGTTAATAAAAAGCATACATAATCAGGAGGAGTAAAACATGGCGAAAAAAGCATATGAAAAGCAGAGTATTTCGCTTAAAGAAGTACAAAAAATAGGGCCTGCCTTAGAAAGCGCTGTTAGAGATTTTTTAGGGTGGGAAAAGGGAAGAGTCGTATACTATTCAAATCCAAAAGAAAGCTTACTGTATGATTTGGATGTAGATGCATGCTTCCCTAACATAACATCCCCAGAAATATTTGTTTCAGCTACATAGTTATAGTCTTAAGTAGTGGTGTAAATTTCGTGGAGTATGCTTGACAAGAGTAACCACGATATGATTTTTACTTTATTAGATTCAAACAAAAAAGATAAAGTAAA
>JAAYMO010000246.1 GCA_012521375.1 Clostridiales bacterium
GATGAAATTGGAGAAATGCCTCTTGATATGCAAACCAGGCTGCTGAGAGTTATCGAGGAGGGTACCGTATGCAGAATAGGCAGCACCAAGGAGATTGTTGTAGATGTTAGAATTATAGCTGCAACCAACAAAGATCTAGTGGAAGAAGTAAAAAGAGGAAATTTCAGGAAGGATCTATTCTACAGGCTTAATGTTCTGCCACTTAGGCTGCCTGCCTTGAGAGAGAGAAAAGATGATATTCCGCTATTGATAGATTATTTTATGAATAGAATATCAAAACGAATTAATAAAAAGGTTATTGAATTACCTAAGGATTACCTGAAAGAATTGATTGAATATGATTGGCCTGGCAATATAAGAGAACTTGAGAACCTGATAGAACTAATGCTAAATACAGGTTCTATTGATTACAACCTTGTAAAAAGCAAAAAGCCTATCAGCAGTGAAAATTATATAGATATAGAAGAAGCTGAATTTAATCTGGAAAAAGTAGAGAAAGAAATTATTATAAAAGCTCTGAAGAGATTTAAAGGCAACATTACCAATTGTGCAAAAGCACTAGGTATAGGAAGAAATACTCTGTATCGAAAAATCAGCAAATATAACATAGACTGTTCTGAATTTGAGACATAATCGATATATATGGAATAAAAGTTATCCAATTCTATTAATGAAGAGCAAAACCGCAATTAGCGCAGTAAGGTGAACCATATCATAAATCAAAACCCAAATAAACTCCCATTTAAAAGGGAGTTTATTTATTATTTATACTGTTAATATAGATCATTTTAAAACTATTTCGATCAGAAGCCCCAAACTTTTGATAAATATTTTGGATGTGTTTTTTTACAGTTGCCTCACTTATATAAAGTTGGGAAGCAATTTCTTTATTTGAGATATTTTCTAGAAGCTTTAATGCCACATGGCATTCTCTATTGGTAAGCCCATATTCTATAAAAACTCTTTGTGCAAGAGCCGGATTAAACAAATCATTGGTATTTGATACAGATTCGTCATTTTGCCCGCTTATTTCTTTTTTTGCAGGCTCATTAAGTAGTATGTTAAGTATCAAATATATTATGCTGCCATAAAGCATAGGCAAAAGTGATTCGGTAATGTCCCAACTACCACCATCGGATACTCTCATATTTGATATAGAGGAAAGAATAGATATGAGAGTAGTAAGAAAGCTTGAAAATAAAAGGTTCCATCTTAAGCAGGCAGCTATGTCCTCCTTGCTGAACTCTTTCTTATACTGTGAAGCGGTTAATATTACCGTGCCTAGTATGACAGAGAAAAATGGTTTAGGACGCAAAATAAGTACCCAGTTAAAGTTAAATAGAAGGCTGAGAACAAGCAAATAGCTTAACAATCCAAATATCTTATTTAGCTGCTTCTTCATCAATATATTCCTTGTCCATTGTTAGTATCATCGATTTTACCTTAGCCTGTACAGGAAGAAGTATAAAGACAAAAAGTATTGAGTAAAGAATGCTAAGGATTGATACTGCTATGTTTTGTCCTATGTGAGCCATGTTGCTTGTATTTGACAGAATTGAAAGAATGCCTATTATGCTTCCTAATAATCCCGAAAATAATAGCAGCTTGATTGCAAGACGTAGAGAAATTTCTGTACGGTTTAATTCAATTATGGACCAGACGTTTATTTTTTTGCCCATAATTTTGAAAGCTCTGATAAAATCTGAAAAGAGCCCGGATGCCATAAGCATGGGAAGACTAAAAGCTAGAATGATCAATATGCTTGGCAGATCAATAAAAAATGCCAAAGAACCAGATACCAAAGTAGTAAATACTAAAAAAGCGATGAAAACAACAAAACCTACAAAATACATAAAAAACCTCCTGATTTATAAATTTAATGTATGGTATGTTCTAATATTAATCTAAATCTGAATAGAAAACTATACTCCCACAGGAGTAATTAAGGAGTATTTTCAGTTTAATTATTCAATTTATGAAATTATTGGAAATTATAGCATTGATAACTTGTATAGAAATGATTTTGTCACCTTATACTATAATTAATCCACTCTAAAATATTATTACAAAACGAAGAAAGAAGGGATTATTTTGCGTAAAGATTTCAAAGGAGTGGTATCATATTTACTAATACTGGTATTATCTGTTTCATCGACCTTCTTTCCAAGTATGGCTATTAAAGCTCAAGCTATAGACGAGAAAAAAGATGTAAATCTTGTAGTAGATTCGCCAGGTCATGTAGATATTCTGCCTAAGAATTTTCGTAAAACTACAGACTTAACCGTTATAAAAGACAATAAAAACTTAAATTTAACGGGATTAGATAAATTAAATATCTCAGGCAGTCAACAATTCACAGTGAAGAATCTTCCTATGTTGATTGATGCCATTGGAACCTCATTGCCAATAACAGTGGTAGATTTAAGGCAGGAATCCCATGGATTCATTAATGAATATTCAGTCAGCTGGGCAAATGAAAAAAATAATGCCAATGTGGGCTTGACCAGAGAGCAGGTTTTGATGGATGAAGTAGAAAAACTAAAAAGCATTAAATTAAACGAACCTATTACTTTTTACAATCATCCTAAATTAACTGTAATACCCACAAAAGTTCAAAATGAGAAGAATCTTGTCAATACAAAAGGATTGTCTTATAAAAGGGTAACTGTCAGGGATGGAGGAATACCAACTGATGACATGGTTGATTTCTTTATAGATATTGTTAAAGCTCAACCAAAAGATTCGTGGCTTCACTTTCACTGTAAGGAAGGTATAGGAAGAACTGCTACTTTTATGATCATGTATGACATGATGAAAAATTACCAATCAGCCACCGCAGAAGAAATTATAGACAGACAAGTGGCATTGGCGAATTTTAAAGAAAGTACAGCACAATCTTTTTATAACAAGGAAAGGATAGGTTTCCTTAATAAGTTCTATGAATACTGCAAAGCAAATGGAGATAAATTCGACGTAAAATGGAGCCAATGGAAAAAAGCTGCTGCTTGTTCAGCAGCTTTTCCTATTAAGCACATTTCTAATACAACTTTGAACTATATAAAAAACCCAATAGTGCCTAGAAGGTTATATGTTGTTTTTCTGGACTCTTTGACACCAAGTGAAAAGACCATGATTGCCAGCCTTCAGGGAATAGTGAACGGGCGCTCCACTATCAGATATACACCCTGAGCTCTTCCCATCCGGATTATAAAGTATGGCTGGAGGATTTAAAGGATAACTATAGTGTTTCCTATAAAATGGTTTCTGATCAATGGGAATTAATGAACATTTACAAGGATTATATTAACGGATATGTCCATGTCTGGAGCAAAGGTGTTCATAATGTTGAAGATGTTGTAAGCAGGTTAAGACAGAATCCAAAGGTAATAATAGTAACTCCTGAAGTGTTTATGGAGTTGGTGAAGAATAATGTTGAGCCTTAGCATTGATAGAGCCATCGAGAACTATTCTCGGTGGCTGATTAGTCGTCTACTCGGAAATCTCCAGTGACATAATACGAAGCTTGTGATTTGACAATAAGCTGACCTTGTTCATCAAATATTTCGCTCACTGCCCGCATAATAGTCTTTCCGTTGCTGATGACTTCACCGATAGCTGTAAGATTACTTTCTTTAGGTGCACTTTTTATATAACTGACACTCATATCAATGGTTACTACCCCATTACCCATAGTTATACAGGCAGTTCCCATAGCTATATCGCAAATGGAAGCAAGAGTGCCTCCATGTACTGTACCAAACATATTGCTATGCTTTTGAGATGTTTTTATTTTATATATACTTTTTCCTTTCTGAAGCTCGACAAGTTCAAGACCTAGGAAATTTTCAAGGATGTTAGTTTGATTAATTTTCTTATAATATTCGTGAAGCCAGGAAAGATACTCTTGAGTCATGAAAAATTACCTCCAATAATTATTTTAACTTTTGTAAATAGTAAGTAAACCATATATAGGGTAAACTCTCTGTTACAACAATAAATAGTATAATATAAATAACAATAAAAATAAACACTTTATGCCAATGGCAATGTTATAACATAATATAAGTGATTATTATCTGCTTTTAATCGATAAGGTTCATTTTATCCTAAATTTTACGTCATCTTTTATTTCTGCAAGTTTATGATTTCCCAAATCCATCATAACACCTCCTGATTTATTATTTTTTAACAATCTAAGACTATTGTGTTAGGGTTCCGGCTTTTTGATTATTTGTATATGTAAAAAAACAGGCATGCAGTTGTAGAATTAAGAAATATTTAAGATTTTATCAAAAATTTTTGAAGATATTTATTATATAATCAGAAGAGGATTATTAAACAAATTGATGAATTTGGCGGTGAGATAGTTATATGCTTAATAAGGAAACTGTACTTATTGTTGATGATGAAAAGGAAATCAGCGATTTGATAGAGATATATCTGAAAAACGATGGTTATAATGTGTTAAAAGCATACGATGGGCTTGAAGCCATTAAGATTTTAGAAGAAAAGGAAGTCCATTTGATTATTCTTGACATTATGATGCCCAAAATGGATGGGATACAAGCCTGTATGAAGATAAGAGAAGAAAAAAACATGCCTATAATCATGCTGTCTGCTAAGAGCCAGGACATGGATAAGATTATAGGTTTAAGTACTGGTGCTGATGATTATGTAACGAAACCTTTCAACCCTTTGGAACTTATGGCTCGTGTCAAGTCCCAGTTAAGGCGGTATACAAGGCTGAATACTCCTGTTCAAAAGAAAAAGGATGTAATAGAAATAGGAAATATAAGTATAAATGTTGCTACTCATGAAGTGATTGTTGATGGCAAAGAGGTGAAGCTGACTCCTAAAGAATTTGATATCCTTGAGCTTCTTGCAAGGAATAAAGGCATTGTATTCAGTACACAGAAAATATTTGAAAGTGTATGGAAAGAAGATTATCTTGAATCTGATAATACGGTTATGGTTCATATTAGAAAAATAAGAGAAAAGATTGAATTGGATCCGAGAAAACCTCAATATATAAAAACTGTATGGGGAGTGGGGTATAAATTTGAAAGTTAGATTTTCACTTTTTCGTTGGTTTATGAAGCCACTGAGTTGGTTGATTAAGTTTCTAGGTTGGTTAATTAAGCCCCTAATTTGGCTCATGAAACTAACTTTTTGGTTAGCCAAGCTGCTATTCTGGCCTGTAAAGAAATTGCTTTTTCCTTTAAAGCATTTACTCAGACCGTTAAAAATAATTTATCGGGTGATTGATGAAAAAATCAAGTCCAGCATTCGGATGCAGTTGATTCTCACTTTTATTGTATGCCTTATGCTGTCTGTATTGATAGGAACCGCAACATTTGGGATTATGGAAGTCTATACAAGAAGGGCTTACATAGAATACACCATAGGTAGATTGGAGACGGATGAGGCTGTCAGGGGTATTGCTGAAATTTTGGAGGAGGAGTCTGATTCTCATCTTGATGAGGATATCATTCAGAGGTTATTAGATGAGGTTGTAGAAGAACGCAACTTTAAAGTGATGATTACAGATGTAGATGGTAAAGTATTATACAAGTCGGCAAATGCTACGATGAATGAGATTGATATATATGAGCTGATAAGAAATATGAATAATGCCAAAAATGATCCCCAAAATGAGGGGGTACCGTTGGAGTATTCCAGCCTATATCCTTCAAAAATTAACGGAATTAATGCTTATGTCGTGGCTACGGGAGTACCTAAAGCTAAAATTGTTTATAAAAATACAGGAACCGAAGGGGCAGTGCTGATAACAATAGTTGTATATATAGGCGTATTTGTTATGGCGTTCCAATTCCTCACGAAGAAAAAAATGAGCTACATCGAAGAAATTGCTGCCGGACTTCAGGTAATATCTACGGGCAATCTTGATTTCAGAGTGGCAAGAAAAGGTTCGGATGAGCTTGCTTCTCTTGCTGATAATATTAACAATATGGCAGAAGAGCTTAAATCAAAGATTGAGGAGGAACGAAGAGCGGAGAGGACAAAAAACGAATTGATTACCAATATATCTCATGATTTGAGAACCCCTCTTACTTCTATAATGGGCTATTTGGAACTGATAAAAGATAAAAAATATGAAGATCAGAAGCAATTGGAAGATTCTATAAATATAGCTCATGGCAAGGCAGAAAAGTTGAAGACACTTATAGATGATCTTTTTGAATATACCAAGATAGCCAATGAAGGTATTAATCTAAATACTGCTGAAGTAAATATCAACGAACTCCTTGAACAATTGATTGAAGAGCTGGTTCCTGCTGGCGAAGTAAACCAATTGGAATTCATAAAGGAAATGCCTCAAGAAAGAATACTTGTGGATATGGATGCGGATTTGATGGTTAGAGTTTTTGAAAATCTTCTGATGAACGCAATAAGATATTCATATAAGCCTGGGAAGATACTGATTAATCTAGAGCATCAAGAGGGTAAAGTCATAGTGTGTATAGAAAATAAGGGGGACCCTATACCTTCAGAAGAATTACCAAACCTTTTCAATAGATTCTATAGGCTTGAAAAGTCAAGAGTAGCAAGCATGGGAGGTTCAGGCCTCGGACTTGCAATAGCTAAAAGTATAGTAGATCTTCATCATGGAGATATATGGGCAGAATGTGAAGGAAACAGCATTAGATTTTTTGTAACCTTACAAAAAAATAGCTTTTAATAAAAAGCCAGTTAGATGGCTTTTTTCTTTTACAGAAAATGAATACAAAACTTACATAAAGTATTAAAGTAAAATTAAGATAATCTTAAGATATTGTTCAATGATTATTAAACTCCTTATTGCATAATAGGCTCATCACATAAAAAGGAGTTTATGAATCATGGATAAAAAGCATATTTATATTGTTCTCACCAGAACCAATACTATAGTATCAAGGCTTATAAGGCTATTTATGAAGGATGAATATACTCATGCTTCAATTGCGTTAGACAGAGATCTAAGAAACATGTACAGCTTCGGAAGAAAATACATATATAATCCTTTCATTGGGGCATTCAGGAGGGAATATATAGATAAGGGAGTTTACAAGCTTCA
>JAAYMO010000247.1 GCA_012521375.1 Clostridiales bacterium
CCATATTCATCTAATGTGAAATTACCTGCTCTAGTATAGGTTCGGCTCAAAAAATCAGCGCTATTTGACAATATAAAGAACCCATCACCATTTATAGCTAAATCAGTATTGTTGTCAGTTCTTTGAACTGCACCTCTAATATGAAATGTATCAATAGATGCCAATGATATTCCAAGCCCTATTTGCTGAGGGTTTGTACCTCCTCTTCCAGCTTGGGGTGAGCCTGCACCTTTTATGGTCTGGTTAAAGACCTCCTGAAAAGTTGCTCTTTGCCCTTTATATCCTACTGTATTAACATTAGCAATATTGTTACCAATAACATCCATTTTTAGTTGATGAGCTCTTAATCCTGACACACCTGAAAACATTGATCTCATCATAAATTATTCGACCTCCTATTTGCTTTAATATCCCTTCTTCTGTCGTTCCGAAGGGTTAAGCCTCCTCTAAAAGGTCCGGCTTATAAAATTATTGCTCCATCGATATTAGTGAACATATTTTCTTTTAACGTTTCTTCTGTAGCTGCTGTTATGATAGTTTTGCTTTTTACATTCGCAATAAAGGCTGTATTGCCAAGTAGAATCAAAGTATCTTTTACTCCTTTTTTTGCCGCTTTTTCAACTGCTTTGTCTATTTTAGTTATATCTTCTTGAGTCAATTTAACATTTCTTGAAATTAATCTTTCTTGAGCATGTTTTGAGAACTTGATGGCCTCTCTTTGAGATATTTTACTTTGCAAAATATCTGCAAAATCATTATTTAACGTTGGAGTATGCTTGTCCTTATCATTATTATAATTTTTACTTCCAACAGGAATAATATTGTTAATTTTAATGTTGTAATCGCTCATCATATCACCTCAACAAGTTCTCATTTTATTTCATATACATCATCCACTGTCAATTGGTATTCACCTACGATTAATTTAAGCATCCCATCTACGCTTCTTATACCCTCTACAATCCCTGTAATCTCTTTATCACCTATTTTAGCTTTTATTTCTCTTCCAAGCATATTATAAGCCATGTTAAATCTCATATTTTGAATCGTCAATCTATACTGCTCCACATTGTTGATTATGTCTGTTACTTCATTTACTGCTTCGTAAGGTATTTCTTTTGAATCTACCACCAAATACGCTTCATCTTTTTCTACCCTGACGCTATCTACAATGCCTGCAACTTCCTTTAAATTACCGGATTCATCTTTTATGGTTCCAATAACAAATTTTCCAACCATATTATAAGCTGCATTGATTTTGGTGATTTTATTAGTATTCTTAGCTTGCTCCAAGCTTGTAAACTGTGCCATTTGAGAAATAAATTCTGTATCTTTCATAGGTTCTAATGGATTTTGGTATCGTAACTGGGTAACTAATAGATTTAGAAACGCATCTTTGTCTAAGTTGCTATTATACTCTTTTGTTCTATTGCTACTGTAAACCATTGCACTTGTAACACTGCTTATATCCAATTTATCCACCTCCCCTATATTCTTATATCCAGATAACTTTCACTAATACTGTACGGATTATTATACAAATCTAATTCTTCATCTAATTCTTTGTCTTCATTAAAGCCATATGTTAAATCTTTTTTACTTTTATTGAATAATCTAGGGTATTGATTATCATGCTGCCACTTACCTTCATTGCCTATAAATACACTTAGTTCTTGTATATTTACTCCTTTTTCATGCAGCACATCTTGCAGTTGAGAAAAATTAGACTCAATAGCATCTTTTGCTTTATAGTTTTCCGTAATAAATCTAGCAGTCATGCCACCATTTTCCATAATCAATCTTATGGTTAACTTACCTAGAGAATCAGGTTTTAATTTAATTCTAATCTCCTTCATCTCTCCATTATTCAAAACTCTGCTATACTCTAGTATCTTGTTGAATACTTCTTCTTTATTTATTATTTGGTTTCTCATAAAAATGTTATCTTTATTGATTGTAATAGAAACGTTACTATTTTTAAATTCTGCCTCACCTACTGAAAAATATCCCATATCCAGTTCCCTATCCATATTAATTATATTTTCAAGATTTTTATCTTCTGAATAAGTACTAATTATAGTCCTTTTATTACCATCATCAAATACTTCAATTGCTTCTCTTAAGCTAGTATCACCGCTTAAATGTTGTCTTCCAGGTTTTAAATCGTAGTATTTTTCCACTTGTATTTCATCTTTTATATGTGCTTCTAATATAGGCGATAATTCTGGTTCCACATTTCTCCCAGCTGATTCAAAAACCTCATGCTTTGGTAACTCAGTTTCTTTATCCGCCAAATATAATTCTTTGTATTTATCAATAAGTTTGTTTAATTCTTTTGTATTAGCTTCAATAAAATTTTCATCTATAAATAGAGACTGTATCATATATATTGCTTCAGTAGTATTATCTTTTGTTATAGGTTCCATAATTTGCAATATGGTTTGGATTCTGTTATATAGTTCAGTATCTTCTAGCTTGTTCAAGTTCAATTGAATAAGTATTTCATCTAAACTGCCAATCATATTATCTACATCAATTTGTTCTGAATTAAGCAATTTAGAACAAATTGTTAAAATCATATCTGAAACTATTTTGTCATCCATCTCATTGTTTTTCTTTGAAGTATCACTTTCATTTAATTTATCATCTTGATTTTCCATATTACTGTAATTGTTCATTTCTTTGTATGTTTCGCTATTAAATTTATCACTTTTTACTGTGTGTAAGCCCTGGAAATTGGTATTGCGGTCCTTATTGATAGTTTGATCCTTCTGTATTTCTTGCTTTTCACCATTTTTACTGTAATATTTGTCCAGTATTTTTCTAAAGTCAGTTTTAGGATAATTATTTTTTACATTTAAGCCTGGATTATCATTACTAGGCGTTTTAGCAAACAAAGCAACAACATTTGCCATATTCATCCTATCACCTCCTTTCAGTAAACTTTATA
>JAAYMO010000248.1 GCA_012521375.1 Clostridiales bacterium
CAGCTATAGGAGGAGCAGGTGCACTGTTGGCTGAAGCTATAAAAGAAGCAGAAGTAATTGCTTTCCATGATTTAGGACCTGAAGCCATATATAGATTGAGGGTAGAGAATTTCCCTGTAACTGTAGCTATCGACAATAAAGGAAATGATTTATATAAAATAGGAAGAGAAAAGTACAGGTTACTTTGAATGGATTTAGAACTTACAGGTATTTTTTAAGGATAGGATAGGTGATAACATATGTCATTTAGAGAAGAAGCTTTGAAACTACATAAGGATAACAAAGGTAAATTGAAAGTAGTAAGCAAGGTGGCTGTGCAAGACAGCAAGAGCTTGAGTCTGGCATATACACCGGGGGTAGCAGAGCCCTGCAAGGAGATACATAAGGATAAAGATGCTGTATACGATTATACATCTAAAGGCAATATGGTGGCAGTGGTATCTGACGGCACAGCGGTATTGGGCTTGGGAGACATAGGCCCCCATGCAGCTTTACCTGTAATGGAAGGGAAATCGGTATTATTCAAGGAGTTTGCAGGGGTTGATGCTTTCCCCATATGTGTTGATACTACTGATCCTGATGAAATAGTGAAGCTGATAATGCAGATAGAGCCATCCTTTGGAGGAATCAATCTTGAAGATATATCGGCACCCAGATGCTTTGAGATAGAAAGAAAACTTAAAGAAAATATATCCATACCTGTGTTTCATGATGACCAACATGGCACTGCAATAGTAGTGCTGGCAGCTTTATTTAATGCTCTGAGGATAATTAAGAAGAAAATGGAGGATCTGGTGGTAGTAATAAATGGCTCGGGAGCTGCAGGTATAGCGATAGCAAAGATAATACTAAATGTGGGAGTTAATGATATATTTTTATGTGACCGAACTGGGATAATATATAAAGGAAGAAAAAATGGAATGAACTGGGTAAAAGAAGAAATAGCAGAAGTGACAAACAAGGCTAAAAAAGAGGGGACTTTAGCCGATGCATTGGTGGGGGCAGATGTTTTTATAGGAGTATCTTCAGCTAATATTGTGACAGAAGATATGGTAAAGTCTATGAATAAAGATGCTATAATTTTTGCTATGGCAAATCCGGTGCCCGAGATTGACCCTGACCTGGCGAAAAAAGCAGGAGCTAGAATAGTAGGAACGGGAAGATCCGATTATCCAAACCAGATAAATAATGTATTGGTTTTTCCCGGTATATTCAGAGGAGCATTTGATGTGAGGGCAAGCTGCATCAATGCGGAGATGAAACTGGCAGCAGCATATGCCCTGGCAGAGCTTATATCTGATGATGAGCTTAATGAGGATTATATAATACCAAAACCCTTTGATAAAAGGGTTGCACCTGCAGTTGCCAGAAAAGTAGCAAAGGCTGCTATAGATACTGGTGTGGCAAGGATAAAGATATAAGAAGCGAATAAAGCCTTTAGATAGCTTAAGATATTTATTTAACAGGAATAAATTCTTCCATTATTTGCAATTTATTTAAAATTGAG
>JAAYMO010000249.1 GCA_012521375.1 Clostridiales bacterium
AGGAAGCCCGCATCACCACATCCAGCAAAATCGGCGACGCAAATATCATGATAGTATCTCCTGCTATAGTGCCAGACATACCTGTAGCACCTAAAAAGGCTTTAAATATGGCTGTGGCTATGGTGCTTGGGCTTATGATGGGAGTATTTGTGGTATTTTTCATGGATTACTGGAAAAATTCCGCTGATCCAAAAACTATAAAGACCGTTTCTTAAAACAATAATTGAGGTGCGGTGACGTGGGGAAAAAACAAAATGTAATGCAAGAGCAAAAAGTCGAAAAAAGTAAAAATATTTCCCGGGCAATACGCGAAAAAGACAAAGGCTTTCTTTACTACATAGTATACATAGGGCTTATTATCCTTCTCCTATATCCCCCTTACTTTAGGGGAATGTTTTTTGATAAAGAATTTTTGCCCACACACATATATAGCGGCATACTATTTCTCCTTTACCTAATCTATAAAATAAAAGTGCTAAAAGAATACCGTGTTTTCAATTCTCCCATGGACTATGCTGCAATAGCTTTGGTTGGAGCTTATTTCCTGTCCATATTTGTAGCAGTAAACATCCGCTCTGCTATAGGAGAATTTCTAAAATACATCAACTACTTTATAGCTTATTACCTGGTTTCAGACTTTGCTCGAACGGAAAAAGATATTAAGACAATTTTGTGGACTATGGTCATATCAGCCTTTGGTGTGGCCTTCATTGGCATTGGAGCAGCTGCCGGCACATTTACATATAATGGCGCCATTGTAGGAAACAGAATTAGCTCCACACTACAATATCCTAATACTCTAGCTGCATATCTTACCGCTGCATTTATGCTATCAACTTCTCTTTGGGTAACTGAAGAAAGCCGCGCACAAAAAGCTATACTTGCATTTATAAACTATACACTGTTCTTGTGTTTCCTTTTTACATTGTCTAGAGGTGCTTGGCTGCTCTTTCCGGCTTTTTATCTGATATTAATTGTTGGTATGCCTAATCAGTACCGCTTGAAAGCTTTGGGCTATTCTTTTCAAAGCTTCATTGCAGCAGTGCTAGCCTCGCCCGGTTTTGGCATGGCCATATCAAGTAGCGAAAAAACAAAAGTATGGCTTTGGTATATAGTTGGAGCTATATCATCAATAGCCTTGTTTTATATAACAGAGAAAATAAGCGAGCGGTTTGCTTTTCGAATAAACCCAAAGGTAGTCCTTTCTATTTTTACTATTGTTGTCTTACTTGGAGGCATAGGTGTGTATGTAGCCCTTACCACTGAAGCACCTCTTACTATTGCCCATGGTAAAGATGAGGAAGCGACTTGGAAAACATCTTGGTATCCTATACAGGATGTAAAACCAGACACCGAATATACTTTAAAAGTAACTGTTTCTGCTAGACCGGGTGAAGAAGAAGGTCAGTGGGGAGCAGGAATACTTATAAACAGCTACGATCAGGTGGGCAACAGCGTAAAAATTATAGAGGAATATATAGACGAGAAAATTAGCGAAGAAACCCGAGAAATAACTTTTACAACAAGGCCAGATACGGTGCGAATAAACATTGGTTTTACAAACCTTTTTCCAAATACAGAGGCAACTTTCTATGCTGCAGAACTTTACGAAACAAATGACATGTTTTCTGCCCAACGTATAACACTTGCTTATAAATACATTCCCGAAGCAATAAGCAGAAGGCTAAGCAGCATAAGTGTTGAAGATTCAAGTTTATCAAGTAGATTTACATTTTATAGTGATGCTTTAAAAATAATAAAAGACTATCCCATCCTTGGTGTTGGTGGCGGAGGATGGAAGGCTATATACAAAGCATATCAATCATATGAGTATTTTACCACTGAAGTACACAACTTTTTCCTACAGCTTTGGGTAGAAACTGGAACTATAGGTTTTCTTGCGCTTATAGCTCTATGCATCACCACATTTGTAGCAGGAATTAAGATGATTTTTTCTGATGCTAACATTATCATTAAAGTACTGACATGGGGAGCTCTCTCAGGGATTGTAGCTCTGCTGGGGCACAGTGGCATGGACTTTAATCTATCGTTAGGGGCCGTGACTCTTTACCTATGGCAGATGTTTGGCGTAATAAAGTTCTTAGAAACTGCGTTTAAAGTAGAACAAAGAGAAACCAGAGCTATTTTGCCTGGTTTAGCGTTAGGTGGAGTGGCCTGTGGATTTATAATTTTCTCCTTCATGATATACCAAGGATATACCTATGGACAGCAGGCCGTTAGAAGCATAGAAGAACAAGACATAATAAAAGCGAGGGAATATTTTGAAAAAGCAGCAAAATATGATCCATATACAGCATCCTATAAAGCAGACCTTGCGCAGCTTGATTACTTTATAGCAATACAGACCGAAAATGATGACCTTATACAGAAATCTGAAGATATGAGGGTTAAAGCTGTAAATTTAGAGCCATATAATGCTAAACTCAAAACTCAACTTGCAGCTTACTACCTTGAACAGGGCAAACTTGATAAAGGTATTTCGATGCTAGAAGAAATAACTAAGATTAATCCCTTTAACATAGAAAACTGGGAAAATTTAGCCGATGCTTATTATAAAACAGCAGAGGTTTATATAAGGCATGAGCAAAAGGATAAAGCGTTAGAGCTACTGGATAAATTACAAGCAATATTTGATGAAATCTCTCGATACAACAATATAGTTCCGAAAAATGCTAAATATAAACTTGAAATTACAAATGAGTTAATGCTTTGTGCATACAAATCGAAGCTCTTAGCCGAAAACATTGATCAAAAAGGATTCTACAAAAAACTTGATAACCTTATTTTTGCTTCAGACTTTACTATAGATGCAGACAATGATGGTGTGCCAGATTTGTGGTATATATATAACTCACAAAAAGGCTTGATGAAAACAAATATACAGAGTCAAGCTGTAGAAATTGCAAATAGTGGGGAAGGACTAGCGTATCTGATTACGAGGAAAGATATCTTTTTAGAACCTGATACTGTGTATAGATTGAATCTATTTATCGGCTGCGTAGATACTGCAAATACTCCAACACTAAAAATTTTTAGTCGTAAAGGTCAAGCTTTGCAGCATCAGATGGAACCAATTAATCTGACTTCTGAAATAACAAATGTATCTTCAACATTTAAAACAACACAAGACATAGTAGAAGGGGCGCAATGGATTAGAATAGACATGCCTGAAAATATAAAAGATGCAATTTTGATAAAAAGTATGGAGATATGGCTTGAGTGATCAAACCTCTCGGAGGCTAAGGATAATGTACAAAAAGTATGTAAAGAGAATCTTGGATTTTCTATTTGCGCTGATATTGTTAGTAATATTGTCGCCTATTATGCTTATTGCTGCTTTTGCAATAAAAATAGAAGACCCGAAAGGGCCTGTATTATTTAAACAAAAAAGGCCTGGCAAGGATGCAGAAATCTTTGAAGTTTTTAAGTTTAGAACGATGATTATTGACACAGAATGCGATGGTAGAAAATTGTCTGATATGGAGAGAATTACTAAAGTTGGATCTTTTTTAAGAAAGACTAGCATAGATGAGCTTCCACAGTTGTTCAATGTAATCCGCGGTGAAATGAGTTTTATTGGGCCAAGACCACTACTAGTGGAATATCTAAATTACTATTCACCAGATCAAATGAGAAGACATGAGGTAAAACCCGGGATATCTGGATGGGCTCAGGTCAACGGGAGAAATGCTATAAGTTGGGAAGAAAAGTTCAAGTATGACGTTTGGTATGTAGATAATCAGTGCTTTTTTGTGGATTTAAAAATTTTCTTTCTTACTATTTTTAACGTATTATATAAAAAAGGTATTAACAATTCTGCTAATGACACTATGCCCTTTTTTACAGGAAATTGAGGAAAAACTATTTGCTATTAGATGAAAATGTCCAGATTGATAACTCTGGGTGGATTGTTTAGCTAAAAAACAAGGTGGAAATAGAAAATGGTTGAATATAACGTTTTGATACTTAGTGCAGGAAGACGTGTAGAGCTAGTGCAAAGCTTTCAAAGAGCGGCAAAAAAATTAAATATTAGGAGCAATATAGTTGCAGGGGACTGTTCAAATACAGCACCCGCACTTTATTTTGCAGACAAATATTATATATTGCCACGAATTAGTAGTCCAGTTTACATTGACTCAATAATCGATGTTTGTAATAAAGAGAACATTGCATTAATAATACCTACAATTGATACAGATTTATTACTCTTATCTGATAAGAAACGCTATATTGAGTCAAAAACCAAAGCTACAGTGTTGATTTCTAGCAATGAGGTAGTTAGAATTTGTAGAGATAAAATCAATACTCAAAAATTTCTAGAAGACAATAATTTTAAAGTTCCCAAAATGTATACGAGCGAAGAACTGAAAGGGGATATTGAATTTCCATTATTTATTAAGCCAAAATCAGGAAGTTCGAGCATTAACGCATTTAAGGTTAATAATAAACAAGAACTAAGTATTTATATGCGTATTATTCAGGAGCCTATAGTTCAAGAATTTATAGAAGGTGAAGAATATACTGTTGATGTATTTTTGGACTTTGAGAGTAATGTAATAACTATAGTTCCAAGATTAAGGATTGCTACTAGAAGCGGAGAGATATCTAAAGGGAAGATAATTAAAGATCGCGAGATTATAAATGATGTAAAAAGGTTGATGGATGTATTAAAGCCGATTGGACATATTACTGTTCAACTTATGAAAACTAAAAGAGGAATTGAATATATTGAAATTAACCCAAGATTTGGCGGTGGAGCACCAATGAGTATACAAAGCGGCGCTGATTCGTGTGAGAATCTGTATAGGCTATTGATGGGGGAAAAACTAGAATATAATGAGAATTACCGAGATAATATTATTTTTTTAAGATTTGATAATAGTATTTGTGTTGATGAAAACATGGAGATTGTGAAATGGTAAGAGCGGTTATATTTGACTTAGATGATACTTTAATTCCTGAAATGCAGTATATTGAAAGTGGGTATCAGCATATTGCTAAAATTATAAGCGACAAATTCAAGATTTCTAGAGATGAAGTCTTTAAAAATTTGCTGGCTTTATTCAAAGAAGATCCTAAAAATGTGTTTGATAGATTTATGAGTCTTCATAAAATTAATTATACAAGAAATATAATTTCAAATCTTGTGGAAGAGTACAGGAATCACTTTCCTAAAATATGTTTTTATGATGATGTGCTTTGTTGTTTAAACTATTTAAAATCACAGAACATCAAAGTTGGTATAATAACTGATGGGTATGCAAATGCTCAGAGCCAGAAAATAAAAGCTGTTAAGGCTCATGAATATTTCGACGAAATTATTTTAACAGATGAATTAGGTCGTGAGTATTGGAAACCTCACCCAAGAGCGTTTAAGGAAATGTGTTCAAAATTAAAAGTCAATTTCAATGAAATGATATATGTGGGAGATAATCCTGAAAAAGATTTCTACATCAGTGCCATATACCCCATAATAACTATAAGAATAAATAGAGAAAATGCCGAGTATGAGTTGATTCACAAAGATAAAAAATATTATAAAGGAATAGAAGAGCACCACAGAATAACAAACTTAGAAGAATTAATAAATTTAATAAGATATAAAAATATCTAATAAAGTTATATTTTTAGGAGTGCTAGCGACATTTAAGAAGTAGCTAGGAGTGACGGATATAATGACCAATAAGTTAATACCCCTTTCGGTTCCCAACCTCTCCCTTGACATCCTTGATAACATTAGGGAAACTATAGAAACAGGGTGGGTGTCAACTGGGGGGAGATTTATAACTGAATTTGAAAATAAAGTAGCAAAATATGTGGGTGTAGAGAGGGCTGTATCCTGCCAAAGTGGGACAGCAGGTCTCCACCTTGCATTAAAGGTACTAGACATAAAACCTGGTGACGAAGTTATAGTTCCTACAGTTACTTTTATAGCAGCGGTAAATCCAGTTAAATATGTTGGGGCTGAGCCTATATTTATGGACTGTGACGATACATTAAATATGGATATGGATAAACTGGAAGAATTTCTAGAAAATGAGTGTCATTTTGTAGATGGAAAAGTAATTAATAGGAGAACTAAAAGACAAATAACTGCTATTATTGTGGTTCATGTATTTGGAAACCCGGCCAACATGGAAAAACTGATGGATATAAAAGACAGGTATAACTTAAAAGTTGTAGAAGATTCCACTGAAGCATTAGGTTCTTATTATTTAGAAGGCAAGTATAAAGGCAAGTACTGTGGGACTATCGGTGATGTTGGAGTATATTCCTTTAATGCCAATAAAATAATAACCACCGGTGGCGGTGGAATGTTGGTATCTAGAAATAATGAACTACTTGACAAGGCGGCTTTTTTAGGAATCCAGGCAAAGACAGATCCACTTTACTTTGTTCATGATGAAATAGGATATAATTACCGCTTGACAAATATACAAGCTGCTTTTGGAGTAGAGCAAATTGACAGACTTGAGGGTTTCATAGAAACTAAGATTAGGAATTACAACCTATACGAAGAGGCCTTAAAGGATATAGAAGGTCTAACCCTACTGCCTTTTAGATCTGACACCAGAGCAAATCACTGGTTTTATTCAGTGATTGTTGATAAAGACAAATATGGAATGAACAGAGATGAACTTCTTATGAAGTTAAATGCCGAGAACATCCAAACAAGACCACTGTGGAGATTAATACACAAGCAAAAACCATATTTAAACAATCAAAGCTATCGAATTGAGAAGGCAGACTTTTATGAGAAAAACCTGATGAACATACCTTGTAGTAGTAATTTAAGTGAGGAAGAAGTAAACATCGTTGTAGAAAAGCTGAAATCATTAAAAAAGCTGAAATCATTAAAATAGAAGAGTGATTCCGTTGAAGAAAAGAGTATTGATATTAGCTAACAATGCAGTTGGTTTATATAATTTTAGGTTTGAATTAATTTGTGAACTTTTTAAACAAGGTTTAGAAGTGCATTTTGCAGTTCCTGAAACTATAGAAGACAAAAAAGTACAATTAATTATCGATGCGGGCGCTAAATATTTACATACACCTTTAAATAGAAGAGGAACTAATCCTTTTGAAGATTTGAAACTCATAATGCAATATAAAAAGGTGATGAAAACTATAAATCCGGATGTTGTTTTAACTTTTACGATTAAACCTAATATTTATGGTACTTATGTTGCATCGAAGTTTAATAAACCAGTTATTATGAATGTGACTGGGATAGGATCATCACTCGTTTCAGGTAACTTAAAGAAAGTTGTGAAAAATCTATATAAGCATGCATGTGAGAAAGCTGATATAGTTTTTTTTGAAAACGAAGATAATAGATGTTTTTTCATACATAATAAAATAGTTAATTATAAAAAAACTGTACTTTTACCAGGAGCAGGTGTTAATATTAACAAATATAGACCAGTTGAGAAGAGATACAAGAGCGATAAGATTAAATTTTTATTTATAGGTAGAATAATGAAAGAAAAAGGAATAGAGGAATACTTAGAGGCAGCGAACAATATAACGAAAAAATATACTAATACTGAGTTTCAAATCCTGGGACCATTTGAAGAAAAGCAATATGAAACTCTTATTTTGAAAAATAAAAATTCTAATATAAAATATTTAGGAGTTTCCGATGATGTCAGAAATGAAATAAAAGAAATTGACTGTATAGTTCATCCTTCTTATCATGAAGGTATGTCAAATGTCTTATTAGAAGGAGCCGCAATGGGTAAACCGCTTATTGCTTCTAATATACCAGGTTGTAAAGAAATTATTGAAGATGGACACAATGGATATTTATTCCAAGTTAAATCTGTAAAGTCTCTTGAAGAAAAATTAGAAAAATTCATAAATTTAAATGATCATGCAAAAGAACTTATGGGCAAAAATTCTAGAAACAAAGTGTTAAAAGAATTTGACAGGAAAATTGTTATTGATAAATATATAAAGGCAATAAATACTGTTTTAAAAGAAGGTAATAAAAATGAATCTATATGAATCAATTAAAAACAGAAAAGAAAAGATTTCTGTAATAGGGCTAGGTTATGTGGGATTGCCACTAGCAATTTCCTTTGCAGAGGTTGCCGAGGTTGTTGGTTATGATATATCAAAAGAAAAAGTTAAGCAATACTTGAGAGGAATTGATATTACCAAAGAAGTTGGAGATAATGCTGTAAAAGAAACAACAGCATTTTTTACCTGGGAAGAGAAATATCTGCAAGACTGCAAATTTCATATTGTAGCAGTGCCAACACCAATCAATTCTGATAAAACACCTAATCTCAAACCAATTATTGAAGCTAGCAAAGCTGTGGGTAGAAATCTTACTAAAGGATCTATTGTTGTATATGAATCTACTGTTTACCCTGGGGTTACAGAAGAAATCTGTACACCGATATTGGAAGAAGAATCAAATTTAAGATGTGGCGTAGATTTCAAGGTAGGTTATTCTCCAGAGCGAATCAATCCGGGGGATAAAGTACATAGACTAGAATCTATAGTGAAAGTTGTATCAGGCATGGATGAAGAATCAACTGAAATCATAGCAAAAGTGTATGAACTGGTTGTTAAAGCAGGAGTATACAAAGCTGAGAGTATAAAAGTGGCAGAAGCTGCGAAAGTAATTGAGAATTCACAAAGAGATATAAATATTGCTTTCATGAATGAACTTTCAATAATCTTTAATAAATTAGGTATAGATACAAAGGCAGTATTAGAAGCTGCAGGAACTAAGTGGAACTTTTTAAAATTTACGCCAGGTCTTGTAGGTGGTCACTGCATAGGTGTAGATCCGTATTATCTAACTTATAAAGCTGAAGAGATAGGGTACCACTCACAAATAATACTTGCTGGAAGAAAAATAAATGACGACATGGGAAAATATGTTGCTGAAAACGTAGTAAAAAACATGATAAAGGCAGATAAGCAAATCAAAGGTTCAACAGTAGCAATCTTTGGCATTACATTTAAAGAAAATTGTCCTGATGTTAGAAATACTAAAGTCGTTGATGTAATTAGAGAGCTTGAGGAATATGGTATAAATGTAAAGGTTGTAGACCCAGTTGCAGATAAAGAAGACTTATGGAAAACTTATGGTATAAAACTTTATGAAATGGAAGAGATAAAAGATGTAGATGCAGTAGTCTTTGCCGTGGCGCATGATGAATTTAAATCGATCAAATTAAAGGATATTAAGAAAATGTATAACAATAGATGGAACAATCATCAAGAATTAATAAAAGAAATTGCTGTTACAGCTGAACACGATAACAAATATGTATTAATTGATATCAAAGGAATTTTCAACAGAAAAGAAGCAGAAAATATGAACTTCCAATATTGGAGGCTTTAAAATGGGTTATGAAAATATCAAGTTTCCGCCTGATTCTATGTTTTTAGTTACTGGAGCTGCAGGTTTTATCGGTTCCAATCTTGTTGAAGCATTATTAAAATTAGGATACAAAGTGCGAGGATTGGATAATTTTTCAACAGGCAAAATAGATAACATAAAATCATTTATGGATAATC
>JAAYMO010000250.1 GCA_012521375.1 Clostridiales bacterium
CTATTTCAAATTCGTTACGATAATAATTGTATAGGCCATAAGCAATCGAATAGATGACTTTTTGAACTCCTGCCCAGTCAGAAAGAGTAACAAGATATAGAACTTTAATTTTTTTAGACATAAAAACCCCTTTCTTTTATTCTGCATTACTTACCTTTAAAAATCGTATATAAAAAGGTATAAAATATTGGTTTAAGATCGTGAAAATCCGTAATTTGGTAAATAATATTTTGATGTCTTTCAAAAATTTTTTTAATTTTTGTGCTTAATTTCAGATTTTTATCTACCAAAATACTCATAAAATCTCCCGGAAAAAACCAACGAAAATAATATCCTGAGTGATATGATTTGTTAATTTGGTTTGGATCAACATTTTCTAAAAATACTTTTATTAAACCATTTAGAAAATCCTCTCCTGAAAAAAACGCAAGTCCTATGGTTCCCCACATGCGCGGATTTATCTCCATTAAAATTAGTTCTCCATTTCTGGGATCTTCTTTAAATTCAACCATTGCAAAACCATTCCAATTCAAATTATTAAGTAGTTTCCTACCAGTGTTCAACGCTTCTTCATTGTGTATAGAAACAGCGAGTGTGCTCGGCCCTCCACTGGGGGGATATTCTCTTATTCTTTGATGACAAAAGCCAAACACTTCTTTACCTTGATAATACAAAAAAGATGCTCCTATTGCTTTTCCCCCTTGGGGTATATATTCTTGAATCAGTGGAAAGTTATATTTACTTATGTATTCTGAATTTAAATTGCTTATCAATTCTTCTTTATTATTTACATAAATAATTCCTCTTGAACCAGAACTCTTTCTTGGTTTTATTACCAAAGGAAAAGTATTTATCATATCAATGCTATCTCTTAATTCATCAATGTTATTAAAAACGAACGTTTTTGGAATTCGTACACCTATTTTTTCTGCAAAAAGTATTGTCTTTAATTTATCCTGGCAAATATTAAAGCTCTCTATATTTGGAACTAAAGTAGGTATTTGAAAGTCATTAATATTTTCAGATATCAATTCGACACTCTTTTCGTTGCAAGGAATAACCAAATCTATGTTATCTTCTTTAATTATTTCTAATATTTTAGTTATCTCTAAATCTTTGAAAAAATAATTTTTTCTTACGTATTTACTTGAACCTCCAATAGAAAACCTATTTAAACTTATCGTGTAAATTCGGTGATTTCTTCTTCCCAATTCCCTTATGACAGGTAATACCTTTCTATATTCAGCTTCTATGAATAAAATACTATACAAACTATTCACCTGAGCTTTTTTAAAATTGTTTTAAAGATATTTCTTTTTATTTGAACAGTCTTTATAACATTATTTTCGTCAGCTAACAAATTAATAATTAAATCTTTATTTAAGTCAGAATTATCAAATTCTAATGTAACAAAACCTTTTGCTAAATCTTCTCTTTTATGCGCGTCACTTCCATAACCTTTAATTTTATTATGCTTTTTTGCTAACTGATAGGATCTATAAATTTCATATTTAGTAAAATATTTTGCATTAAATACCTCTATTATATCGATCAAATCAATATATTGTAAAACTATATTAAGTTTTGGCTTTCCTTTTCTATATAAATCATATGGGTGAGGCAAATAGGCTATCCCTTCTTGTTCTTTAATTTGTTCTAAAGTTTCTTTTAATGTCTGAGAAGACTTCACTTCTTTTTTTATAAAAAGTCCTATAATTTCTCCTGCATCAGAAGTCGTTATTTCTTCACCAGTTATAAACCATTTATTTTTAATTTTGTATAATGTTTCTCCTTGTGAGTAAATTTCATGAAATTTGAAGTTATTATGGTCAGTAATGGCGAA
>JAAYMO010000251.1 GCA_012521375.1 Clostridiales bacterium
AGTAACAGTCTTAGTGGAATCAAATAGAGTATTGTCTAGGGCTGTGGATTTTTGCTGTTCACTTATGGTTCAGAATATATTCAAAGAAAATGGAATTAGTATAATATTGTCATCTAAAATAAAGGGACTAAGTTCTGAATCAGGAAAAATAAAAGGTGTGATGCTGGATGATGGCAGCCTATGTCCTTGTGATCTAGTAGTAGTAGGTAAGGGTGTAAAGCCGAATGTTGAGTTGGCTAGGAATAGCGGCATTAAAGTGGACAGAGGAATTATTGTAGATAACAATATGAAAACTTCATTGAAAGATGTATACGCCGCAGGAGATGTAGCCCAAGCTCATAGTCTATTAGATGGAGATTGTGAACTCTTTACATTATGGCCTGATGCTATAGAACAAGGCAAAATAGCTGCCTACCATATACTAGGTATTCCCCGGAGATATATAGGGGGAATAAGCATGAATTCGGTAGAATTCTATGGAATGCCTTTTATATCAATTGGGAAAATTACAGAGAATGTGTTGCCTAACTGCTCTGTACACATAAATAAAAATGATGAAAAAAAAGTATACAGAAAAATTGTGGTGAGAAATAATAGGATTTTAGGAGCTGTTTTTGCAGGAGATATTAACTATGCCGGAATGGTATACTGGGATATTAAATCAGGACGAAGGATAGAAGCACCGCAAAAATATCTTACAAGAGAGGGCCTTGAAGAGCTGTATCTTATTAGAAATAAACAGCTATAGAGTTTTTGAAAATTAATTAAAAATATTAAGGCTAGATGAGGAGCTGATAATTTATGGGTACTTTTTTAAATGAGAGAGCTTTGAATTTAAAACAAGGTGCCATAAGGGCAATGTTTGACAAAGCAAGGAATTTTCCAGGATCAATAAATCTAGGAATTGGAGAACCGGATTTAGATACTCCGGAAGAGGTTGTAGAGGCGGGCTGTAATGCTTTAAGACAAGGTAAAACCCATTATACAGCCAATGCAGGCGTTATTGAGTTAAGGGAAAAAATATCTCAATATCTATCAGCACAAAATGTAGACGTTGACCCAGAGACAGAAATAATAGTTACTACAGGAGGTATGGGGGCGCTGGCATTAGCATTGATGGTTACGCTTTCACCAGGAGACGAAGTTCTTATCCAAGACCCCCAATGGTTGAATTATTACTCTCAGGTAAGATTTTGCGGAGGAGTGCCTGTACCAGTACCAGTATACGAGGAATATGGATTCCGTTTGATGGCAGAGGATATTGAGAAAAGAATCACTCCTAAAAGCAAAGTACTTATGTTAAATACTCCTAACAATCCGACGGGAGCAGTTTTGGAATATGAGGATCTAGTAGCCATTTCAAATTTGGCTAAAAAGTATAATCTTTTAGTTATTACCGATGAGGTTTATAGTACACTCTTATACGATGGAATGGAACATCACTCAATAATATCATTGCCCGATATGAAAGATAGAACCATCCTTGTCAATAGTTTTTCTAAATCCTTTGCCATGACAGGCTGGAGGGTTGGATATGCTGCAGGAAGCAGGGCGATAATCGACAAGATGATAAAGTTACAGGAAAATTTAGTGGCCTGTGTAGCAACATCTTCACAATACGCTGCAATTAAAGCTTTGGACACATTAGATAGAGCTTCTGAGATGACGGAAATATACAGAGAAAGAAGAGATTTGATAGTTGAAGGCTTGAATAGTATTAAAGGCATTAGCTGTTTAAAGCCTAAGGGAAGTTTTTATGTATTCCCTAACATTAAGGCATTGGGTAAGACTTCCGAAGAGGTTGCCAATGAACTATTGGAAAAAGCAGGAGTTATTACTGTGCCAGGTTCAGCTTTTGGAGCTCAGGGTGAAGGATACCTAAGAATTTCTTATGCTAATTCGTTAGAGAATATAAAAGAAGCTTTAAACAGGATAGAAAAATACACTAAGGAATTGGCTCTTTAGAGAAGATTAAATTCAGTGGGGTTTTATACCCCACTGAATGACTATTTAGTTTTTTGATTTAGGGAAGATGAGTTCAGTGTTAAACACAGGAGGAATATTCATATGAAAGAGAAAAAGGTTATAGCAAAAGTCATAGAGGTTAGAGGTAAGGGTTGTGATTTGGGTATAAAATTAGGAGATGAGTATGTAATAGATATAAACAAAAGTGAATTTTGTGGCTGGGCCTATAATGCTATATTTCCCTATGCTTTTGCTTTAAAATTTGGAGGAACCTTCCCTTGGGAAAAGGAAGGCAATACAACTTGTGTAGCATGCCCTGATCCATACAATACGGTAGTTTTCAGATTAACTGCATTGGATGAATAGAAAGGTGTGTAAATATGAAGAAAGAATTTAAGAAAAGCGAGCTTTATAATAGTGTTTTCTTATTGCAACCAAGTCGTCCCATACTATGTACTACAATAAATGAGGACGGTACGGATCATATATCAACCTTCAGTTGGATAAATCCTGCATCTTATAAGCCTCCAAGGGTAGCTTTGGCGCTTTTGAGCAAACCAAAAAAACAAAAAAGCCTTGAGAATATTGAAAGAACAGGTGAATTTGGAGTTAATGTTCCGGATATGTCTATGATAGAAAAGATGATTGAGTGTTCTTATTCGACTAAGCTTGGAGAAAACAAATTTGAGCGTTCCGGTTTTACCAGATTACCATCTGTACATATTAAGCCTCCCTGTATAGAAGAGGGTATAGCAAGTTTGGAATGTAAAGTTTTAGATTTGATTGATGCAGGAGACCACACCTTGATTATTGCTGATATAGTTTATGCAAGATATGTTGAAGAAGCTTACAGTCCTAATCTTCTTATTAAAATTCCTAATTTTAGACCGGTTATTCATGTCCAGAACTTTAATCTGGAAAAATCTCAAGTCCATGTTTTTCTCTCTTCAGACAGTACAGAAACTATAGATGTACCATATCCAACTAAAAAAGAACAACAAGAGTAAAATGAATGCCTATCTGGGTAAAAACGCCAGATAAAGGCATTTTTTTATTGTTTAGTAAAGTATACTTTTCTTTTTTATCCGATAGATTTTAATTAGCTTAGAAATCTAAAAAAGTTACACAGAAAAATTATTGTTTATATAGTATTAAAGCTGATAATATTTGCTTAGAAACAAAAAATATTGTATAATCAAACAGGGACAAATAAATGCTATGGGACATAAAATGGCCCATATAGGAGGTTGAGAATGAAGCATTTCATAGAATTGCAAAAGAAAATAGCTCCAGAAATATCTAATATTCTAGAAAAAAGATACTCAATTCTTCTAACTATCAAGTATAATCAACCAATCGGGAGACGTGGTATTGCCAATATATTAGGGGAAACCGAAAGATGGGTAAGAAGCGAATTAGACACATTAAAAAAACAAGATCTGATAATAGTTCAACCTTTAGGTATGTATGTAACGGAAGAAGGAGAAAAAATATTAGATGAATTATCAATATACATGGAAGAACTTAAAGGTTTGGGAATGTTGTCTAAAAAGCTGGAATACATGCTGGATGTAGAGAAAGTAATCATTGTTCCTGGGGATTCTGAAACGAGACCTGAAATTTTGAAGGAAATGGGAAGAAAAGCATTTGAATGTATAAAAGAACGTATTACCGATAACTCTATAATCGCAGTAACAGGAGGCACTTCAACAATGGCTGTTGCAGAGAATGCCAATAAAATAGATAAAAAACAAATAACTGTGGTGCCTGCTACTGGTGGTTATAGTGGGAAACATGAAACACAGGCCAACGCTGTAGCTGAAAAACTTGCAGGTAAAATGAAGGCAGACTATTATCCATTATATTTACCGCAGAATATAAATACTGCAATGTTGAAAGCAATGATGACTGATATAAATATATCAAAAGTAATTAATTTGATAGATCAGACTGATATATTTATATTTGGTTTGAGCAACTTTGACCAAATAGCTAAAAAGAGAAAATTAGATGATGATTTTTATAATTGTTTAAAAAGTAAAGGTGCTTTTGCAGAGGCCTTTGGTTATTACTTTAATAATGATGGTGAAGTGGTATACAAAAGTGGCAGCGTCGGTATAAAGTTAGAACAATGCGATAATATAAGCACTGTTGTATGCATTGCAGGAGGTTTGAAAAAGGCTGAAGCAATAATTTCAATCAACAGAGGCAAAAAAAATATACTAGTCATTGATAAAAAGGCTGCGGAACGAATATATGATATAATGAGAGGAGAATAAATCATGGCTATTAAAGGAAAAATAAATGATTTTGAGAAGTTCTTGAGCTGCAGCTTTGTCTATTTACAAATTAGTAGATTTGTCCAAATATATCGCCGAAAGGCTATAACAAATACTATTTAAAGATTAAAGTTTAATGTAATGGAGGTTTAGGAATGTTAAATAAAAGAACAGTTGAAGATTTGGAAGTCAAAAGTAAAAGTGTTCTAGTAAGGGTTGACTTCAACGTGCCTATGGATAAGGAAGGAAGAATAACTGATGACAGAAGAATAAGAGAGGCGCTTCCTACCATTAATTACTTAAAGGAGAAGGGAGCTAAAGTAATTCTTATGTCTCACCTTGGTAGGCCTAAGGGAAAAGTCAACCCTCAGTTCTCATTAAAGCCTGTTGCAGAAAGACTGTCAGAATTGCTAGGGCAACAAGTTATTATGTGCGATGATGTAGTTGGGGAAGACGCATATAAAAAATCAGAAGCTTTAGATGATGGTGATGTGATGCTTCTTGAAAATGTAAGATTCCACGCAGAAGAGGAGAAAAATGATGCTGAGTTTGCGAAGAAGCTTTCGGCCATGGGCGAACTATATGTGAATGATGCTTTTGGTACTGCTCATAGAGCCCATGCTTCTACAGCAGGAGTGGCGGATTATCTGCCTTCAGCTATCGGATTCCTTATAAAAAAGGAATTGGATGTTATGGGAAAGGCTTTATCAAATCCGGAGAGGCCTTTTGTAGCTATACTGGGCGGCGCTAAGGTATCTGACAAAATAGGTGTTATTGAAAATCTAATCGATAAGGTAGATACTCTTCTAATAGGTGGAGGCATGGCTTTTACATTCTTCAAGGCCTTAGGAAGGGAAATAGGGAAATCTATTCTGGAAGAGGATAAGGTCGGACTGGCTGGTGAACTGCTGAAGAAAGCAGAATCAAGGGGCATAAAGCTTTTGCTGCCTGTTGATATTGTAGCTGCTAAGGAATTCAAAGCTGATGCTGAATATATGACTGTCGAAGCTACTGAAATTCCTGGGGATTATATGGGTTTGGATATTGGAGAGAAAACCCAAAGAATATATAGCGAAGTAGTTGAGAATGCGAAAACAGTTGTTTGGAACGGACCTATGGGAGTATTTGAGATGCCTTCATTTTCAAAAGGTACATATGCTATAGCGGAAGCTATGTCGAAAGTTCAGGGTACAACCATAATAGGTGGAGGAGATTCTGCTGCTGCTGTTGAACAACTTGGTTTCGGAGATAAGATGACTCACATATCTACCGGAGGAGGAGCTTCCCTTGAATTTTTGGAAGGGAAAAGTTTGCCTGGTATAGCTGTAATAAATGATAAATAGAATAATGTGGTTGACAGTCCTTCTCCATAATCGGATAATAGATTATGGAGAAGGTTTATATAAGGAGTGAAAAAATTGAGGCAACCAATAATAGCAGGCAACTGGAAGATGAACAATACTATAGAAGAAGCAGGAGATTTAATTAGAAACTTGCTTCCGTTGATAGAAAAAAGGGATAGGGAAGTTATTGTGTGTCCAAGTTTTGTCTGTCTATCTGAAGTAGCAAAACTTCTAGAAGGTTCAGAGGTAGTTTTAGGGGCTCAAAACATGCACTATGAAGACAAAGGCGCTTATACAGGAGAAGTTTCCCCAATATTTCTTAAAGAAGTAGGGGTATCTTATGTGATAATTGGCCATTCCGAAAGAAGGCATATATTTGGAGAAAAAGATGAGTTTATTAATAAAAAAGTTAAGGCTGCTTTAAAATATGGATTAAATCCAATACTATGCGTGGGGGAAACATTGGAAGAAAGGGAAAAAGGTATTACATATGATATTATCAAAACTCAAATTGATAGAGGATTATTAGGTTTAAAAAATGAAAATATGGCAAAACTTGTAATAGCCTATGAACCTGTATGGGCAATAGGTACTGGCAAAACTGCTACAAAAGAAGATGCAAATGAAGTAATATCTTATATAAGAAGACTCTTATATGAAAAGTTTGACAAAAAAGTTGGAGACAATACAAGAATACTATATGGTGGTAGCGTAAAACCAAGCAACATTAAGGGTTTCATGGATATGGAAGAAATTGATGGTGCATTGGTTGGAGGAGCTAGTTTAAATGCAGAAGATTTTTCTCAAATAGCAAATTACTAAATGGGAAGGTGTGTATGATGTCAGCAATAATCGATGTATATGCAAGAGAAATTTTGGATTCAAGGGGAAATCCTACTGTTGAAGTTGAAGTAGTACTAGAAAGTGGAGCTTTTGGAAGAGCTGCTGTTCCGTCTGGAGCTTCTACAGGTGCTTTTGAAGCTGTAGAGCTAAGAGATGGAGATAAGGAAAGGTATTTGGGAAAAGGCGTTCTAAAAGCTGTAGAAAATGTAAATGAAGTTATAGCTCCTGAATTGATTGGGATGGAAGCTATGAATCAAGTTGAGATTGATGAACTTTTAATAAAGCTAGATGGTACTCCTAATAAGGCTAAGTTAGGTGCCAATGCAATGCTTGGAGTATCTTTAGCTGTTGCCTATGCGGCAGCAGAAGAAGCACAGCTACCGCTGTATCAATATATAGGCGGAGTCAATGCAAAGGTTCTCCCTGTTCCAATGATGAATATACTAAACGGCGGTAAGCATGCAGATAATAATGTAGATATACAGGAATTTATGGTAATGCCTGTGGGGGCAAAAAGCTTCAGAGAAGCTCTTAGAATGTGTGCAGAAGTATTTCACAATCTAAAATCGGTTTTGAAAGAAAGAGGATATAATACATCAGTTGGAGATGAAGGTGGATTTGCTCCAAATTTAACTTCAAACGAAGAAGCTTTGGAGGTTATAGTTGAAGCCATAAACAAGGCAGGCTATAAGCCTGGAGAAGATATGTACATAGCTTTAGATGCTGCTGCAACAGAGATGTACAAAGAAGATGGTTTGTATCATTTGGAAGGTGAAGGTGTTGTAAAGAGTGCCGAAGAAATGGTATCATACTATGAAGATTTGGTGAACAGATACCCAATTATATCTATAGAAGATGGATTAGCTGAAGATGATTGGGATGGTTGGAAACTGATGACCGAAAGACTTGGCGCTAGAATACAAATTGTTGGTGACGATTTGTTTGTGACAAATACTCAAAGGCTTTCAAAGGGTATAGAAAAAGGAGTAGCCAATTCAATTCTCATTAAGTTGAATCAGATTGGTACTTTGACAGAAACTCTAGATGCTATACAGATGGCAAACAGAGCAGGATATACTGCAGTAGTATCCCACAGATCAGGTGAAACGGAAGATGTGACGATTGCAGATTTAGTGGTAGCTGTAAATGCAGGCCAAATAAAAACCGGAGCACCTTCAAGGACAGATAGGGTTGCAAAATATAATCAACTTATAAGGATTGAAGAAAGGCTTGGCTCTATAGCAAAATATGCAGGTATGGATTCATTTTTTTCAATTCAAAGGAAAGAATAGATTTTCTTAGTGTTATCTTTTCGCTATGAATTGAAAAAGACTTCCCTAATAAATAAAAAATTCAAATTGAAATTTTATTTATCTAATATGTATAATTTGTCCAAGAAAAATTAATAATAGGGGGTAGATTATTCCCCCTGTTATTGTAATTTATAAGCCTTTATGCTAAAATTACTATGTTAAACCCTTATGATGGGAGGTGCAGCAATGAGAACATTCTTAGTGATCGTCCAGTTTATTGTTTGTATTACACTAATAATCAGTGTATTGCTTCAACCAGGTAAGAGTGCCGGATTATCAGGTTCAATAGCTGGTGGTGCAGAGCAACTATTTGGGAAACAAAGGAGCAAAGGCTATGAAGCTTTATTTGCTAAAGTAACTACTGTTTCTGCCATATTATTTATGGTTTTTTCAGTTATGTTAGTTGCTGTAAAATAGTTAAGTAAACAGTATATACTTATAATTTGCCTGGCTCATAGTCAGGCCAATTTATGTATAAAGTTTTTTTTTAAGCAGAAGAAGAATTCATAGCAGACAGATAAGAGGAGGTTTATTGAAAAATGGATTTAATATTATTGGCTCCCATTGCAGGAGTATTAGCGTTAGCCTTTGCTGGTATCTTAGCTTCGGGAATAATGAAGAAGGATCCAGGAAATGACAAGATGAAAGAGATTATGGGTTATATCCATGAGGGGGCTATGGCATTCCTTTACAGAGAATATAGAGTTCTCGGAGTCTTTATTGTAGTGATGGTAATAGTAATTGGTTTATTATTGAAAAGCTGGCTTACAGCTCTATGTTTTGTAGTTGGAGCAATATTCTCAATACTCGCTGGTTATTTCGGAATGCAAGTAGCTACAAAAGCTAATGCAAGAACAGCTAATGCTGCCCAGCATGGTCAGAACGAAGCATTAGGAATCGCTTTTAGAGGCGGTGCTGTAATGGGCATGTGTGTTGTTGGCCTGGGCATATTAGGTGTTGGTGCATTATATATGCTGTTTAAAGATGCAAACATAGTAACAGGTTTTGGACTTGGTGCAAGTTCTATAGCGTTATTTGCTCGTGTTGGAGGCGGTATATATACAAAAGCTGCCGATGTTGGAGCGGACTTGGTTGGTAAAGTAGAAGCAGGAATACCTGAGGACGATCCAAGAAATCCTGCTGTTATAGCAGATAATGTCGGTGACAATGTTGGTGACGTAGCAGGTATGGGTGCTGATTTGTTTGAATCTTATGTAGGCTCAATCATCTCGGCTATAACATTGGGAGCTGCTATAAGTGCTACTCAGGAAGGCGTAGTATTTCCATTGGTTCTCGCAGCCATTGGTGTAATTGTTTCAATAATTGGAACAATGTTTGTGAGAACAGATGAGAAGGCAAATCCTCAGAGCGCATTGATGAAAGGTACTTATGCAAGTTCCATTATGGTAATCATAGCTTCATTCTTCCTAAGCAGATACTTGTTTGGAAGTCTGGGATCTTTTGCAGCAGTAACAGCTGGTGTTGTTGCAGGATCAATAATAGGGTTCATAACAGAGGTTTACACTTCGGGAGATTATAAATATGTAAAAAGAATAGCACAGCAGTCAGAAACAGGTCCAGCTACAACAATAATAAGTGGTTTATCTGTAGGAATGTTGTCAACAGTTGCGCCAATAATATTTATATCTGCAGCAGTAGTTGTTGCTTATATGTTCGGAGGTTTATATGGTATAGCTCTTGCAGCAGTAGGAATGCTTTCTACTACAGGTATGACAGTTGCAGTTGATGCTTATGGTCCTATATCTGATAACGCAGGCGGCATAGCAGAAATGGCTGGTCTTCCTGATTCAGTAAGAGAGATTACAGACAAACTTGACTCTGTTGGTAATACAACAGCTGCAATAGGCAAAGGCTTTGCAATAGGTTCTGCTGCTTTGACAGCTCTTGCACTTTTCGTATCCTATTCACAGGTTGTTCAGCTGGATAGGATAGACTTATTAGATCCATATGTAATAGTAGGCTTATTCATAGGCGGTATGCTTCCATTCCTATTCAGTGCATTGACTATGGAAGCTGTGGGTAAAGCTGCATTTTATATGATAGAAGAAGTAAGAAGACAGTTCAGAACCATACCGGGCATCATGGAAGGAACAGGCAAACCTGATTATGCAAGATGTGTTGATATTTCAACCGCAGCAGCAATAAAAGAAATGTTGGTTCCTGGACTATTAGCAGTTGTTGCTCCAATAGCAACAGGTGTTATCCTTGGTAAAGGCGCTTTGGGAGGACTTCTGGCAGGTTCCTTGTTAACAGGTGTTTTGATGGCTATAATGATGTCCAATGCCGGTGGTGCATGGGATAATGCCAAGAAGTATATTGAGTCAGGCCAACATGGTGGCAAAGGAAGCGAAGCACATAAAGCTGCAGTTGTAGGTGATACTGTAGGTGATCCGTTTAAGGACACTTCTGGACCATCGATGAATATACTGATAAAGCTTATGTCAATAGTTGCTTTGGTATTTGCACCATTATTTCTATAGAATATAAAAGAAGATGCGTTTCGCATCTTCTTTTATATTCTATAGGAAAGTTTCATTCAACTTTTAAAATTTTATCTGATTATAATCTTTTAAGTATTTGGAGGCCATAAAATGTTTATAAAAGCTATAGTCATGTATTTTTTTCTTATCAATTCAATAGGTTTTATAATTATGGGAATCGATAAAAGGAAATCACAAAAATTCAAATGGCGTATCAAGGAAACTAAACTTTTCTTTATAGCAATTTTTGGAGGAGCTTTAGGAATATATTTTGGAATGAAAAAGTTTCATCATAAAACACAGAAGCCTACGTTTAAAGTGGGAATACCTATACTAACCATATTAAATTTAGTTATCTACATCTATTTTTGTATTAAAATATTATAAACGTTATGGAGTTTTCATATTTCATATATACCATGAAAAATAGTCATAAATCCATAAGGACATCAATAAATATTTTTGTATATTATATATAGAGGAATTAGCAAAATTATGTAGAACTTTATCAAAAACCTTTATTTTTTTGATTCGGAGGTGTTATTTTGAATTTATACAACATTATAATCACTGTAGAAACTATCATAATAATTTTACTGATAATTTATATCTTAAAGACTAGAACCAGTAATTGTAAAGAATATATAAATTCTTTGGAAGAAATTCTAAAGGGCAATTATGCATACAAAATTAAAGCTCAAGGCAAGATTCAGTCTATATATCATAATTTAACTTCTATGTTACTTGATTGGATTAAAAATATATTGAGAGCTTTGCTTTATATAGAAAATAATATTCGAAGAATATCTGCCGCTTGTAGCAAATCAGGAGAGAGGATGGATTCTATAAGAAGAAAAATAGCTGAGTTAAACGATAAAGCAAAAAATGTTCACGAAAAGCTCTTGGAAGCAGCAGGCGCTTCTCAACAAATATCAGCCAGTGAATCGGATATGGCTTCAGCCTCTGAAAGCACGTTGGAGGAAATGAAGAACATGGAAATATCTGTTCAACAAGGAAAGGCTAATACAGAAGATGCTTTAACTATTTTGGAACAAATGGGCAGCACCATGGTAAATCTTATTTCAGAGGTTGAAGAATTAGTTAAAGTCACTGACAAGGCACAGGAACTAGCTCATTTCGTTGAGGATTTATCTGAGAATATAAATCTATTGTCATTAAATGCTTCTATAGAGGCAGCTAGAGCAGGAGAAAACGGAAGAGGTTTTGCTGTAGTTGCCAACGAGGTCAGAAGACTTGCAGAGGAAAGCTCCAACTCCGCCAAGAATATTAATGAACAGATGAATGAAATAAAGAATAAAGCCAGCACTGCAATGAATAGCATCGAGAAACTATCAGAAATGAGTTCTAAAAGCAATGACTCTGCCAAGTACATAAAAGATTATATGAATGAAATGGATGAATTTATCAATCATATAATGTCAATTTTTAAAGATTTTAATGAAAAGATTAATGAACAAGCTGCCGCAACTCAGCAAATAGCATCTGCAAATGAAAGTTTATCCGAGTTTTTTGGTGACTTAATCGAATCAGTCAGTTCTATAGAACAAGATATTAATGAGCAAAGTGAATTAGAGAATGACAATATAAGTATTTGCAATGATTTGAATGTGGTATCCAATGAATCAAGATTATTTATGGATAGATTTGAAGAAATATTAGGGAAAAAGCTTATAGAATATTGTTATCAATTTGCAAATCTGATTAATGAGTCAAATCTTAGCAATGACTATTTAAAGGAATTTGCTTATAAAACAGGAGTAACTACAATTGGAGTTACTGATGATGACGGCAGAGTTATTTTCTGCAATCAAACAGATAACATTGGATTTAGGTTCCCTGATGATGTGAATACTCAAGCTGGAGAATTTAGAAAGATACTTAAGGATCCATCACTGGAAATAACTCAGAAATTTACAATAAGGAATATAGATAGTAAGTTCTATAAATATGTGGGAATAGCTAGAAAAGATAAAAAGGGTATCATACAAGTTGGACTTAGTGTAGATGATATAACAAAGTTAAATAGATGATGAGAAAATGCAGTATACTTAATGTATATTGCATTTTTAAATTATTTTTATTCTACTAAATTATAAAAACAAAATGATTTATTAGTACAATTAAGGGGAATATTATTATTAAAAATTTAGATTTTTGGGAGGGCAAAAATGAAACTATTTGGTAGAGTATTAGAATACATGAAGGAAGAAGCATATAATCCAATGCTTTTTCAGGAACTAGCTGAAGCTTTAAATATAGCTGATGACAAACTAGATGAACTGGAAGAAACCTTAGAACATATGGAAACTGAAGGTTTGGTCGTAAAGACAAGAAAGAAAAGATATGGGCTGCCTGAAAGGATGAATCTTATAGTGGGAAGGCTTCAGGGGAGCAAGAAAGGTTTCGGATTTTTGATTCCAGACAATCCAGACTTGGGGGATGTTTATATACCTGTAGAAAACCTTAATGGAGCTATGAATAACGATAAAGTAATAGCAAGAATTACTAAGGCTAGTATTGGTGCCATAAAAAGCGAAGGAGAAATAATCAGAATACTTAAGAGAGCTAATGAGATAGTGGTAGGAACCTTTGAAAACTGCAAAAAATATGGTTTTGTAGTACCTGATGATGCTAGAATATACCAAGACATTTTTGTACCTCAAGAGGATTTTGGAGGAGCCAAGAATGGTTATAAAGTTGTAGTCGAAATAACACGATGGCCAGAAGGAAGAAGGAATCCGGAAGGCAAAGTGATAGAAATACTTGGACATAAAGATGATGTAGGTACTGATATTTTATCTATTATCAGAGGTCATAACCTGCCTGAGGTATTTCCTGAAGAAGTCGAAGCTCAAGCAAATAAGCTTCCAGATGAAGTCAATGAAGATATTATCAAAAATCGGAGAGATTTGAGAGATAGGATAATTGTAACAATAGATGGTGAAGATGCAAAAGACTTAGATGATGCTGTATCTTTAGAGCTACTTTCAAATGGGAACTATCTGCTAGGAGTACATATTGCAGATGTAAGCCAATATGTATTTGAAAACAGTTATCTGGATAAAGAGGCTTTGAGAAGAGGTACTAGTGTATATCTGTTAGACAGGGTGATACCTATGTTGCCTAAAAAACTGTCTAATGGCATATGCAGCCTAAATCCAAAAGTTAATAGGTTAACTTTAAGCTGTGATATGGAAATAGACAACAAAGGAAATGTAGTGAAATATGATATATATGAAAGCGTTATCAGTACTACAGAGAGGATGACATATGAAAATGTAAATAAAATCCTTGAAGAAGATGATGATCAATTAAAAGAAAGGTATAAGGATCTGATAGAAGTATTCAAAAATATGGAAAAGCTTATGAATATACTTAGAAAAAAAAGAAGGCTAAGAGGCAGTATAGACTTTGACTTTAAAGAAGCAAAAATAGTACTGGACGAAAAAGGTAAGCCAGTAGAAATAAAGACCTATGAAAGAGGTACTTCAGAAAAAATAATTGAAGAATTTATGATAGTATGCAACGAAACAATTGCAGAACATATGTATTGGAAGGAACTGCCCTTTGTATACAGAGTTCACGAAGATCCGGATCCGGAAAAAATAATGGCATTAAATCAACTGGTTCATAATTTTGGATATAGCATAAAAGGTGCAGACGAAATACATCCAAAAGCTCTCCAACAGCTTTTAGATAAAATTACTGGAAAAAGAGAAGAAAGATTGATAAGTACTCTTACTCTTAGATCTTTGCGAAAAGCAAGATATGATGGAGCAAGTCTAGGGCATTTTGGCCTTGCATCTAAATACTACTGTCATTTTACTTCGCCTATTAGAAGGTATCCGGATTTAATGATTCATAGAATTATAAAAGAGGATATTCATGGAAAGCTCAATTCAAAAAGAATTGCAGAACTAAATGAACTAATTCCAAGCATTGCAGAACAATCTTCTATCAGAGAAAGAGCTGCGGAAGATGCAGAAAGAGAAGTGGAAGATTTAAAGAAAGCTGAATACATGGCAGAAAGAATAGGAGAAGAATATGAAGGCATAATATCAAGCGTTACATCTTTTGGATTGTTTGTAGAATTGGACAATACAATCGAAGGATTGGTACATGTGAGTCATATGGAAGATGATTTTTACATCTTTGATGAAGTAAACCATGTGATGATTGGAGAAAGAAAACGCATCATATATAGAATTGGTGATACAGTAAAAGTAAGAGTACTTTCGGTAGACATGGCAAATCGAAGTATAGATTTTGTATTAGCTGACTAAATTATTACATTGCCATTAAAGCATTTCTGTGTTAAACTAAGCAAGTTGACAATTATAGCTTTGGTCTATATAATATATTTACAGTTTGAATCGGGTGGTAATGATATGGGCAAGGACAATGTGAAAATAATAGCGCAAAATAGAAAAGCAAGACATGACTATTTCATTGAAGAAACCTATGAGGCAGGAATAGAACTTTTTGGCACAGAAGTCAAATCCATAAGGCTTGGAAAGGTCAATTTAAAAGACAGCTATGCAGGTATTCATAAAGGTGAGGTTTTCGTCTATAACATGCATATAAGCCCGTATGAGAAAGGAAATATTTTCAACAAAGACCCGATGCGAACAAGAAAGTTATTGCTCAACAGATATGAAATCAATAAATTGATAGGGTATATACAACAGAAAGGATATACTCTTGTACCTCTGAGTATTTACCTAAAAGGCAGTCTTGTAAAGATGGAGCTGGCAGTAGCTAAAGGTAAGCAGCTACATGACAAACGCCACGCCATAGCTGAAAGAGATGCCAAAAGGGAAATGGAAAGACAATTCAGAGCCAAGAATTATTAAAATGGGGGCGTACTGGTTTCGACGGGGGTATCGAGGACTGAAATAGCGAGTCGTGGACTCCGGCAACCACGTTAAAAGCTGGAAACTTAAATATAAACGCAGAAGATAATTTTGCATTAGCTGCCTAATTAAGGCGGCTCGTTCAACCTAAGCTTCCCGCAGCTTAGGATTGGGCGTCATCTAGCGGGGTACGTCACTGCCAAAGCTTTGAGGCAGCTGTCGCATTATGAAGCTACTGAAGCTGTAAGCCTGTCAGTGGGCGTGCAGCGGAGGGAATGTTAAAACGCTGACTGCACTCGGAGAAGTTTCAGTTTGAGGACTTTCGGACAGGGGTTCGACTCCCCTCGCCTCCACCATACAAATAAAAATATACAGACTAGGAATATTGATTCTTAGTCTGTTTTTTGATTTATATAGACTATTGCAGGCTTAGAATTTATTTAACATTGATCTGGAAATTAGTATATGTTCTTCTACTAAATAAGTAACTTTTTTAAAATCATATTCAAGAAGTGCCTCTAATATTGCTAAATGTTCCTTACGGACGGAATGCAAATCATTTTTATATAAAGCTAAGTACCAGAATCGTTGGGATTTATAGAGTAACTCCTGGCAAAAATGGGATAAGTGAGGATTCTTAGATAAATTAATTAGTGCAATATGAAAGTCTAAATCTTCCCTTAAAAACATTGTATAAGTATCCTTGCTTTTATCAGATAAGTTCATGCTGTTCCATCTTTCTACTAATTCCAATAGTTTGTCTTTACTATTCTCTACATCACTAATATCGAGTAATTTAAAAAGTGCAACTTCATTAATAAGTCTTGCTTCGTAAATGTTTTTTATATCTTCCAAAGATATAGGTGAAACAAAGGTTTTTTTCCTGGGAGCAACTGTAATATAGTTTTCATATTGGAGCTCTAACAAAGCTTCCCTAACAGGGGTTTTACTAATATTAAGTTCAGCAGCAATTTCATCAATTCGAATTATAGAGCCTGGGGGCAAAGCACATGTAATTATCTGGTCTTTTATATAATTTAGAGCAATTAATTTATTATCGTTACGTTTAGACATGTTGAATGACCTCGATTCATGAACAATTATAATTTAAAGATATATATTTTAACAGTACATTTTCTATAGCATAAAGTCAAGTATAAAATTATTTTGTTAAATGAGTAAGTAAATTTCATATTTTAAAATCAATGATTTTACTAGCTTTTTCTCGGGTCTTTAACAGTTGCATAATAAAATAATTCTTTAAGCCATTGGAACGTCTATATTGTTTTATTATATTTTACATTTTACTATAGAGTACCTTTGGCCATATGATGCTGACTGTTTAGAAGGTTTGACAAAACGTCTGCAACCTCTGATTATACAATTTAAGTTAACATTTACAGCTTCTGCTGCATGAGAAATAAAATTAAGAATATTCAAATTATAATTTCCAAAACCTAATGACTATGATATAATCAAATCAGTGATATATCACTGATGGTTAATAGCAATAATTTACATAATACAAAATAAAGGAGGATATTTCTATGGAAAAATTAGTAATTGGTATGGTTGGATGTGGTTATGCTTCATTCTTACATGGAAATGCATTTAAAAAGGTATGTGGAGTACCTATTCGCCTAAAGACAGTATGTGGGAGAACTCTTAGCAAGGCAGAATCTGTCAGGGATCGATATGGTTTTGAGAACGCATGTACAGATTTTGATGAGCTAATAAACGATCCAGAGATTAATGTAATTGATATTTTGACACCGACCAATCTTCATGTACCTATGGCAATTAAAGCTTTAAAAGCTGGGAAGCATGTAATCTGTGAAAAACCATTAACGGGATATTTTGGAGAGCCGGGTCAAGAAAATGTAGGGAAAACAGTTTCTAAATCTGTTATGTATGAGAAGGTTCTACAGGAAATGGAAGAGCTAAGAAAAGTAATTGATGAAAGCGGAAAAAAATTTTTCTATGCTGAAAATTTTGTATTTGCCACACCTATTCAAAAGGCTGCTGAGATATTAACCAGTAAGAAGAGCAAGATAACATTTATGCGTGGAGACGAATTTATTATAGGTTCAAGTTCACCATTAGCAGGAAAGTGGAAACATTTTGGCGGCGGTACTATGATGAGAAATGCTACCCACATAATTACTGCAATGTTGTGGCTAAAGAAGAAAGAAGCAGAAGCTCGTGGAGAAAATATTACAATCAAAAGCATAGTAGCTGATTGCGGATTTATAACTGAATGTTTAACAGCTGAAGAACACAAGTATATAAGATCTAATCCGGAAGACGTGGAAGATCTGGCTAGTGTAATGATTACCTTTAGTGATGGTACTAAATGTCTTGCCACTTCATCAGATTCTATTTTAGGTGGATCTAAAAATGAAATAGAGATATTCACAAATGACAGTAGTATGAGATGTCGTCTAACACTGAATGATTTGTTGGATACATATCTTGCAGATGAAGAAGGACTGGAGAACGTGTACTATGCTGAATTATTACCATCTAAACTAGGCTGGAATAAAGTTTTTGTTTCTGATGAAATCATCAGGGGTTATACGGGAGAACTTCAATCCTTTGCAGAATCAATTGCGTATGATAAGGAACCAGAATCAGGCTTTGATTTAGCCTATGAGACAATGAAAGTATTGTACTCTGCTTATGTATCAGCTGAAGAAGGTAGAAGAGTAAACTTCTAGCTATTATTGCAGCACAAGATATTATGAAAGGAGAATTGGGCATGAAATTTAGCGTAATATCAGCAGATACTCCTCTTAATCTAAATATGCCTTTTATGTTACGAGGAAGTTATAAAGAATGTGCCAGGGTCGCTTCTGAAATTGGATTTGATGGAATAGAACTTCAAATTCAAAATCCTCTGGACTATGACTTTAAAATACTTAAAGATGGATTTGATCAATACAATTTAGAAGTTTCAGCCGTAACTACAGGGCTAGCATATTTATTTGAAGGACTTAGCATGAGCAGTGATGATAAAGAAGTCAGAAAAAAGACGGTAGAAAGATTAAAGAGACATTTAGATATGTCCAAGTATTTGAATTCACAAATATTGCTTGGATTTATCAGAGGTCGTAAGAAAAAAGATGAAAGTGAATATGAATTTGAAGCCAGGCTTACGGATAGTATGTGTCAAATTTTAGAATATGCTGAAGAAATAGACAGCTATATAGTATTCGAGCAAATTAATCGTTTTGATGGTGATGTTTACAATACGACTGAAAGAACTCTTGAATTTATTAAGAAATTTAAATCTAAACGATTATTTTATAATGCTGATACGTACCATATGGCTACCGAAGATAAAGACATTTACAATGCAATAATAAATTCCAAGGAGTACTTGACTTTATTCCATATATCAGATGTCGGAAGAATGCTTCCTGATGACAAACACTTTAATTTTCAGGAGGCTGCAAGGGCACTAAAAGATATGGATTATAAGGGATGGGTAACCTTGGAATGCAAGCCCAGCGAAGATATGGTAGGAGGAGTAAGGAAAGGCTTTGAATATATGAAAAACCTGCTATCATGCGACAAATAATGGGAGTATAGTTGTAAAAATAAATATATGCAAACTATTATATAGTATCTAAAAGGAGTGATTAAGTGAAAAAGAGTGTTGTGCATGCCGATGGAACATTTGAATGTTTAACGGCTCCATTGCAAGGGAAATTGGAAGACATAGCACCAATTGCAGCTAAAATAGGCTATGAAGCTTTACAATTAACAATATATGAACCTGCAAAGCAAAATGCTGAAGAGATCAGAAATATATTAAGAGAGCATGGGTTAACAGTTTCTTCAATAGCAACTGGTCTAACTTATACTAAAGACGGTTTGTGTATAGCATCAGGAGATGAAGATAATAGAAAAAAAGCGGTTCAAAAAATGAAAGAATATATAGATTTAGCCTATATACTTGATAAGGCAAAAGTTGGTATAGGCGTAATTCGCGGTTGGACTACTGATTGTTCTAGTAGAGAAGAATACGATAAACAGTTGTATAAGAGTATGCAGGAAATTCTATCCTATGCTGCTGAAAGAGAGGTTGTTATTTTATTAGAACAAATGAGCCATAATCTTTCAGATGTCTTTGTAAAAGTCGAAGAAGCAGCAGAATATATTCGTAAGTTTGAATCTCCGTACTTTAAATTACAATTAGATACAATACATTTATATAATGAAAATGAAGATGGTTATACTTCTGTTATAAAAAATAAAGATATAATTGGGCAGGTTGATATATCAGATGTAGATAGAATGTGTCCGGATGGAGACCATTTTGATTTTAAATCACTTATAAAGGCGTTAAAGGAGATAAATTACAAGGAGTATCTAGTGTTTGAATATCGAATGGCACCACCTCAAAATGCAGCTTTAATTGGATTTGAGTATATTAACAAACTTATCAACGAAAATTAAAGTGTGTTATATGAAGGCTGCTTGTAATAATCCATGTTAATGAGGTTTTTACATTAATAAACTTATGAGATCAATATAAAGAGGAAGGTATAAAAATGAGTATTCAAGTTATGGATTTTGCGTCTCCTTTTTTTGATGTAAAATATATCGAAAATGAAAAGGAATATTATATAGACAAACTTAGTATAGTTATAAATCTATCATTTAAAAATCAAGAGTGCATATTTGTAAAGAATATTCCTGTTTTGCCTTTAAAGGGAACTATAGTAAAAAATATTGCAATAACAAATATAGATAGAGCAATTATAGTTGAGGACTATGAGAGAAATGTCAAGGATCCAGATTTTTTCAAAAGAATCAAGAGTACATGGCCGTCATTATATGAGACATCCGGATTAGAGAGACATAAGGGGATTCCATATTATCGCTCCCCAAAAGTAAAAATAGGCGGGGATGTGTCTGTTAATTTCTGCTATGCTGAGCCTAATGCTCCATCAGGAAAACATAAAGATCATATCCCTGACTTTGACGAAGTACATGCGCAAATTTTAGGATTTGGAAAGATGCAAAAATTTACTACAGAAGAAACAAGTACTTTATATCAAGAAGTAATTATGGCTCCAGGAATTGTACATGACAAATTTTATGATGAGTCTGGTTCATACCCATGGCATCAATATCACAGCATTACTGATTGCATATATATGCCAATTGAAATGGATCGTTAGATTAAATTAACTTGTTGTGCTAGCTTTGAATTACCAAAAATCTACGAATGAAAAACTCCAACATATTATGTAACCTATCATTAATAACGACAAAAATGATAGGGGGTCACATA
>JAAYMO010000029.1 GCA_012521375.1 Clostridiales bacterium
AAATTTGAATTGAATAATTTAACACCTTGAAGGCTTGCAACACAAACAGAAAGATGAGACGCTGTTAAGTTTATTTTGCTGTCGTTGGAAAAAACCCCTTCCCATTTATGTTTAGCTTCATCAAATAGACCCTGGATTTTCATCTTAAGTTCTGATTCAGTGTCTCCATAATTTCTAAATATTAGTGTTCTTGATTTATCTCTACCACTTTCCATTTCATCATATAACTTAGTAAATATGAGTTTAAAGACTTCTTCAAATACATCTACTCCTGCATTAGCAAGTACTTCATCTTCCATTTCTAGAATAAGATCTTTTAATGACTTTTTTTCAGTTATAAGCTTATCTTTTTCGATTAAATCATCTATCGTCCATCTTTCTGTTAGAATATCAGAAAGTTTTTCTGTTGCATTTGGTATATTGGGTATATCTTCAAAATAATTAGGATCTTTTCTATTGTAATAGGAAATCTGCTCACCATTTGTCCATACTCCAATAGGAGCACCAGTCGCATTACAATAAGATTTTAATTGTTCCTTGCCATCCTTTAGCTTAGGTTTTTTTAACTCTACAATAATATAAGGAGACAACACATTATCTTTATCAAATATTACTATATCCGCTCTTTTCTTTTCCCTTCCAAAACTTACAGAATACTCTAATTCCATTCTTTCTTTTGGATACATGTAGGTATCCATTAGCTTTACAATGTACAATTGCCTTACTAATTCCTCTGGTGTTAGTCTTACATCTTTATCTCTTATGCCACAATGGACATAGTAAATAACATCACCTTTTTTATTAGTTTTATGAGTAATCTGTTTCTCCACTTTATTGATTTCTTCATTAGTAAATTGCTCTAGGCTATAGTTAGAGTCTGCCATTAGTTGTACTATTTTTTTATCCATATGTATTTCCCCCGATCAAATAATTTTTATCGTATAATCTAATTATTCCAAGATGATGAATTAATCATCTGGATTTCTCTTTTACTAGCTCCATTATATCTTCAAGCCCACATTCTAAGGCCTCACATATCTTTATCAATACATCTGTTGTTACATTACCGCCCTTTCCCAATTTTGCAATTGTAGCAGAGCTTAAGCCTGTAACTTTTTTCAAGTCCTGTTTATTCATTTTCTTATCGATGAGCAACTTCCAAAGCTTATCATAGCTAATATGCATTGCCATCCTCCTAATCCTTGATATTCCACGAACGGCCAAATAATTCATTTCCGTTTTCATCTAATCGAATTACTGTAGATTTATTTAAAATTTCTTTAGCTTCATCTGAGTATGCTGTATCTTTATCAAATGCGATGAAAATCTGCTTCTCAAATGTTGTATATAATTTAATAATCTTTTCAACTGGTTCATCTCCTATATTTTTAAACAGAAGAGAATCATGAGCTAAAGCAGGTAACTTTGTATGCATTAATACACTTAAATCAAATATAATTAGGCTCTTGAAAGAAGTCCCTGTTCCTGTATCATCTGGTGTATAAAACTCATATGTTTTACCTCCATTTAAGTCAAGAACAGGAGCTTTTCTCTTTGTTTCATATATTGAGTCATTAAATCTCACCATTTGTTCATTGATGGTACTTTCAACAGTTCTGAGTTGCTTCGCTTCGACTTGCTCTAGCTTTTCAGCTGCCGATTTTTTCGAGTCCCTAAGTTCTTTTAATAAGTCAAAGTTTTTATTTTGTGCCTCATATTTTTCTATATTCTTTTGTATTTCAGTATACTTTTTCAGATAACCTCTAGGTATACCTGCTGGGACACCATGTTTGTTTAATTCTACTTTCAAATGTTCTATTTTGCTGTTTATAGAATCAATTAATATCTGAAGCCTTTCCGCTTCTTCTTGATATTCTTCCTTTAAAATTTCTCTAATTTTCACATGAAAGGACTCTATTTCAGCCAGCTTTTTAATGTTAGTATCTGGAAAGAAATTACTAAGCTCTCCAAACCTCTTCATATTTATTGATTGGCCACCCTTCATATTTGCTTTTACAACATTTAATTGTGAAACAAGCCTACTTCTTTTTCTGGTGAGAGAGCTTAATTCTCCATCTATTATTCCTGCCTTTTCAGCTTCTTCACGATCTAATTCAAAATATTTATCGGTTTCGCCTTTATTAAGTGCGTCTAACTCTTTATATAAAAGAGCTATGTTTTTTTCATTATTTTTATATTGCGTTTTTGTGGTGATTTTCCCATAGGGGAGAAAATCATACTTTCTTGTACTGTTTAAAGCTTTTAGCTCATCGGTTATTGCCTTTAGATTTTCTTTATATTCTTCAATGATTTCATATACCTCAAATAATTTCTCTATGGAAAGTATTGCATCTGCATTACTTTCTTTTTTAGACCCTTGAAGTGGTTTTGTTTCATCGTAGTTATCCTTGCCATATATTCTAAAGTACCTTCCTACTAGGTTTCTAAAAGTAGATTTATATAAATCCAAATCATAAGATACTTGTAAGAATTTATTAAACTCATCAAGTGAGATTGTATCCCTAACTCTATAATTTTCATCACAAATATTTATCTCATCAGATTTAGTGGTGTTTCTGCTGAAATAATGGTATTCGTTATCAAATTCAAACATGAAATTGATAGTATGTGAACCTACTTTATGTAATGCATCACTATTTAAATATGTGTTTCCACCAAACACAAAATCTACTATTAACAAAAAAGTGGTCTTACCGATAGAATTATTTGCATTTGCTCCACCTAAGACTGTATTAAGGCCTGAGTGAAATTTAATAGCTGGTCTAATTTTGCCTTTAGAAATAAATTTATCGCATTGAATTTCTCGTAACACGTACTAACACCTCTTCTTCATCGTCATAATCTATTTTACCAAGCCCATAAAGACAGTCTAAGGCTAGTAAAAAGTCATCTATACTATCAAATTCCATTTTAGTTAAAGAATATAGTCCTAAGACTGAATAATTTTGTTCGTCTAACGCTTTTAATATTGGAACAAACTTTGATAAAATACTCTCTTCATATGAAAATAACTTATTTGGTAATTGCATCGAATACCTCACATTTCTGAACAAAGTAAGAGATCATTATTTCACATGAATCTCTTCTTTGCTTCGTTTTAGTAACTAGCCAATCTACTAGGCTTTCATAAATTTGTTCTTGTCCATTCATTGTTTTTCTTGCTTCTAAATATGCAAGTCTTACCTGTATTGATAATTCCTCATAATGAATTTTATTTTCTTTTTCCATTCCTTTTAATTTTTCATCTATGAACAAAAAATAACTTGTAACATTTTCTATGTTTTTTCTAATTAGTAAGAAGTCATTTTTATATATTTTATCCTTAACCTTGACAGCATCATAATTCAGTTTAGGCAAAGAACTATAATCCACACCACCTAAATTTTCTAGTATATTTTCAATACCCTTTTCTATGCTTAAGACAAATAAACCCTTCTCGCTAAACTCTCTGTCTTTAAGCATATTTTTTATTTCAATCATTTCTTCTATATCATCTTCATTTGGCGCTAGTGAATATGAGTTATGACAATCTGGGCACAGAGCAATTAAATTATCATAATCATCTATAGCCTCATTGCCATCTATTACTGTAACCTCATAACTTGGAATGCTCTTTTCATTTCTACTTATGTATAAAGGCTTACCACATTTATTAGGGCAGCTCCCCTGTGTCTCAATCAAAAGTCTTTCACCGTACTTATATTTTAAATTGTACCTTCTATTACTGATGGTACTAGATACACTTTTCCTTCCTCCACCAGCTTGTCTATGTAAAATATCAATAAAAATATCAGCTGCTTTTTCACCCACATTTTCTGGAGTAATTGAAGCATCAATACTTGAAAAATCCTCTGCCAATCTTGAAATTATAGCATCGTCTCTACTATTAATGGATTCAACAAAGTTTCTGTAATCTAAACATTCAATAATAGAGCGTGCGTAATCATCTGAAAGCTCCCTGCTGCCATTAGCATAAGCCCTCAAAGTGTTATCTTTCTGAGATTCACTTGGATCTATATCTGAATCTAAACTTGTAATCATAGAGACAAGCTCTCGTACTAAATTTGCATTGGCTCTACCATTTAGTATCGGTTTCATTAGATTAAAGAACTCTTTGAATTCCAATTTTTTCATTCCCTTTCTATTAAATTTTTCATGTATCAGTTTGTATCAACTTTTGTATCAGCTTGTATACGGTACCGAACAAGCCGTTTGCTATCATTTTATTAAGCTAAATACAATCCAAAATGTTTAGAGACTACTTTTTAATTATAACACACTAATTTACGATATTCTATATTTTGTTTACAAAAGTAAACTTTGTGTTCATTTAATTGCTCTAGTATAAAACTTGTTTTTACAGAAAGGAGGAAGCCACCATGCAGGAAGTCAGAAACATCAACAACAAACGTATCTGTGATATCAGTAATGACCAAAAAGTAATAGAAATTCGTCTCAAAAACTGCCTTACAATAATTACTGCAAACCCAGATGGAACTCTAAACATCACTCATGAACTTATAGAGTCTGTGGCATAAAGCCATTTAACAACAACTTAATAACTGGAATCCGCCAGAACGCTAAGACGGCCGTGCGGGACACTTTTATAGGTGTTCCCCCCTGCCGTCTTTTTGTTTTGAGGATTTCAGGGCTCTGGCGGATTTCAAATTTGAAAACCAAAGGAGCCAATCTAATGAAAAACTATCAAAGAGTAAATTACAGAAAATACTATGCACAAGATGAAAATGGAAACTATGTGGAGGTAGACAGGAAAACATGCTTTGCCTCTTCCGAACCACCTACTGAGGACAACCCCTATAAACAAAGATGGTTCTATGATGAAGAGGCTGGTTATGTAGTTAGGCTTAGCAGGACCAAAGAAAGTGAAGATATTCATAGATTCAATAGTAGCTCACTAAAAAGAGAAGAACGATATCGTAATAGAAAATTCGCTTGCATCTATAAAGACACGAATAAATGTAACCAAGTCTGCGATAGATGTGAATACAAAAACACTAGCCGTACTGTAGAGCTAGATAAAAATTGGGCTAATGACAATGATGAAAAGGACAGCTTTTTCACTCCAGCTGATGATAGCCAGGGTATTCTT
>JAAYMO010000252.1 GCA_012521375.1 Clostridiales bacterium
ACAGATATTTGGGATAAATAAATGTTTTGATACAAAAAAAGCCCAGAGATATTTTAAAGAGCGGAACATAAAGTTCCAATTTGTCGATTTGAATATGAAAGGATTGAGCAAGAGAGAGTTAGAGAGCGTAGCAACGGCCGTGGGATTAAATGATTTATTTGATACCAAAGCTAAAAATTATGAAAAACTCAATCTGCATAAGATAACCAATAAATCTATCAGACAAGAATTGCTACTGAATAATCCTGACTTGTATAAAACCCCTATTGTAAGAAATGGAAGACAGGCAACTGTAGGCTATAAGCCGGAGGTATGGAAAGCCTGGAAATAGGTGCCGGTATGCTTTTGGAGTATGATAAAGTGTAATTATACAAGCGAAGCAACCTTTTTTATTGACATATGATATAAACAGTTATATACTGCAATTAGTAACTTACTAATTTACTAAATTACTAATTGCAGTATTTTTATTTGGAGGTAATGAATATGAAGATACCCACAACATTGAAACATAAACCTGTCATAGTATCGGAAAACTATGAAAATGTAGATGGTAGATATGCCTATAACACAGATGCAAAAGGATTGTCATTGGGATTGGCTCAGTGGAACGATAGAGGCAAGGTGGATATTTCGGCTAAGGTATGGAGATATACTGGGGAAAAATGGTCAAGACAGTCTGAAGAGCTGCCTTTGCATAGAGTACTAGACCTGGCAATACTTGTTTGCAGAGCAAAGCTTCATTTCAGAGAAGCCTATCGATATGAGAAGCTATATGATCCGGAAAACCCTGTAATAGACAGAGTTGGACTCCAGGGAGATGCTATGACAGTGGCTGTATGTACAGACAATGAAAAGATTGATGAGGATATTAAGCTCTTCAGTCAGGCCCTCAGCAATGATGATGAGCTTATAGGTGAGAGGCTGTTTACTTTATCAAGAATATTAAAAGAGATGGGGTATTAATTGATGAATGATATAAAGAAAGAAGTTAATATTTCAGCCTTTCTGGATGAGAAAGGTAAAATAAGGCAGTGGCCGGCAGCCAGCAAAAATAAAATTGCTGTGGTATACTATTTAGCTAGCAAGTTTGAAAAGGACAGAATCTACAATGAAAAAGAGGTCAATGAGATTATAAATCAGTGGCATACCTTTAATGATTATTTTTTGTTGAGAAGGTCACTGATTGATTATAAGTTTCTCGGAAGAACCCGCAATGGGGCAGAGTATTGGGTTATCCCTAAAGAAGATTAAATAGAAGGTGACTATTGATGGACAGGAAAAAAGAATTAAAAGAATGGTATAAACAGATGAAGCCTGATATGGGTATATTCATAATTCGATGTAAAGAAAATAATAAATGCTACATTCAGGCAACCCATGATTTGAAAGGCGTGATGAATGGAGCCAAAATGAAGCTTGGAGCCAATATGCATCCTTGCAGAGAACTCCAAAAGGAATGGAATCAGTTTGGCGAAGGCAATTTTACTATTGAGATACTTGAAAAGCTTGAGTATGATAAGGATGATTCAAAAACCGACTACAAGGACGAGTTGGCTCTCATGCATATGATTTGGGAAGAAAAATTGCAAAAAGAGGCACTAGAATTTTACAATAAATGATTTCAGTTATGGATCCTGTATGCTTCTGGTAATAGTAGATATATTCATAGAATACCAGAGGCTTATCTTTTATCAATTAGAAAACATGGCCGTTAGCTTACTAGCTGTCGTGTTTTTTATGTTATTAGGATTCAAGAGCAGCAAAACTTGTGAAGCAATCTTTTAGGAATAATTGTAATAAAAAAAGGAAAAACAAGAAAAATGTCGAAATAGAGGAGCATGTAAAAAAATTAACAATTATATGTACAATATAAACACTATTCATACATAAATATATGCAACAAAGGAGGAATAATATATGGGCAGGCTATTTAGTAAAAAAGTTGCCAAAAAAAACGAAACAAAACAAAAACCAAAAAAGAGTAAATTCGTAAAAGGGAAGTCTATAAAAGAGAAACTATCAAAACAAAACAAGCCAAAAAGAAAACAGGTGAGAAAAACAACAATAACAAAAAAGTTATTATATGTTTTTACTTTATTGAATGTACTGATTTTAGCTTTAGGTCTATATAACATTCATAATATTGCAAGGCTAAAAGATGATTTAAATGATTTATATGAGGTAGAATTAAAAGGTATTCAATATATAAAGGATGCCCAAGTCAGTTTGATGTCTATGTCAGAAGATCGATATAATATGATAATGTCAACCGATTCCCATGAAAGGAATACATATTCAGAAAACATAAAATCAATGATGGATAGATTCATATCAAATTTGGATGCCTTCAAGGAAACCGGGACTGATGAAGAAGGAATACAAAGGATTACTGAAGTAGAAAGATTATGGGATCAACTGGAAATTAATGATAATGCATTGATAGAAGCAGTTGGAAGGAACCAAATAGAATACGCACAAACAAAGGCAAAAGATAATCATTTTCTATCAAATGCAATAGGGGAAGAGATTGATGTTCTTGTTGAATTAAAAGACCAATCAGCTTTTGAGGCTTATAATAAAAGCAATTCACTATATCAAAGAACAATAAATATTACAATCGGCATTATTATATTAGGCATATTCGTTGGTGGTGCTACTGCAATAATTATGTCTCGCAATATCGGTAAGTCAATTGCTAAGATGGCAGATATAGCAAAAAATATAGCAGAAGGCAATCTATCAATAGAAGCTATAAGTATAAGAAGTAATGACGAAATACGAGATCTGGCAGATTCATTCAATATTATGATAAATAGCTTGCGTACAGTTATCAGCAATGTTCTTGAAGCTTCTCAAAAAGTAGCTTTTTCAAGCCAGCAGCTGTCCTCTTCTTCTGAAGAAACCACATCTGCAGCTGAGGAAGTTGCTTCAACCATAAATCAACTAGCCTCAGGAGCAGAAAGACAAGCGGAAGATGCTTCACAAGCCAGTGTTATGGTCAGCCAAATTGCCGCAAGCAT
>JAAYMO010000253.1 GCA_012521375.1 Clostridiales bacterium
GTCAGCGGCGGTATATGCATAAATCCATATCTGGCATCTTATTTTACTCCATGGATAAAGCAATCGGGTTCTATGAATCAGTTTATCACTAATCTAAAAGCAAGAGATTATAGAAACAAATTGGTGAGATTTTTGAAAGACGGACAATGGTATGCCCTAAGCAGTAAATCTGATCCATTTTGGCCAAACAAAATGTTCATAACAAAAAGTGCAATAAAGAGCCTGGTGGGTGGAAGCATTTATGATATAGCCCTTGATAAAAAAATTGAGCCAACAGAAGCTATTATGGAATTATTGTTAGCAGATCCTTTCATCATGGTAAGAAGGGATGGAAAATCAGAGGAAGAATTTAAAACTCTTCTAAAGCATGAAAGGGCAAGCGTTTGTACCGATACCTATGCATTTGACTTGGTTGGATTATATGGAAACGGTGCTGAGATTCCCGAGTTGCTGCCTCATCCCCATACCTACTGCGCTTTTCCAAAATATATACTTCAATATGGTATGGATACTATAGAGGAGACCATATGGAAAATTACAGGCTTCCCTGCAGATTTTATGGGGATAAAAGGGAGAGGCAAAATATTAGAAAACAATTATGCGGATTTGGTTGTTTTGGATATGGATAATTTAAAAACAAATGAGAATTACATTGAGCCTAGAGTATACCCGGAAGGAATAGATTATGTAATTGTTAATGGGAAATTAGCTGCCGATAATAAAGGATGCACAGGAATCAGGGCTGGCAAAATCCTAAAGAAAAGGGATAACAATTAATAATAAAAATGGATAAACATGGAGAATTGAAAATAAAGAATTGATTTATAAATAGAAAATGATGAGGTGAGACATATGAAATTTCTTCAAAAAGATGAAACATTATGCATACAGTGTCATGCTTGCGAGAGCACTTGTGCCCAAGCCTTTTTTAAATCTGACGATAGGACAAAATCCTCTATTAAGATATTTGACGACCCAGGAGAGAGGAACGAGATTATAAATGTATGTAATCAATGCGGAGAATGCATTTCTATATGTCCTGAATTAGCAATATACAGGGCTAAAAATGGTGTAGTCATGATTGATAAGAAAAAATGTGTAGGCTGTCTTATGTGTGTAGGTTTTTGTCCAACCCTCTCAATGAGAATACATAAGGATTTTTTGGAGCCATTCAAATGTATTGCATGTGGCCAATGCGCAAAACAGTGTCCTACGAAAGCAATTGAAATAAAACATATAGACTAAACTAAATATTTGTCAACCTTAGGAGGTAGGTTAAAAGATGGATACAACTGATAGAAAAGACAGTGTAGCAAAAATAAAAGAGGCTCATAGACTTCTCAAAAGATATGAATATACTCCTCAGAAGATACAAAGGGGTTATACAAATAAAACATTGTATATTAATATTTCAGACAATACTATAAAGTCTAAGGATGTACCTGAAGAGATAAAGGATAAGTTCACTGGGGGAAAAGGCCTTGGGCTTTGGTACTTATGGAATAGTGTAACCAAAGACACAAAATGGGATGATCCGGAAAATGAAATAATCATTTCTCCTGGACCTGTAGGTGGTATAACTCAGTACCCAGGTGCAGGCAAATCTCTGGTGGTAAGCCTTTCTCCTACAACCGGTTCTGTTATGGATAGCAATGTGGGAGGACATTTTGGTCCATTGATGAAATTTTCAGGCTGGGATGCCTTGGAAATTCAAGGAAAGGCAAAAGAAGATATTATTATATACATCGATGGAAACAAAGGGATAGTTGAAATTTATGAAGTTCCTATAGGACCTGTAAACAGTCATATATTAGCAGAGGAAGTGACAGAATTTTTTGCAGAATCAGAGGAAGAAAAAAGAAACATATCTGTGATCAGTGCAGGAGAAGCCGCTGAACATACTTTATTTGGAGTATTGAACTTTAGTTTCTATGATAGAAGAAAGAAAGTGCAGAGACTTAAACAAGCGGGCAGAGGCGGCATAGGAACAGTATTCAGAAATAAAAAAATCAAAGCAATTGCAGTCAAGTACAATGGGGTAAAAGGAGACAGCAATAATCCTGCGGATATAGATACCATAAGGAAGCTTGGGCTAAAGCTTCATAAGGAGATAAAGGAACATGACAAGGATCAGTGCAGGATGAGGGAGATAGGTACTGCCCATCTGGTAGAGATAATGGATGATTATGATCTTTTGCCTGTACACAATTTCAAATATGGTTCTCATGAAGAAGCATATAAGATAGACTCCAAGGTTTTGGCAAAAAAAGTGGTACAGGGTTCTCCTGATGGATGCTGGCACGGATGTTCCATGTCATGTGCCAAGGCAGTACAAGATTACGAATTGAAGACGGGTCCCTATAAAGGACACAAAGTTGTTGTTGACGGACCTGAGTATGAGACAGTAGCAGGTGTGGGAAGCAACTGTGGAATATTTGATCCTGATTATATTATAGAGTGCAATTTTTACTGCGACACTTATGGTATTGATACAATATCTTTTGGCACTACCATGGCATTTTTGATGGAGTGCTATGAAAACAATATATTAAACAAAGAGATAACCGGAGGAATTGAGCTGAATTTTGGCAATAAGGACGCTGCCATGGAAGTTCTCCACCAGATGGCCAAAGGGACAGGTTTTGGCAAAATTGCTGGTTTGGGAGTCAGAAGAATTAAGAATCTTTTGATTGAGAAGTATGGAGCTGATCCCAAGTTTTTAAACGATATAGGCATGGAGGTCAAGGGTTTAGAATATTCCCAGTATGTGTCAAAAGAGTCGCTGGCACAGCAAGGTGGTTATGCACTGGCTAACAAAGGACCTCAGCATGATGAAGCCTGGCTAATATTCATGGATATGGTAAACAATCAAATACCAACCTTTGAGGATAAGGCTGAGGCCCTGCATTATTTCCCGATTTTCAGAACCTGGTTTGGTTTAAACGGATTATGCAAGCTGCCTTGGAACGACATCGAGCCGCCAGATAACCACTTGACGGATGAGCCTGCCAAGGTGCCGGAGCATGTTGAAAACTATGTACAACTTTTTAACAGTGTTACAGGAAAGAACATAGATAAAGAAGAGATGATTTTACAATCTGAACGTGTGTATAATTTCCAAAGGGTATTTAATTTGAAGATGGGGTTTGGAACCAGAGAACATGATATCCCTCCATATAGATCTATGGGACCTGTAACGGAGGAAGAGTATCTGTCCAGACAGGAAAGATATGATAAGCAATTGAAGGAGCTTGTGGGAGTAAATCCGGAGAAAATGAGCACGGCAGAAAAGATTGAGGCATTAAGAGAATATAAATATAAGCAGTATGATAAACTTGTTGATGCTGTATATAAAAGAAGAGGATGGAATAAAAATGGAATTCCTACTGTTGAATTGATGAAAAAGCTTGGAATGGATTTTCCAGAAGTCATAAAGCTTATAGAGGAACATAGTTCGGAGTGATGTCAATGATAAGGGTTAACCAAAGGGATATGGATTTTCGTGAAGGCATGACTGTTAAAAACCTATTGGAAGATTTGAAATACAGCTTTCCAAATTTAATAGTAAGAATTAACGGAGAGTATATACCTAGGGAAAGTTATGAAAAAACTGTGATAAAAGATAACGATGATATCAGTATAATCCATCCCATTGCAGGCGGATAGGCCGGGTATCATAAAAGCCTGTATTGTTTGCAAACACAACTAATGTTCATAATTTTGACAGATAAGCTGACATAATTAATAGAGTATTTTAATACGGAAAAAACATATTCCTAGTTATCTCAATATTGTAAATAGAGATAAATGCACAAACATTTAATTTTGGCATACAATTTGCTTCATTGCACAAAAAGGAGTTGATTTAATGATAAACGATTGTTTGGTTATTGATGGATGTGTTTTTGTTGAAGGTGATTTTAAAGGCTGTTCTCAGAGAATAATTGATTCAGGTCTGGATGCTTTTTTCCTCACTATACCTAGATCTGATGAAGGATTTACTGAAAATGTAAAAGCTATTGGCAATATTTATAATCTTACTGATGATCCTGATAAGAAGATAAAGGTTGCAAGAACCGTAAAGGATATTGAAGATAGAGCCAAGGACAATGTGTTATCGATAATTTTAACTTACCAAGATCCCCATCCTATTGGGAACTCACTGGATAACCTGAGGGCTCTATATGAGCTTGGAGTAAGAGTGGTTCAGCTCACATATAACAAAGCAAACTATATTGGTACGGGATGCACAGAAAGCAAAGATAGAGGCTTGACTGATTTTGGAGCAAGTCTGGTTCAAGAAATGAATAAGCTTGGTATAATCATTGATTTATCACATTGCAGTAAGATGACGGCTTTGGACGCAATAAAAGCAAGCAATCAGCCTGTAATATTCTCCCATGCATGTGCCAGAAGCATAACTGAATCTCCAAGAAACAGAAGTGATGAAGAGATATTGCTATTGGCCGAAAAGGGAGGAGTAATAGGACTTTCACCTTGGGGACCATTATGTTGGAAGAAAGAAAAAGGACAGCAGCCTACTTTAGATGATTATTTGGATCATGTAGATTATGTTGTTAAGCTTGTAGGTGTTGATCATATAGGCTATGGCGGAGACACCACCATAGATGACGGTGATGATGTATCAGGGACAGTAGAACAAGCTACTCTTTACCCGGATGTAGTAGGAGAATATAACGAAAAAGTTGGAGTCGACCCTTCTGTAAGACATGCTATAGGCTTCAAAGGTTCTGCACAGATTAAAAATGTAGTGGAAGCTATGGAAAGAAGGGGCTATAAAGAATCAGATATAGAAAAATTCCTTGGAGGGAACTTCAAAAGAGTGATGAAAGAAGTTTGGAAATAAAATTTAGGAGTGATTTGATGGCAAAGTTTGTGCATTTATCCGTTACAAAGGAAAGAGCGGAGAAGGAGACTCAGATTCACCTTAATAGGTCTGATTTGCCTTTTACCGATGAGGTACTGGAGATAGCAAAGAAAATCAAGGAAGATCCTAAAAATGTGGAATTATGGATGCAAAAAGGCTTAGCACTCTCAAAACAAATGCTTTTCAGAGAGGCTATAGAAGCTTATTCAATGGCCCTTAGCATTAATCCATTTCATGCGCTAACGCTAAGGCATAGAGGACATAGGTTTATATCCATTAGAATGTTTCATGAAGCTGCAGCAGATTTGGAGCTATCATCAAGGCTTGATCCTACCAACTGGGATACTTGGTATCATTTAGGCCTTGCTTACTACCTTATTCATGATTTTGAAAGAGCGGAAGCTGCATATAAGAGATGTCTCGAAATGACTTATACTGAAGATTTGATAGTAGCTATAGTTGACTGGTATTGGATGACTTTGATGAGATTAGGCAAGAAAGAAGAAGCAGACAAGCTATTGGATTTAGTTGATGAAGATACAGATCCTGGTGAAAACCTTTCATATAAGAGAAGGGTACTGATGTACAAGGGGCTCATAAAGCCTGAAGAGCTTATAGACTATGAAGGAGCAGAGTTTCCGGATTTAGAAATAGCTACCCAGGGGTATGGTCTTGCCAATTACTATTATGTTAAAGGTGAAGTGGAAAAATCCAATGAAATTTTAAAACAAATACTGGAAAGAGATACCTTCTGGTCTGCATTTGGCTATCTGGCAGCACTTGTGGACTTTGAGAAAAGGAGTGAAAAATAAGTGGGTCTCATAAATATCGGCGGAAAAACAATACAACCGGGAACCAGAGATATAGTCACGGTACCTGTAACAAAAGACTTAGGTGTGGAAATAAATATTAAAGCTCATATATTAGCGGGAAAGTTTGATGGACCTACTTTTCTCTTTCTATCAATGCTTCATGGCGAAGAATGGTTTTCAATGCTAATACTGAGGGAATTGATCAGAAGGATCGATCTTAATGAATTAAAAGGCAACATTATTGCCATACCTGTAGCAAATGTTTCTGCGTTTAATACCGGAACCAGATGCGTAATGGATAATTCTGACGAGCCAGATGCCAACAGATCCTTCGGAGGAGAATATCTATGGCTTACCAATCAGATAACCAGAGTGATAGAAGAAGAATTTATGAGCAAATCAGATTATATGATAGATTATCATGTTGGAACCTGGGGATGCACTATGGCAGATATAGGTTATGGTTCAGATTATGATGATCCTAAAATATCTGAGATAAGCAGGGGTATGGCCTTGGCTTATCAATTCCCGGTGATTCATGAAATGAAGCTTAACAAGGGGACCCATAGTAAGAGAACTTCTATGGGCAGGGCAGCACTGCACTATGGTATTCCTGCCATAGTACCTGAAATAGGCGGTCTAGGATTTGGTGAAGATATAGAGAAAGGCTGGATTGAAGATAATATCCGTGGCATAATGGGGAACCTAAAATATTTAGGGATGCTCGAGGGAGAACCCGAATACTGCGATAAATATTTATTTGTTGGAGATTACTGGAGAGTATCTCCCAAAAATGGAGGTTACCTGGAGCCAGTCATTGGATTGGACAGGCAGTTTACAAAGGTAGAAAAAGGGGAACTGCTTGCAAGGATAATAGATCCAGAAACTTTCGAGGTATTGGAGGAGCTAAGATCTCCTGGTGAAGGTGTTATTTTCTACACTTGCCGCTCATATATGGTAAGACCCGGTGGCTGGGCTTACGGAGTAGCAAGTTTGGAGAATAACAGCAGTTATTGGGGATCCATATAAATTATATAAATTAAAAAATCTTTCAATGACAATGAAAGGAGTGATAAACAAACATAAGATTTATTAAAAAAACTCCAAAGAATGGAAAAAACAAGAAGGGGGAATTATGATGAAAAAACTTTTAGCTTTTATGCTGATTTTTACAATGATTTTTTCATTGGCAGCGTGTAGCAAACCAGCTGAAAATACTACAGATGCTGGAGAAGGAGGAACATCTGCTCAGGAGGGACCAAAGTACAAAGATACAATAGTATTTGCTCCAAATACTGATGTTCAGTCACTGGACCCTCATGTTCAGAATGACACTACTTCTGAACAAGTAGTAAAGATGTTGTACAACACATTATTAAAGTTTGACGAAAATGGAAATGTTGTAGGAGACTTGGCTGAATCATGGGAAGTTTCAGAAGATAATAAGACTTGGACTTTCCAGTTGAAACAAGGTGTTAAATTCCATGATGGAACTGAAATGACTGCAGAACATGTAAAAGGAACTTACGAAAGAGCTATGGACCCTGCAAATGGTCTAGTTGTAAATGAAATAGTAAAGATGTTTGAAAAGGTAGAAGTAGTTGACAAATATACTGTAAGCATCACAACAACAGAACCATATGGTGCCATGACTTCGCTTATGTGCAATGTGTCCTTAGCTGTAATGGATCCTGCATATATCGATAAATATGGTATGGACTTAGGAGCTTCTGCTGAATCTATTAATGGTACAGGCCCATATAAAATAAAATCATGGGAGAGAGATGTAGAACTGGTATTGGAGAGTTTCGACGATTACTATGGAGAAAAAGCTCCTACAAAATATATAGTATACAGACCTATACCAGAAGCTGCAGCAAGAGTAATCGCTCTTGAAACAGGAGAAGTTGATGCAATTCAAGGTGTACCAGCAGATGATGTACCAAGACTGGAAGCTACTGAAGGTTTGAGCGTATACAAAGCACGTTCAGTTGGACAGAGACTTTTCAGATTTGGATGCAATGACTCTATAATCAGCAATACGAAAGTAAGACAGGCATTGGTTTATGCAGTAGACAGACAAGTTATTATAGATTCATTATTCGATGGCTTAGCGGTTCCAAGCACAGCTCCTTTGGCACCTGTAACTTGGGGTTATGCTAACCTTGGAGAAATAAAACAGGATCAAGAGAAAGCAAAACAGCTTTTGGCTGAAGCCGGATATCCTGATGGATTCAAGACAAAAATTGTTACTACTGAAAGATATGCAAAAGGTGTAGAATTAGCTGAAATCCTTGCTGCCCAGTTTGCGGAAATAGGAGTTGAGGCAGAGATTCAGGTAATGGAATGGAGTGCTTTCGTACAAACCATCAGTGGATTGACAGCAGAAGAGTTTGATGAGCCTATCTTCATAATGGGTGCCGGCCCATCAATGATGGACGCAGATGGTGGATTAAGAGGACTTTATACAACAACATTAACAGGCAAGAATGACAGAAACTATGGTTTCTATTCAAACAAAGAAGTTGATGAACTGATAGATGCTGCAATGAAGGAAACAGATCCAGACAAGAGAAAGGAACTTTATAAGAGAGCACAAGAAATCCTATATCTTGAAGATCCTGCTGGAATATGGTTGTTTGACCAACTTACAAATCTTGCACATTCAAGCAAACTACAGAATGTTACAGTAAGCCCAATAAGCACCATTACCTTTGAAAAGGCAACAATACTGGAATAAGATTGAATAAAAAATATTATGAAAGCAGTTTTTTAACTGCTTTCATAATATAGGAGGTTTTTTACATGCTAGGATATACAATAAGAAGAATACTGCAAATAATTCCTGTCCTATTTGTAATATCACTGGTAGTATTTTTAATGCTCCATATGATACCTGGAGATCCAGTAAAGAATATGTTGGGCATCAATGCGACCGAGGAAGCAATTGAGGCAATGAGAGCAAAATTAGGTCTTGATCAACCCCTTCATAAACAATATATAAGTTTTATGAAAGGGGTTTTAAAAGGCGATTTAGGTACTTCTATCCATACAAGAAAACCTGTTGTGCAAGAGATACTGGACAAATATCCTTACACATTAAAGTTAGCTGTAGGAGGAACTATTGTAGCTACAGTGTTCGGAATAATTTTCGGCATAATTGCTGCAGTTTATCATAATAAATTCATGGACAACTTTATTATGGTATTGTCTTTGCTTTCAGTTTCTACCCCATCTTTCTTTTTGTCTCTGATTCTTATGCTAATTTTTTCATTATATCTTGGGTGGCTCCCAAGCGTAGGGGTGAAATCCTGGGCTCATTATGTACTACCTGTGATTACTCTAGGTGCTCAATCAGTAGGAATTATGGCAAGAACTACCAGATCTGCCATGCTGGAAGTGTTAAATCAGGATTATATAAGAACTTCAAGATCCAGAGGAGTACCGGAAAGAATCATTATATATTCCCATGCCTTTAAAAATGCGTTGATACCTATTGTGACGGTAATTGGTCTGAGATTCGGTGGATTATTGGCTGGTTCCGCGTTGGTTGAAACCGTTTTTGCAATACCTGGTATTGGAAGGTTAATGGTTGATGGTGTTCTAAAAAGGGATTATCCTGTTGTGCAAGGCACCATTCTAGTCATATCAGCGACATTTGTAATTATGAACTTGTTGACAGATCTATTATATGCAGTGGTTGACCCAAGGGTTAAGTATGATTGATGGGAGGGAGCCTATTGAACTCACAGGTATTTAAACGGTTTAAAAAGAGAAAGTCATCCCTTATCGGAGGGATAATAATACTTATTTTTGTATTGACTGCTTTAATCGGGCCTAGACTATGTAAATATGATCCAAATGCTATAGATTTGCCTAACAAGTATCAAAATCCAAGTCTTGAACATTGGCTTGGAACCGATAATTTAGGCAGGGATACCTTAACAAGGCTTGTTTATGGAGCAAGAGTATCTTTGATGATGAGCGTCGTCAGTGTTTGCATCGGATCCTTCATAGGAGTAATTTTAGGAGTAGTAGCAGGTTACTATGGAGGTTGGATAGACGCAGTTATTTCAAGGTTTGTTGATCTTATACTAGCTTTTCCAGGTCTGCTTTTAGCTATTGCAGTTGTGGCGGTTCTCGGACCCGGTATACCAAATACAATGGCTGCTATAGCATTTTATTCTATACCGTATGTGGCAAGGCTTGTAAGGGGACTTGTCATATCTCTGAAAAATACTGAATTTATACAGGCATCCAAAGTAATAGGTTCTTCTGATCTTAGAATAATCGTATTTCACATTATACCTAATACTATGGGACAAATAATTATAAACGTTACATTGAGTTTAGGCACTGCGATTCTTACTGCATCTTCCCTATCATTTCTTGGCCTTGGAGTACAGCCTCCAAATCCTGAATGGGGGGCAATGTTGAGCCAGGCAAGGGAAGTTATAAGAAATACTCCTATAGCTGCCTTGGCACCAGGAATAGCAATAACTTTGGTGGTTTTAAGCTTTAGTTTAGTTGGTGATGGCTTGAGAGATGCATTAGATCCTAAGTTAAAGAATAGCTAGTAGGTGAGAATATGAAAGAAAGTATATTGAAAGTCAGTAATCTTAAAACTTATTTCTATACAGATGAAGGAGTTATTCCTGGAGTAGATGGTGTGGATTTTGAGGTGAAAAAGAGGGAAACATTGGCCATAGTAGGTGAATCCGGTTGTGGCAAGAGTGTTACTTCCTTATCTATACTCAGACTTATTCCAAATCCTCCTGGGAAAATTATAGAAGGAGAAATACTATATAATGGCAAAGACTTGTTGAAGTTTAGTGAAAAAGAGATGAGAAAAATCAGAGGCAATGAAATATCTATGATCTTTCAAGAACCTATGACTTCTTTGAATCCGGTTTTCACTGTAGGAAGGCAAATAATGGAGTCGTTGATAATTCATCAGAATATGAATAAAGCTCAAGCTAGGGAGAGAGCCATAGAAATGTTGAAACTTGTAGGCATCCCCCTTCCTGAGAAAAGAATAGATAATTACCCTCACCAACTCAGCGGAGGTATGCGACAAAGGGTCATGATAGCCATGGCTTTGGCCTGCAATCCTAAGATACTGATAGCTGATGAACCGACAACAGCACTTGATGTTACTATACAAGCACAAATCCTCAGGTTGATGTGTGATCTTAAAGAAAAAATTGATACATCAATAATTTTGATCACCCATGATTTAGGAGTGGTTGCACAAATTGCGGAAAATGTAATGGTCATGTATGCGGGCAAGGCTGTTGAATATGCAGATGTAAAATCCTTATTTCAAAATCCTTTACATCCATATACAGTTGGGCTGCTTAATTCTATACCTAAAATAAATCAGCAACAGGAGAAGTTATACAATATAAAAGGTAACGTACCAAGTCCTAGAAATTATCCTAAGGGCTGCAGGTTTGCTCCTAGATGCGAAGAAGCAGAAAAAATATGCTTAGATAAGGAGCCCCAATTGATAACAGTAAATGGCAATAGGAAGGTAAGATGTTGGAAGTATAAAGGAGTTGAAAAGGATTGAGTAATGTTATTTTGGAAGTAAAAGATCTAAAAATGCATTTTCCCATAAAAATCAAAAACAAAGGTTTTTTAAGTGAGAAAAAATATGTTAAAGCTGTAGATGGAATTAGCTTTGTAATAAAAGAAGGTGAAACCCTGGGCCTTGTAGGTGAAAGCGGTTGCGGTAAATCTACAACCGGCAAAATGATAGTAAGGCTTTTGAAGCCTACAGAAGGCAGTATTCTTTATAAGGGCAAGGATATATTTAAAGTTACCGGAGAAGAAGCAAAACAACTTTGCAAAGAGATTCAAATTATTTTTCAGGATCCTTATTCATCCTTGGATCCTCGTTTCTCAGTTGGCAGTACCATAAGCGAACCTATGATAGTCCACAAAATCGCTGATAGGAAAACAATTAAGGAAAGGACTATTAACTTGATGAATGATGTAGGTTTAATGAGTGAATATTACGATCGCTATCCCCATGAGTTCAGTGGCGGTCAAAGGCAAAGGGTGGGAGTGGCCAGAGCCCTTGCATTAAATCCTTCCTTAGTTGTTTGTGATGAGCCGGTATCCGCTTTGGACGTTTCAATACAAGCGCAGATTCTTAATCTAATGCAGGAACTGCAAAAAAAATATAATCTTACATATTTGTTTATTTCTCATAATTTGAGTGTAGTGAAACATATATGTGATAGAATTGCGGTAATGTATTTAGGTAAAATTGTTGAAATAGCGGATAAGAACGAATTATTCGACAATCCAAAACATCCATATACAAAAGCTTTACTAAGTGCAATACCCATTCCTGATCCCGAAGTAGTGGTGGAACAGGAAATGTTAGAGGGAGATGTGCCTAGCCCGGTAGATCCCCCATCGGGCTGCCGTTTCCATACTAGATGTAAAGATGTAATGGATATATGTAAAAAGAAGGAACCAAAAGATTTAGTATTAAATGACGGACATACAGTTGCATGCCATTTATATACAAAGGAGGGATAAAATGAGGCAGTCACTGATGCTAAGTTTTCCGGTATCAGAATATGAAATGAGACTTAAGAAAATAACGGAACAGATGGAATTAAAAGCAATAGATGCTATTATACTTACAAGTGACGAGAATACCTTTTATTTTTCAGGATTTGACAGTATAGTATGGGACAGCAAAGTTTCCACTCCCGGCGTGGTTATAATAACCAAAGATGGTTCCATGGCTTTAGCTACTACAAAAGGGGGAGCTGAAACAGCTAGAGTTACATCATGTATTGAAGACATAAGAACATTTGGCAAAGATGGATATCCATCCCTTGCAAAAGCCATAACATCGTTATTAGTAGACAAAAGCCTTATCAATGGAAGGATAGGCCTTGAAATTGGTGAAGGTCATAAAATGCATCTGAACTATAAGGCATCACAAGATTTGTTTTATGAGCTGAGAAATGCTGAAATAGTTGATGCATCAGAAATAATATGGAATGTTAGATCAATAAAATCTCCCCTTGAGATTGAAAGGATAAGAGAGTGCTGCCGAATTAACACTTTAGGAATACAAAAAGGTTTGGACAGCGTATATGAGGGTATAACTGAAGATGAGCTATATAGGATTATAGCTCAGGAGTATTTTAAACTAGGTGCCCAGCAAACATTACGCCTTGGAATTAGGGCAGGTGTTGAGAGATATTCCCAGGCCAATTGTCCTCCATCCGACAGGCCTATAGGCAGGGGCGAGATAATATTGATAGATGGTGGACCAATTTATAAAGGTTATTATTCTGACATAATTAGAGAAGCTGTTATAGGCAAGCCGACAGATTATCAACTTGAAATGTTTAATGTTGCAAGAGAAGCCTGTTATAAAGGAATAGATGCTATAAAACCCGGTGTGCCTATAAATGAAGTTGTTAAAGTAGTTGATGATTATATGGATAATAGTAAGTTTGCAGACATAAATGTATATAAAAATTGGTGTGGACATAGCATTGGGGTTGGAGTTCATGAGTTCCCCATGCTGGATAGCAATACCACTACGATCCTTCAACCAGGCATGACTTTTGCCATAGAACCATATATATATGAATATGGAGTAGGAAGCCTAGGAATAGAAGAAAACATACTTGTAACGGAAACAGGCTGCGAGATACTGACTCCATCAAATAGTGAGCTAATGATACTTTAAAGGTGATGTTTATGCTGAAATCTTTTGAACAGATTATTGAATATGCCAGGAATATTGGTCCAAAGACTATAGCAGTTGCAGCAGCTGAAGCCGAAGATGTTTTGACAGCTGTTGATCATGCACATGAAGAAGGAATTGCAAATGCAATCTTGATTGGTGATAAAGAAAAGATAGAAAAGTTAATGGATGAGAATAATATAAATAAAGCCTCATATAAAATAGTAGATGAAAAAGATAAGAAAACAGCATGCTATAAAGCTGTACAACTGGTTAAAACCGGTGAAGCATCTTTGATCATGAAAGGATTTGTAGATACATCCATAATCTTAAAGGCCATATTGAGTAAAGAAACAGGATTAAAAATTGATGGATTGTTAAGTCACGTAGGCGTACTAAAAACCGACAAGTATGATAGATTTTTTATTATAAGTGATTCTGCAATGAACATTTTGCCTACCTTGGAAGATAAGATTGATATTATTAATAATGCTGTGAAGGTTGCTCATGTTCTTGAAAACCATAATCCAAAGGTAGCCATACTATGTCCTGTGGAGAAAGTAAATAAAAAAATACTTTCTACAGTACATGCAGCTGAACTAATGAGGATGAACGAAGAAGGAATGATAAAGGGCTGTATAGTGGCCGGTCCTCTGGCACTGGACAATGCAGTTTCACCAGAAGCAGCTGAACACAAAGGAATAAAACATCCTGTGGCTGGACAAGCAGATATATTGATTACCCCTAGTTTGGAAGCAGGGAATATTTTAAATAAAGCTATAGAATATTTTTCAAATGTAGAAAAGGCAGGAGTTATCATGGGGGCTAGCTCTCCTATTGTTTTAACTTCCAGAGCAAGTTCAGTGGCTGCAAAGTTGAACTCAATCGCGCTTGCTGTTCTGATTTCAGGCAGAACTAATAAATAATATATTAGGAGGGTTATGATATGAGCCAGATATATAGAATTTTGGTGGTAAACCCCGGATCAACTTCTACGAAAATTGCAGTGTACGATAATGAGAATGAAATATTTACAAAAGTCATACCCCATTCTTCTGAGCTAATAGGTAAATTCAACAAAATTGTTGACCAATTTGATTTCAGGAAAGAAATGGTAATAAATACCCTTAAGGAGCAGGGATTGGATCTAAATAGTTTGGATATAGTTGTAGGCAGGGGAGGAAATATGAAGCCTGTAGAGGGCGGCACCTATGCTATCAACGAAAGAATGGTGGAAGATTTGAGAATAGGAGTAATGGGGGAACATGCATCGAATCTTGGAGGATTAATAGCATGGGATATTGCAAACCTGTTAAATATTCCGTCTTATGTGGTTGATCCTGTTGTAGTTGATGAATTAGAAGATTTGGCAAGGATATCCGGTATGCCGGAAATATCTCGCAAATCTAAAGATCATCCGTTGAACCAAAAGGCTGTGGGAAGAAAAGCTGCAGCTGAGCTTGGAGGGGAATATCAAGATTTTAACTTTATCATAGCTCATATTGGAGGGGGCATATCAATAGGAATTCACAAAAAAGGCCGGATAGTCGATGTAAATAATGCATTGGATGGGGACGGGCCATTTTCTCCTGAACGTTCAGGAGGGCTTCCTGTGGGAGCTTTAGTGGATATGTGTTTTTCAGGAAAATATACAAAAGAGGAAATAAGGAAAAAGATAGTAGGCAAAGGCGGATTGACAGCATACTTAGGAACAAATGACGGCAGGGAAATTCAAAAAAGGATAAAAGCAGGAGATAATTATGCAAAGCTTATTTATGAAGCAATGGCATATCAAATATCCAAAGAAATAGGTGCTGGAGCAACAGTGCTAAAGGGCAAGGTAGATGCTATATTGCTAACCGGAGGCGTAATCTACGATGAGGAATTTACAGCTTGGATAAAGGAAAGGGTTGGTTTTATAGCACCCGTAATGGTTTATCCAGGAGAATTTGAAATGATTGCATTAGTCCAGGGAGTTCTTAGAGTATTAAATGATGTAGAAAAAGTAAAGATGTATTCATAAAAGATATATTTATAATAGTAAGTTAGTCTTCAGTTTTATATAAAACTGAAGACTTTTTGCCAATTATGTGTTAAATTTATGAACACAGATTAAATGATGAACAAAAATAAGAGGATATTTGAATTGAATGGAGAATTATTTATATATATGAATAAATGATACATCCATGGGAGGCTAAATGCAATGCAGAACCGAATACTTTTATATCAACATCTAATGAATTAACTGAGTTAGCAATGAAGCTGTCCAAAGAATTGAATATTGATATGCATATCTATGAAGGCGGCATAATGAAGAATGGGCATATTTATGCAAAAGAAAATGAAAATAAATTTGATGTAATTATAAGCCAGGGAGGCACAGCTGAAGCAGTAAAAAAGTTAGTCAATATTCCTGTGGTTTCTATTGAAATCAGATTTATAGATTTCCTTGATGCCATCTATAGAGCAAGGCAGTATGGAGATAGGATAGGACTTGTTACATATATGACAGAAGATATAAAAGATCTTGAAAGGGTAAAGACTATTCTGGATATCGACTTCCAAGTTTTCCCTTACAGAACCAAAGAAGAAATGAAAAAGCAGATAGAAGATGCTACTGCTTTGGGAAATTTGACTTTAATCGGAATGGGAGATTGTATCTTAGAAACTGCAAAGGTAAAAAACTTGAACGGAGTCGTTATTCAAACAGGGGAAAAGCAGGTAAAGGAAGCTATCATAGCTGCAAAGAACATTTACCGCCTTGGCCTTAGAGAAAAAGAAAAGGCGGAAAGATTTAAAACAATATTAGACCATTCTAGAGATGGAATAATTGCTCTTGACAAGAATGATGTAATAACAATATTCAATCCTGCCGCTGAAAAAATATTCGATCTCAGTGCAGACCAGGTACTGAACAGATCAATCAAAAATAATATTAATCGAAAACATTTCTGTAATATATATGGAGATGGAAAGCATCAGCTGAATAAGCTGGTTAAAGTTAACAATAAGCAGATAGTGTTGAATCGATTGCCTATAATAGTAGGGAATGAACAGAGGGGCCTAGTTATGACATTCCAAGAGATTTCCCAGCTTCAAAAACTTGAGCAAAAGGTTAGAACAGAGCTATATAAAAAAGGATTGGTAGCTAAATATAGTTTTGATGATATTATAGGTGAAAGTAAAATAATAAAAGACACTATCAATCAGGCAAAAAAGATAGGAAAAACATCCACTACCATATTGATCGCAGGAGAAACAGGGACTGGTAAAGAACTTTTTGCTCAGAGTATTCATAATATCAGCCCAAGAAAAGATGGTCCTTTTGTGGCAATAAACTGTGCTGCTTTACCCGAAAATTTATTGGAAAGTGAACTTTTCGGATATGAAGAGGGTGCATTTACAGGAGCCAAAAAGGGAGGGAAAATAGGAATGTTTGAACTGGCTCATGGAGGGACTATTTTCCTCGATGAAGTGGGCGAAATTCCTTTAAGTCTTCAGGGAAGGCTGTTGAGGGTTTTACAGGAAAGAGAAGTATTAAGGGTCGGAGGAGATTATATTCTCAATGTGGATATAAGAGTAATAGCTGCAACCAATGTAGATCTGTATGAAAAAGTGAAGGAAGGAAAATTCAGAGAAGATTTATACTTCAGGCTAAATATATTGGATTTAAGACTTCCCAGCCTCAGAGAGAGAAAAGAAGATATACCCTTACTGGTAATGAATTTTATTGAAGAAATGAATGCAAAACATGGCACAAAAATTAAGGAAGTTACCGAGCCTGCAATGGAACTTTTAAAAGAGTATGATTGGCCAGGAAATATAAGGCAATTAGAGAATTTTACTGAAAAGATGTGCATCTTGTCAAACAGCCCAATAATAAATGAGACTTTGGTAGAACAGCTGCTGAATGGAGGTTTGTATAAAACCGAAGGACCAAATATAGGACAAGGGAATTCAGGTGAAACTATCACTTTGGATATTTGTAATATTAAGGATATTGAGCTTCAAATAATCAAAGAAGCCAATAAATTATTTAAAGGAAATAAAACACTATTGGCAGAAAAGCTGGGCATGAGCAGAACAACTCTATGGAAGAGGCTTAAAGAAATAGAAGCAAAGGAGCAATGCTAGTAATACAAAAAATATTGTTTTAAAATTAAACAAAATTAATAAATTTGTTCACATCCGATATAAAAATTGTATCAAAACAGCTCTCTTGACTGATAATCAGTTGAGAGAGCTATATTTTTTAATTGGTATATAATTTGCTACATTATTTATAGTTGGCAGAGATTATCATACCAGGAGAGTGAGGGAATAAGGATGAATGTTATAAGTATCAACAGAAACCGCTGTAAAAGATGCGGTATTTGTATAGAATTCTGCCCGGTAAAATTATTTGATACAGAAATTGATGGTACACCAATACCACAACGTATTGAAAAATGTACGGGGTGTAAATTATGTGAATTGAGATGCCCTGATATTGCAATCAAAGTAGAGGTGATTAAAGATGAAAGGCAGTAATAAAGTGAGATTCATGCAGGGAAATGAAGCCATGGCAGAGGGAGCTTTTGCTGCAGGAGCTAGATTTTATGCCGGCTACCCTATAACCCCTTCCTCGGAAATTGCAGAAATATCTGCAAGACGCCTTCCACAATTAGGAGGAGTATATGTCCAAATGGAGGATGAATTGGGGAGCATGGCTGCAATTATAGGTGCTTCTGCGGCAGGCAAGAAGTCTTTTACTGCTACAAGTGGACCTGGTTTTTCTCTTATGCAGGAAAATTTGGGTGTAGCAGTTATGGCTGAAGTACCATGCGTAATAATAAATGTTCAGCGTTCAGGCCCAAGTACAGGACTTGCTACGAAGCCAGCCCAAGGAGACTTTATGCAGAGCCGGTGGGGGACCCATGGAGATCATGGGATAATAGTTATATCTCCTTCCACTGTTGAGGATTGCTATTATTTGATGATAAAAGCATTTAATTTTTCAGAAAAATATCGTACACCGGTTGTTTTCCTGGCTGATGAGATTATCGGTCATCTGCAGGAAAGAGTAGTTATAAATGATATTGATCCTGAAGATATAGTAACAAGAGAATTGCCCAGTTGTGATCCTGAAGATTATAAACCTTTTGAAATAGGGGAATCAGGTATAGCACCACTGGCTTATTACGGCAGTGAATATATTGTGAGGCTCACTAGTTCTACTCATGATGAATCAGGTTACTCTAATTCAAAACCTGAGAATGCAGATAAGTTTATACGGCATTATACTGATAAGATTGAAAAGAATAAGAAAGATATAACAATAGTGAGAAAGTATAACTTGGAGGATGCAGACTACGCTATTATCACATTTGGCTGCACCACCAGATCTGCCTTGGAGGCTGTGGAAATTCTAAAAGCTGAAGGTAAAAAGGTAGGCATTTTACAACTAGTTACCCTTTGGCCTTTTGCAGATGATGAAGTGTTGGAAGTCTGCAATCAGGTTAAAGGAGTTGTTGTACCCGAATTAAATCTTGGACAACTTATAAGAGAAGTGGAAAGAGTAAACAAGAAAAACATTCCTATAGTCGGTGTGAATAAAGTCAATAGTTTGTCAATACATCCAAATGAAATAATAGATAAGATTCGGGAGGTAGAAAAATGCCAAAGATGAAGATGGAAGACTATTTGATTGAGAAGAAACTACCGTTTTTCTGGTGTGCAGGATGCGGAGACGGTATTGTACTGAGTTCTATATTAAAATCCTTTGCAAATCTGGGATACGATAGAAAAAATACGGTTGTAGTTACCGGCATAGGTTGTTGGGGAAAAGCTGATGATTATATAAATACCCATACTTTTCACGGTACTCATGGAAGAGCCTTGGCATTTGCTACAGGCATAAAACTAGCTAATCCAAAATTAAATGTTATAGTCCTTATGGGTGACGGGGATGGAGCAACTATAGGAGGCAATCATCTTATACATGCAGCAAGGAGAAATGTGGATATAACTGCAATTTTGGTCAATAACTTTAACTATGGTATGACTGGAGGACAATATTCGGGAACAACCCCTGAAGAATCATATACTATTACATCAAGATACGGACATATTGAACCGAGTTTTGATCTATGCAATCTTGTAGAAGCAGCGGGTGCGCCATACGTAGCGAGAGGCTCTGTATATCATGTGGTTCAGCTGCAGAAATTTATAGAAGAAGGGCTTCAGAAAAAAGGTTTTTCTTTCATAGAGGTAATATCAACATGTCCTACTCACTTTGGAAGATTGAATGGAATGAAAAAAGCTCCTGATATAATGAGGTGGATTAAGGATAATTCTGTAAGCATAGCAGCAGCTGAAAAACTTTCTCCGGAAGAGCTAGAGAAAAAATTCGTATTAGGCAAATTTGCAGATAGAGATATACCGGATTACAGTACAAAATATCAGGCAATTATAGATAAATGCACGGCTAAGGCTGCTAAAGGAGGCGTTACCATTGAAAGATAAATATCAGATAGTCCTCAGTGGCGTTGGAGGTCAGGGGCTTATAGCCTGCGGAAGCCTTGTAGCTGAGGCTGCCATCATTTATGAGGACAAATATGCTACCTTAACCTCTTCATACGGGGTTGAGACTAGAGGAACCTTTACAAAATCAGATATCATAATAAGTGGGAAAGAAATATTCTATCCTGAAGTCATTAAAGAAGACATAGTATTGTCTTTGGCTCAGGTAGCTTATGATAGATATATAGATAAAATTGATTCAGATGCCATTTTGATTTATGATAGCAGTTTAGTAACACAAATCAAGGATTCAAAAGCAAAACAATACGGTTTTCCTTTCACTGATCTGGCAAGGGAACTGGGTAATATAACTGTGGCTAATGTAATAGCCCTGGGAGCCATTATAAAGATGAGCGGCATATTAAGCCAAGAGTCTGTTCTAAATGCCATAAAGGATAAATATGAGGAAAAACCAAAAGTCATGGAGTTAAATACAAAGGCATTGGAAAAAGGCTTAGAGATTGCAGCGATAATATGATGGGAGGTGTTTTTGAAATGCAAATAAAATATGCTGATAGAGTAGATAGTATAAAGCCTTCTGCCATAAGGGAACTTTTAAAACTTACACAACAGCCTGGAGTCATATCATTTGCAGGAGGATGGCCTGCTCCTGAGTCTTTTCCCATAGAAGAGATGAAGCAAGTAAGTATGAAGGTATTAGAGGAACAAGGAAGATCAGCACTTCAGTACAGCACTACAGAAGGTTACCCTGCCTTAAGGGAGTTCATTGCTGATAGAATGAAAAAATCCGGAATCCAAATAGAGGCAAATCAGATTTTGATAACAAATGGATCCCAGCAAGGTCTTGATTTTAGCGGCAAGTTATTTATAAATCAGGGGGATACAATTATTTGTGAAAGCCCCAGTTATGTGGGAGCTCTAAATGCTTTTAGAGCCTATATGCCCAATTTTGTTGAAATCCCAATGGATGATGAAGGAATGAAAATAGAGGATCTAGAGAAGGCTCTTAAGGAAAACCCTAATGCAAAGTTTATATATGTGGTGCCTACCTTTCAAAATCCAACAGGAAAGACCATGGGCATAGAAAGGAGAAAGAAGCTGGTTCAACTGGCCAGTAAATATATGGTTCCCATATTGGAGGATAATCCCTATGGAGAATTGAGTTTTACAGATGAATACATACCGCCTGTCAAAAGTTTTGATACAGAAGGTATAGTGATATATTTAGGCACATTTTCCAAGACTTTTTGTCCTGGACTTAGGATAGGATGGGTTGCGGCTTCTTCTGAGATATTGAGAAAGTATGTACTTGCAAAACAGGGCGCCGATCTGCAGACCAATACCTTGTCTCAGATGGAATTGGTTAGATTTTTAGAATTATATGATTTTGATGAACATGTAAAAAAAGTAAGAGAGATATACAAAAAAAGAAGAGATGTAATGCTCAGCACCATGAAAGAAGAATTTCCATACCATATAAAATATACATATCCTAATGGTGGCATGTTCACCTGGGTAGAATTACCTCAAGGAATAGACGCAGCAGATGTTTTGAAAAAATCTCTTGAATATAAGGTAGCTTTCGTACCAGGCTCATCATTTTATCCTAATGGAGGGAATGAGAACCATTTCAGATTGAATTATGGTACAATGAATGAGGAACTGATAGTGGAAGGTATAAAGCGGCTGGGAAAAGTCTTAAGGGCTTTATAATTGAGGTGTTTATGCAATGCTAGAACTTACATATAAGCATATAATAGGCATTATTCTTACACTGCTTTTGATTACTTTGGTAGGAATCTACTCAGGTAGGAAGGTGAAAACCTCCTCAGATTTTTCCGTAGGAGGTAAGAAAGCCGGTTCGGGAATCGTAGCAGGAACTATAATGGGAACACTGGTTGGAGGCTCTTCCACCATAGGTACAGCGCAGCTTGCATTTTTGTATGGATTTTCAGCCTGGTGGTTTACTTTGGGAGCAGGAATAGGCTGCCTGATTCTTGGGTTAGCCTTTGCGGCTCCCCTTAACAGAAGCAATAAAGAAACTGTGCCACAGATACTATCAGAAGAATTTGGAGGCATATCGAAACCTATTTCCAGCATATTTGTATCCCTCGGTACTTTTATAAATATCATTGCTCAGATACTGGCAACAATAGCGCTGCTTACTTCAATGTTTAATATAAATCATATGACTGCAGCAGTCATATCTATTATACTAATGTCCGCATATGTGATATTTGGAGGAGTATGGGGTACAGGATTAGTAGGTATTGCAAAGCTTATTTTGATATATATTTCAGTTATGTTAGGAGGAGCTATCGCTATAAGCGATGTTGGAGGATTTGATTATTTTGTTTCTGTTCTCCCCAGATACCCTTATTTCAGCCTATTGGGAAGAGGAGTTTGGATAGATTTGGCATCAGGCTTTTCTTTGATACTAGGGGTTTTGTCCAGTCAAACCTATATACAGGCAGTTTTGTCCGGAAAATCCTTGAAGGAGTCGAGAACCGGTTCATTGATAAGCGCATTTTTAATTCCTCCAATAGGTATTGCAGGTATATTTATTGGCTTATTTATGAGAATAAACTATCCTGATATTAATCCTGCCTCTGCTTTTCCTCAGTTTGTACTTAAATATATGAACCCTTGGCTCAGCGGTATAGTACTGGCAACCCTACTTATAGCTGCAGTAGGTACAGGGGCAGGCTTGGCTTTGGGAATAAGCACTGTATTCACCAAGGATATTTATAAGAATTATATAGATAAGGAAGCTGACGATGATAAGCTTCTCATGGTATCAAGATTGATAATAGTAGCTTCTTTGAGCTTGGCTTTATTGTTTACAACTGGAAGTGCCAAGTCTCTCATTCTTAAATGGAGCTTTATGTCTATGGGCCTAAGGGGCGCTACCGTATTCGGACCTCTCTGTGCAGCATTGTTTATGAAAGGCAAGGTGGAAAGCAAATATGCTATTGCTTCCATGGTCATCAGTCCATTATCGGTATTATTAGGCAGGTTTATTTTACCTGAAGCTTTTGATCCATTATTTATAGGTATAGCAGTAAGTTTGCTTTTGATAGCCGCAGGTGCTTTGTCTAAAACAAATCAGAAGATTGAAAACAGCTCTTCTTTGTAATATAATATTAGGGTAAAAAATTACAAAGCAAGGGAGTCGTAACATGAGCTTATTAGAAACATGGAGAGAAACTGCCTATAAAGGGGGCAATCCAAAAGCACAAAAGAGATTCTGGAAAGAATACTTTGACATCGAGAAGGGTATATATGAGAAACTTCTAACAAATCCGGAAGAAGTGGTAAAAGGTACAGTAAAGGAATTGGCAGAAAGCTATGGTACAGATGTACTACACTTTACAGGCTTCCTGGACGGCATAAACTCAAGCCTGAAAGAATCTAATAATTTAGAAGAGCTGGAAGAAGATTCCCATGTCCAATTGGATATAGATGTGGAAAAACTTTACTACAACATGTTGGAAGCTAAAGCTAAATGGCTTTATACACTGCCTCAATGGGATAATATTCTTAGTGAGGAAAAGAGAAAAGAAATAACTAAAAAACAAAGGCTGTCCGGCACTGTAATAAAAGAAGAGACTGTAGGAAGAAATGATCCCTGCCCCTGTGGCAGCGGTAAAAAATATAAAAAATGTTGCGGTGCTAACAAATGAAAAACCTCCGAATCAGGAGGTTTTTTGTTTAGGAAAGAAAAATTTTTCCTAAATATAGAACTTCTTTCAATGATATTTTCATCTATAAGTATGTTAAAATCAGCGTAGTAAATATATAATATATATATCATAGCGAAAGGTGGGTCATGATGAAGGTATACAAAGGAAATAGAAAGTCGATGATGATGGCCGGTTTATCATTATTGTGTTTTATTGGACTTATACTGCTGATTTTCTTTTTTACGAAACGAGGATTCCTAGCTTGGGCTTTCATGTTTTTCTTGTTTATTATGTGTGTCCCCGCATATAACGGTATGATTGTAAGCATATCAATAGATGAAAAAAAAGTAGTAATAAGAAGGCCATTGAGTTGGCAAAAAATCAATCTGTCCCAAGCTGCTTTTTGTGCTGTCCATGATATAGGAGAAGGTAAAAGCCTGCTCTTTGTATTCGTAAGGCAAAAATGGAGGAAAGGCCATGGTATAAAAGGCATAAAATCAGACATGTCTTATGAGGAAGTGCTGGATGCCCTGTCAAAGGGAGGTCGGGTAAAGGATATAAAAGTGAATTTCAATAAAGCAATAAAAGTGCCTGTAGCCATGGTAGAAAACGGAGATGAACTAAAGGAAAGAATATTGGACAGCATAGACGCACATCATTTGAAAGCCGTCTATAGTTAGCATTAAAATGATTTACACATCATGACATTCATTTGATTATATTTCGTTTTATATTTTTGTTGCATTCACAGCGATTCAGATATATAATTATATTAGAGATTTAGATAATTGTTTAAATATCTAATATAATTTATTGGAGGAGGCCTGAATATGTCTTTGCTGAATATGCCTTTTAAAGCCTTATCCGATCCGACTCGAAGAAAAATAATACAAATGCTTAAGGAAAGGGATATGACGGCAGGAGAAATTGCAGAGCAATTTGATATGACAAAACCCAGTATATCCCATCATTTAAATATACTTAAGCATGCAGAATTGGTAATAGATGAAAGAAAAGGACAAAACATTTATTATTCTTTAAACACAACAGTATTTCAAGAATTGATCAATTGGTTTTTTAATATTACCGATAAGAGAGGAGGATCAAAAAGTGAAGAAGATAGAATATAATCTTAAAAGAGAACTGCCTCTTATATTGATAATACTAGTGTCTTTTGCTATAAGCATATACTTTTATCCTATGATGCCGGATAGGGTTCCAACACATTGGAATTTCAAAGGAGAAGTAGATGGGTATTCTGGAAAACTTACAGGTACATTTATGATGCCGGTAACAAACTTGATTATGTATGGATTGTTCTTGGTTTTACCATTGGTGGATCCTAAAAAACACAATTATAAGCTTTTTAGCAGTACCTATGTCTTTTTCCGCTATTTGTTTCATATTTACTTTTTTGGTATGCATATAATGGTTATATTAGCAGCATTAGGCTATAATGTTGATACAAGCAGATGGGTGATGTTTAGTGTATCCGTTCTGTTTATGCTCATGGGCAATTTGATGGGCAGGGTGAAGCATAATTATTTTGTAGGGATTAAGACTCCTTGGACTTTGGCTAGTGAAGAAGTATGGGTTAAAACCCATAGGCTGGCCGCAATACTTTGGACTGCCGGAGGTTTTTTGGGAGCAGTATTATCACTTCTTAAGTTTGGTTTAGGTTGGATACTTATGGTAATATTATTTGTTCCTACTATAATACCTGTAATATACTCATATATCCTTTTTAATAAGATTAGTAAAACAGACAGTTGAAAAAACTGTCTGTTATTTATCTTCTCCCGTCTGCTACCATAACTGCCGCAAGGGGGGGTGTGCCGCCTAGAAGGCCTATAGCATATATGGTGTAGGCTCTACTGCCTCTGAAGGTTATTTCCGGCAATCCCAATACCTCTTTGGGCGTACCTGCAATTCTGAGCCTCAATCTATATATATTAGGTGTTAAACTGATGTAATCAGCTACTCTTCCAAAAGTTACACTGCTGAATAATGTCTGACCGGTTTCAGTAACTACATCTAAAGATGGGGTAGCAGGGGACATATGGACAAATCTAAAATGGCTTTCATTTCCAGGTATAAATTCATCAGAGTCTTTATAAGTTCTATGCTGAATATTAGGAGACAAACCTGCTATTACAATTGTTCTATAACTATTTTTTGATGGATTGATAGTAAATGTAAGCAATGGTTCTCTTGTTTCACCTAGAGGAAAAACTGTGATTTTTTGAAAGGTGGAAGGTAATGCGGCGTAACCTGCAATACTTGCATAGACAAGATTTGATACAGCTTTTCTATCGTCAATATAGATGTCGACAGGGGGAGTGTTTGGCGAAGCATGCAAAAATCTTACGAAAGCAAATCCAGCTTGCCTGTCTTCTTCCTCATCTCTATATTCATCAAAATCAGTTACATCTATATCCATATTATTGAAGGAATACAATGGACACAACATATAGGGACGCAGGGGACAATAAGTCATGATTATACCTCCTTGTAAAATTTATATCACCGTTATAAAAAGTTGTTTTGTTATAAAGTTTCTCAAAGAGACTTTTCGGATATCCTTATATCTAAGCTTGAGGCTAGTTGCCAGAGGCCAGCAGCCATTTATATATTTATATGATGTATTTTCCAATTAATTTCCTATATATTTGAAACTAAATGGTTATATAAATAGTCGAATAATGTGATATAATGAGATAAATACTAGAAGATGAGAGGTGCCCTATGAAATCAAGAAATGTACTAATTATTCTAATCCTTATTTTGTCATTGTCGTTAATTATCACCGGATGTTCTGTAGGTGCAAATTCTTTAAACCCTCCTAGAGATGAAACTCCCGGAAATGAAGAAGAAAAAGCGATAGCACCTGAAGAGCCCTCAGAACCTGAAGAACCAGAGTTTGTAGAAGAAGTTATACCCGAAGTTGTTTTTCCGGAAAATACTCTATTTATAACTGGCAGAAAGGTTAATGTTAGAGAAGATACTGCAAAAGATGCAAAAACATTAGGCACCCTTTCCAAAGGAGACCAGGTTGTTTTGCTTGAAGAAAAGAAAGATGAGAACGAAGAAGAAACTTGGGTAAAAGTAAGCTACATAGATGACGCAGGCAATGAGGTTTCTGGCTGGATAAACGGAAACTATGCGTCTAAAAAATGGGTAGACTTGATAGGAGAAAAATACAGAGATTTAGACTATTCTCCACAAGAGAAGATTGTGGAATACGAGAATAACCCAAGGGTTAAGGTAAGAGGTGTATATGTGACTATTTGGTCTGCAGCCGGTTCAAGATTGGATTCTTTGATTGAAATGTCGAAGCGAACCGATATAAATGCTTTTGTAATAGATGTTAAAGATGACAGAGGATATATGCTTTTTCCGACAAAAGCTGCAGAAAAGTTTAGCCCTAAAGCCAATGAACATGCTACAGTTAAGGATATTCAAGCTTTGATGAAAAAGCTTAAGGAAAACAATATATATACAATAGCAAGGATAGTTTCTTTTAAGGATCCTACTTATACATCGCATAATCCCGACAAAGCAATTATATACAAAGATACTGGCAAGCCATATGCCAATAAAGACGGGTTGATATGGGCTTCTCCTCACGATAGGAATCTATGGGAATATAATATTGAAGTTGCCAAGGAAGCTGCAGAAATGGGCTTCAATGAGATTCAGTTTGATTATGTAAGATTCCCTGCTTCTGATGGAGGAAAACTGGACAAGCATCTGGACTACAGGAATGAAACAGGAGAGTCAAAGCCCGGCGCTATTCAAAACTATTTAAAATATGCCAAGGAACAGCTATCGCCAAAGAAGGTTTATATATCTGCCGATGTATATGGTCTTGTAGGCTCTGTAGAAGATGATATGTCATTAGGCCAGTATTGGGAAGCAATAAGCAATATCGTTGACTATATATGTCCTATGATGTATCCCAGCCATTATGCTAACCGCACATATGGAATACCTGTACCTGATGCAGATCCCTATGGGACTATATATCATTCAGCTAAAGATTCAGTTAGAAGGAATAAAAACATGCCTACTCCTGCCATAATAAGACCGTGGATACAGGACTTTACAGCACCGTGGGTAAAAGGATATATTAAATATGGAGATCAGCAGATTCTTGAGCAGATTAAAGCTCTTGAAGAAAATGGTATAGATGAATACATGCTCTGGAATCCTAATAATAAGTATTCTGAAGGAGCGGTAGCAAAATAAAGGAGGCGATGTTTTGAGTTTTTATGCTAGAGTTTTCTCTTTAGCAGAGGATTATCCGTCGAGATATGCCATATGTGATGAATTATTGGAAGCTGGTTATGAATTTTCTACATTTCCCGGGAAATATGACGAAGACTTTGACGAAAAGAATTGGAAATACTTGATGCTGGAGTATGATCCCAATCATGAACCAATAAGGATTGAAAGAAATGTAAAAGGAGCAGACTCCATATTTGAAGAAGAACAAGAAGAGTTTTTGGAAGTATTAAAAGAGCTTCCCTACAGCAAAGAGCAGAAGAAGGCTATAGAAATAATAAAAAATATGGTGCAGATTTATGCCCTGGACATTGATGAAGATATAACTGAAGAAGGATGGGATTTCCTGGAGACACTTTTGGATTTCATCGCTGATGCCACCGATGGCTATGTCCAGATAGATGAAGAAGGCATATATGATAAAGAAGGCGAATTGTTAGTAGAAATGGAATAAAAAACCTCCTCCGAGTGTGGAGGAGATTTTTTATTCATGACTTTTCCAAAGTTCTAGAATTGGCTGAATGTTTGGAATGCACGAAGCACAAGTGATATAGCCATTTCTCTGGTTGTGTTGCTCTTTGGCAAGAAGTAAACTGCGCCACCGGCAGCTGGAGTACCATTTATAATGCCATTGGCATTCATGAACTTGACTGCGGACAATGCCCATGGTGAAATCTGATCTGCGTCAAGTACAGTTACCTGGAACTCTCCTGTTGCCTCCAATTGTGGCATAGCAGCTTGAAGTGTTCTGAATAGCATAGCAGATATCTGTTCTCTTGTGATTTCTAAATCTGGTGAGAACAATGTCATTTCTGGATTTGTTCCTTGAACTATACCAAGCTTGAATGCTTTCAAAACTTCGGGATTATCAGTATCTATGAAATTATCTACTCCTGCTTCTGCCTTATTTCCTGTTAGTTTCTCGTATAAAAGAACAGCCAGCTCACAGAATTCTTCACGGGTAATATTCTTGGGGAATTGAGAGAGAACCTGTTCTGTAACAAGTCCTTGCTCAACAGCTTCGTTTACTTCAGGAGCAGCCCATGCGGATAAGCCATCTGTTCCTGCAGCAATCTCTTCAACTGGTGCTCCACCTACTGTAAATTCAGCCCTGCCGAATAATCCATATTCATATTCAGCTTCCTCCAAACCATATTTACAAAATACCCTTACTTCATACCTTCCAGGTTCTGAAGGGGCTTTGAATTCATAAACATTACCCATCTTTAAGTCTGCGATATATGAATTATGATAGGTATTTTGTAGTTTCTCATCATACTTCGCAATACCCAACCATGCGCCTTCTTCTATTTCACCTGGGGTCAGACCATTTACTGTTACTGTCATAGCTTCTTCTGGAGCCGGGTTAGTTTTTGAAAGTACTATATCTCCGGGTTTTGCTTTGCTGGATGTTACTATGAACTCAGCTTTGCCGAAAAATGATTCCTGTATATCAAGTCCGTAAGAAGAGAAGACTCTAACCTCATACCTTCCGAACTTTGAGGGAGCTTCAAATTTGTAAGTATTATTAATGTCTAGATCATATACATATGAATCATGATAGGTATTCTCTAATTTTTCATCATATTTAGCTATACCCAACCATGCTCCATTTTCGATTTGGCCTTCTGTGAGACCGTTTACTGTTACTGACATAGGCTCACGTAGCAGCACCTCGTTCTTAGAAAGTGTTATATCACCTTCCTTGGCTTTTGTTCCCACTACTGAAAAAGAAGCTTTTGCTATGAGATTGTCGTCATAATCAAAAACCCTTACTTCATAATTTCCATACTTAGAGGGAGCTTTAAACTTCCATACATTATTTAGCGGCAGATCATATGCATAAATCTCATGATAAGTATTTTCATATCTTGTATCTTCTTGCGCAATCCCAAGCCATGCACCGTCTTCGATCTGACTATTGGTTAATCCCTCTATTTTAGCCTGACCTTCCTCATTGACTGTGTATTCTGTCTTGTCCAGTGTTACTGTTCCTGATGCAAAGACAGGTATACTAAAAAATGCCGTTATGACTAAAGACAGAGTCAGAATAATAATTAGATAGCTTTTTTTCATAGATTTTGCCTCCAATCATATAAAATTGATATTATTAGTTCCATGTTTATAAACATTATAATATTAAGGATTTAAGAATACTTTCAAATAGTTGACAAAACTATTAAAAAATTGCACAAAAAAAAAGCCTCCAGGTAAATTGGAGGCATAGTAAATATTTCTTAAATCTCTCCAAATGCGGAGGAGATTTTTATATATCATTATTATATACCAGTAAATTTATTGAAGATTCTTAGCACTAAAGAAATAGCTTGTTCTCTGGTTGTATTCCCAAGTGGAAGTATATAAGAAACACCGCCTATTTCGGTTCCTTTTATAACATCATGGCTGTTCATGAATCTTACTGCTTCCAGTGCCCAGCTTGCTATCTGGCTTTCATCCTGGAACCTGGTCTTAAATTCTGCAGATGTGTTTATTGCAGGCATTACAGCTTTCAGAGTGCGCAGCAGCATTACAGCGATTTCCTGTCTTGTAACCTTGTTATTCGGTGCAAACTTGCCTTCCCCGACACCTCCAACAATACCGAGATTATAGGCTTTTAGAATTTCGGGATTGTTTGTGTCGTTGAACGGATTTGATGCAACGGGGGCAGCCTTAGTTCCTGTCATCTTTTCATATAGCAATACTGCCAATTCGCAGAACTCTTCACGGGTAATATCTTTTGGGAAATCCGAAAGAACCTTTTCTGTGACCAAGTCGTTTTTTACGGCTTCATTTACATCAGGGGCAGCCCATGCGGATAAGCCATTGGTACCGGGAGCTATCTCTTGAACTGGTGCTCCGCCTACAATAAATTCTGCTTTACCGAACATTGCATATTCATATTCAGACTCATCTAAACCATATTTGCAAAATACCCTTACTTCATACCTTCCGGGTTCTGAAGGAGCTTTGAATTCATAAACATTACCCATCTTTAAGTCTGTGATATATGAATTATGATAGGTATTTTGTAATTTCTCATCATACTTCGCAATACCCAACCATGCACCTGCTTCTATTTCGCCGGGGGTCAGGCCATTTACTGTTACTGTCATGGCTTCTTCCGGAGCTGGGTTAGTTTTTGACAGAACTATATCTCCCGGTTTTGCTTTACTGGATACCACTGTAAATTCTGCCTTGCCGAAGAATGATTCCTCTATATCAAGACCGTAAGAAGAGAAAACCCTGACCTCATATTTTCCGAAGCGTGATGGAGCTTCAAATTTGTAAGTATTATTCATGTCAAGATCAGACACATATGAATTATGATAGGTATTCTCTAATTTCTCATCATATTTTACAATACCTAACCATGCACCATTTTCAATTTGACCTTCTGTGAGACCGTTTACTGTTACTGACATAGGTTCGCGTAGAAGCACTTCATTTTTTGAAACAGTTATATCGCCCTCTTTGGCTTTTGAACCGACTACAGAGAAGGAAGCAGATGCTATTAATTCACTAGTGTAGTAGTCGAGAAGTCTCACCTCATATTTTCCATATTGGCTTGGAACTCTAAATGTCCATACATTGTCCAAAGGCAGGTCATCGTAGTAAAGCTGAAAATCAGAGTTTTCATATCTTGTTCCTTCCGGAGCCAAGCATATACATAATTCTTCACCTGTTACTCCAGAAAATGTAGCCTTTGCCTCTTCAAGTACGGTATATTCAGTCTTATCCAAAGTTATCGTACCTGATGTTGCAAAAACAGGCACACTTAAAACTGCAGACATGATTAAGCATAATACTAATATGAAGCTTATTGTTTTTTTCTTCATTAAATTCCCTCCCAATTAAAATTCAAAATCTTGCGAATATAGTTAAGGATATTGTAGCATCAATGCTTCAGCATATCTTCCAAAATATTGGTAAAACATTCTAAAAAATTGCATAAAAAAAGCCCTAGGCCTTCTAGGGACTCATTCTATACTCTGTTGGGGATAAACCGGTTTTTTTCTTAAATACTGTAGTGAAATGGCTATGGCTGGAAAAACCGCACATCATGCTTATTTCTGTAATGGTATAATCTTTGGCTTTCAGCATCTTTTTTGCCTTTTCTATTTTAAGGTCAAGCAAGTATTCATAAGGAGTTTTATCCATTTGTTTCTTAAAGGCTCGTATGAATCTATACTTATCCATGTTAATCAAGCTTGACAATTCATCACATGAAAGGGCACTAGTATAATTTTCATTCATATAATCTATTACTTTTTTTATATTGTCTTTATATCCTCGTGGTTTGTTATGAGGCTTAGCAGGTAGATTGTGTTTTATATTTCGCATGAAGTTAACAACAATTAGGAGTGCAAGACTTTCTAATATAAATTCGTGACCAACCTGTTTGTATCAAAGCTCTTCCAAAAACAAATTAACAAGTAGGTTTATATCATGGTTTACAGTAGAAATATCATTTGAAAAAACTATACTAGGAGAATCATATAATTCAGTTGCAACACTTGCTACAATATTTTTGTCCACATGTATACCACAAAGACTAAAACCTTTAAGATCCTTTGCCACTCCGTGTTCCTGCATGGGATTGAATGCTATAATAGCTCCGGCAAACCCATCCTGCAATCTATTGTCTACTACTATTGAAGGTATATTGGCATGACATATACAGAATTCAAAACTGTTATGGACATGTGTTCCATGATTTATGCATGTTGCACGATTGGTAGTTATTACAGCCATATCTTTACTGCAAAAGTTTTCAATGACAACTTTTGGTTTGCCAATATTAGAGAAAGGTATAGAACCTGCCAGGCTTATGACTTTTTCCATATCAACCGTCATAAACTCACTTCCTAATATAATTTACTTAATATTATAGCAAATCTATATACTAGGCAATATGATAATTCAGAAATTTCGGTAAAATTATATTCTTATAATGCATAAAAAACTGTTCTATTAGATATCCATTCTATATTCAGATGGGGACAATCCAGTCCTTTTTCTAAATGTGTAAGTGAAATGGCTATGACTTGAAAAACCGCATATCATGCTTATTTCTGTGATGGTATAATCTTTGGCTTTCAGCATAATCTTTGCCTTTTCTATTTTAAGATCCAGCAAGTATTCATAAGGAGTTTTATCCATCTGTTTCTTAAAGATTCGTATGAATCTATACTTATCCATATTGATCAATTTAGATAATTCAGCACATGAAACACCGGTAGTATAATTTTCATTCATATAATCTATTACTTTTTTTATATTCTCTTTATATCCTCGTGGTTTATTATGAGGCTTAGACGGAAGGCTGTGTTCTATATTCCGCATTAGGTTACCAATAATCATATGTACAAGGTTTTCCATCATAAATTTGTGACCAGCTTGTTTATGCTTCAGCTCTTCCAAGAACAAATTAGCAAGAAGTTTTATGTCATTATTCACTTTAAAATTCTCATTAGAAAATACTATATTAGGTGAGCCATAAATTTCGTAGGCAACGCTTTCTACAGTTTCTCTCTTAATATGCACACCGCAAATACCAGAGTTTTTTATATCCATGGCTAAACCATGGTCTTGCATGGGATTTACAGCAAACAAAGCATTCATGGGTCTGTCATATATCTTGTTATCTATAACACAGTGGGGTATTCTGGTCTGACAAATAACAAATTCATAGCTGTCATGAAAATGAGTCCCATGACAGATGTTTGTGGATTTATTCGTAGTTACTATAGCAATATCGTTAGTACAAAAATCCTCTATAACAAATTTTGCATTTTCAACGTTATCTATAGGAACAGCACCTGTAAGATGTGTCAGTCGATCCAGGCTAACCATAATATACTCACTTCCTATACTAATCTATTCATATTATACCAGATATTACATGATCAAAAAGTAAAAATTTACAGAAAGTTCAATAATATTAAAACGATTGCAATATGATGGAAGATAATGCAAATAAATTCCTTTATAATAGAATAAACCTTTGGAATAGCCAGCTATTGATATGATAGTAATGTCAAATTGATATTGGGGCTATACATGAAGGATAAAAAAAATATGAAGGAAGTGAGGTCGTGTATAAATCCAAAAAAACTACTGCTTTGTTGTTGTCTTTAATAATGATGTTCTCGCTTGTACTAAGCCCTCTCTCGGCAGTATATGCAAGCGAACAGCCAAAATTACCAAAAGTAGAGCCATCTAAAGATACTAAGACACCTACAACACCGCCAGATATAAACCCACTTAAAGCACCGCTAAATACAAAGCCATCTACAACACCAACATTACCAAATATACCATCAATAACTACTCCGAGTATATCTGCAGTAGCCTTGGAAAAAGCGGCCAGGGTTCAGGGAGTCAATTACGAAGAAAAGGAAGGTATAAAGAGGGTTCCCGAAGGAGTAGTATATGAGCTGAGGGAATTGACACTTGATAGATTTTTTACCTACGACATTGATGAAAATGTTTCGATAGATGACATGGATGACGAAGAACTTCTTGAAAGGATAAATGGTATTAGAGTTCCTCCAGGAGCAAAAATTTTAGCAGTACCTCATAGTTATTTGGAATTCTTTGCACCTGAAAAGAAAGAAATTTACATCGATGAAGAGCTGGGAAATGCATTTAAAATATTGAGATACGAAGGCAAGGATGAACATAACAATAACCTTTATTCAGTGGAGATCCCTGATCTTTTGGAAGTATTCAGTTCTTACGAGATACCGGAGCAGACTGTTCATCTTACTACAGGCAACATCGCCTATATTGATCCGGACTTTGAACTGAGCCCGGAAAGCGGAATGCCCAAAAACTATATTGCAAAGGCAAATGACTCTGTGCTGTATGAAGATTCAATTGTAAAAGTTACAGCAGATGGGAATAAACATATTCTGACGCTGAAAAGCAATGTAATGGTATTCGAATATCCATTTAAGGATAAAGGGAGAAATCTCGATAAAAAGAAGTTAGAGAAAGATGAAGAGGAAAAAGAATATTACAGTGATGTAAAAGGGGAAGATAATAAAACCAATCTCAAAGTGGCTGTGAGAGTAAAAGAGGGAAGCAGTGTAGTTGTAGAAAATCCAAAACTCAATGTAAAGATGGAAATTAATCCACTTACTTCTCAGTTGGATGCTAAATTTGCTTTTGATTGTAAGGCTACAGCAGATATAACATTGCTTGGAGAGTTGGCCTTTAATCATACTTTGGAAAAATGCGTATATGGCTACGATATAAATTTAGGAAAGGTTGCAGGAAAAGAAAAGGGAAATGCAGCTTTTGTAGGAATATTTTTGGTTCTAGGTGTAAATGGCGAGATAAATGTAGAGGTTAGAACAATGACCACAGGAGATGCAGAGGCAGGTTTTGCATATAAATCTATCGGTTGGGGCAGCTTGCCTTATTATATAGGACCATATGCTACGTTTAGGCCTGCATCCTTTGATATGAGCTTCACAGTAGATGGTGAGATTCATGCAACTTTGGCATGTGTTCCGCAAGTAGGAGTAGTAATCTGGGGATGTGAACTTGGAGTACTTCAAATATGGGTAGGCTTTAAATCATCAGCAGAATTCCATTTCCAAGGAGGTGGAGGCACAGATACTGAGGAAACTTTCAGCGGAGAAGGCACCATTGATTTGCGGGCCTTCGGCGAGCTGGTTGGTTATCTAATCGGAAGGAGATATTCCATCTTCTATATTGAATTGCCCATCTTCAAAGGAGAATGGAAGATAGGGCAGGAAGTTTCAGGCAGCGGAGGAGATGGGGTAAGGAAGGTGTTACCATATTTCCAGGTAACAGCTGATGCATATTCAAATATAGTGGAAGGGAAAGTGGCGTTTTCGACCTCTGGGAAAGTTAATACAGGATATATGGGCAAGGACATAGGTGAATCTGCTGGTTTTGAGAAATATAGCAATGGTGCTGTTATTGTGAAAGTATATGATAGGGAAGGAATATTAAAACTCGAACATGTCACTGGAACTGATGATAATGGAAAATTCTCCGTAAATTACGGTAATTTATTGGCCACTGATTGGGTTGAAGTAGAAGTTCCGGAGAATGAGAGCCCCGTAATCACTTTAGAAGATGGGAAAAAATTTAAGGTAGCAGGAGTAAGCAAACGCATAAGGGCTACGGTGCCTTTTATCGAAATGGACTTTAATGTAGATACCCTCAATGATGTGATTACAGGCTGGGTATCGGGAGATTATACAGGACCCGTTACTATTAAAATATGGCATATGGATAATTCTATAGTTACCAAAGTAGTAAATGCACAAGGTGGTATATTTAGACTTGATTATCCCATCGATCGGAATACACTTCATGTGACGGTAGATATTCCATTCGAAGGTAGGTCATTTGGTACAGGAGAGTTGAAGGGCAGGAACCTTGATGCAATAGAAATAATATCAAAGATAGAATATGAATATTGGCCAGAGGAACACGTAGATTCTATTATGGAGAGGTTTGGAACCAATCCTGCTTGGCAGAATGCAGCAGACGTTAACAAAAAATTTTTGGGTATTTCTGAAGAAGAGTTTTTTGAAGGACTTGAACGTGCTGTGAGTATCAAAAGTAAAAAAGTAGTTGGTAGAATAATCAACAAAGGCGCTATGAGCTGGTTGGAAAAACAAGGAGCTAACTATGTAAGACCGGAAACAGACAGCGGAAATACTAAATGGTGTGATGCCACTGTAAAAATAACAGAAATACCCATAATATCAGAAGAGCTTCTAAGTGCTATACAACGCTATAGACAACTTCATCCACAAAGAACAATTCCCGGTGTGAGTAGTCATGTTGGTGGTATGGAGGTATACAGAGCTACAACACGAACAACACAGGAGATGGGATTAAGGCTCAAAAGGGATGGCAGCAGTCCTTCAGGATATGCAATAGAAACATATCCTACATCTACAGCTAAGTTTGAGTTTGATCCTGGGTGCATAGCATATAGAATTGAGGTAGAATACGAAGGTCTGACTGTTGTGCATGAATATTGCCCATATGAAACCCATGTCGCTGAACTTTATGAGGATGAGCCAAGCATGTCAGATATAATCGGTCCTTTGAGGGAGGCATACAGACTGAGATCACAAGAGAGGATAGAATCAGTAATTAATCCGGCACAAGAAAGACTAAATCCGGCACAAGAAAGACTAAATCCGATACAAGAAAGATTAAATCTGGTAGAACAACAAATGAATCCTGTAGAACAACAATTAAATCCAGTAGAAGGTTTGCAAAACCAGCAACTGGATAGACAGCAACAAAATCGTTAAAATAATTTGATTCTGGGCTCCATCTCCGAAAGGGGCTGGAGTCCCTTCTGTTTAGAAAGGGGTGAAATAATGAGAAAAGTAATAATACTGATATGTTTTAGCATTATGATGTCATTATGTTTACCTGTGAATGCAGATACTTTTCCTGCAGGCAAAATAAATCTTCCAAATCCGGATTCGCTGCCAATACTACTAGACCCAAGACTTCAGCCTCTAACTTTCAGCCCTCCGGAAGGCTTGGAACTGGTAAAAGCAGAGAAAAATCTGGTTTCTATCAAGTGGAAAGATACAGCAGTAATAGAAACACTATATGTAGTGGAAAGAAAAACAGAAAACGGGAGCTATGCTGAAATAAAAGTTCTACCAAAGGATAGCGTTTCCTTTGAAGATATAACAGTGGAACCGGGAATCACTTACTACTATAGGGTAAAGGCCGGAAAAGAGGAAAAGAACTCAGCAACAGGAAAAATGGAAATCAAATACTCAGCATACTCTAATGAACTTAAGGTGACTACACCAACATCAGATGGAACAACAACCGGTGGGCCAATTAAGGATATAAAGATCATTGGAGAAGTGAAAAGACCGAGCCTGGAAGTCAAACCAAAGCTACCTGACATAAGTATAAAACCTGACCTTGGGACTGTTCTTGGAACAGGTACAGATACAGAAACAGATACAAGCACAGGAACAGGTACGGAAACAGGTACAGGATCAGGAATAGGTAAGTTTCTGGAATTAGGTATAGACCCAGGAAGCTTAACCAAACCTGGAGCAATTACTATTCCTGGTAGTGGAACTGAATCCGGTACAATTACAGATACTGAAACTACACCAGGAACTCAGAGTCAAGACGCAACTATTTCTGCAGAGATAAAGGCTCCTGAAGGATTAGTAGGAGAAGCAATAAGCGAGAATCAAATTGCCCTTGCATGGCAGGATAAATCAGATAATGAGTTGGGGTTTTTATTATATAGAACGGCTACAGGAGAATGGGAAGAAGCAGCAGTATTGAATGCGAATACAACTGAATATGTAGATGCAAATCTTTTGCCAAATACCACATATTACTACGTATTGTTTGCATACAATGAAACCAGTATATCAACGGAATCAAATTTTGTTGAGATAACAACTCCAAAAGCAGCACAGACTCAAGTAACGGCTCCAGCTGCACCTGAAGCACTTGCAGCAGAGGCTAAAAGCCCTACAGAAGTTGTACTCACCTGGATAGATAAATCAGATAATGAACAAGGCTTTATAATTTACAGGACTTCTACCGGAGAATGGGAGCAGGCTGCAGTAGTAAGCGCTAATACTACTACCTATACAGATATTAACCTTAAGCCTAACACTACCTATTACTATGCAGTATTTGCATACAGAGACAGTAGTTTTTCCGCGCAATCCAATATTGCAGAGGTTTTGACTACACAAGCTGCATCAACAGCTTTAACAGCTCCTGAAGGACTTACAGCTCAAGCACAGAAACCCAATGAAGTTTTATTAACTTGGCAGGATAAATCAGATAACGAAGATGGATTTTTACTATATAGGACATCCACAGGAGATTGGGAAGTAATAGCAACACTAGGTGCTAATGTAACTACTTTTACAGATATTGCAGTTCAGCCCAATACAAAATATTACTATGTAGTATATGCATTTGCAGGAGAAACACCTTCGACAGAATCAAATATGGTTGAGATAACTACCCCAAGTCAGACTACAGCTACAACGGTGGATTTCACAGGAGCAAGCAGCTGGGCATTGGAAGAATTAAAAAAGGCCGTAGACTATGGCTTGTATACAGACAGGATAATGAACAATTATACCCAAAGTATAACACGTGAAGAATTCTGTGAACTGGTAGTAAAGCTTTATGAAAAACTGAAAGGTATAGCGGCTGTTCCTGTATCACCGAACCCATTTATAGATACCTCTAACGAAAACATACTCAAGGCATACGGTGCAGGAATTGTAACCGGAACAAGTGCAAATACGTTTTCTCCCAACAATCTCATCACCAGACAGGATATATGTGTTATGCTCTATAGAGCAATAACAGGCTCAGTTACCAATGTGGATACAAATATAGACGGGGTTCCTGCTTTTACAGATGAAAACCTGATAGGTCAATGGGCTGTCAAAGAAGTGAAATTTGCAGTAAAGAACAATATTATGCAAGGCTCAGCTTCAAAGATTATGCCAAGAGACAATACCACCAGAGAACAAGCCGTATTACTTGTGGTGAGAGTATATGAGAGATTTACAGATACAAAGCAGATAAACAAATAAATATATCTATATATAATATGAACGCACATGCGTTCTTTTTTTAATGCATGGAAACACAAAAATTTTTTACAATTTTTCGAAAAAATAATCAATAATTTAAAAGCTTTTATTTGACTTTTTTCTTATTATAGAGTTAATATTGCGCAATTGGAACAGTTTCCCAAAAATTATTTTCAAGAGGAAGTGAAGAAATGAATAAGCTTAATAAGAGCATTTCGCTGTTATTATCTCTGGTGATGGTTTTTTCTATTTTAATATCACCCTTTTCGGTGGCGGAAGCTAGTGTACCCATCGCACCTACCAGGCGTACTATACAGGATACTTTAAAGACACCAGACGATATTAAAGCCCCAAATATCAGCACACCCCAAATTGATACAGACCTTCTTGATTTGGGTATTAAGGATCGGGACAGACTAAAAAGGGAAATCGGGAAGCTTGTCCAGGTAGAAACTGCCGCCAGGGCTCAGGGAGTCACATATAAATTAAAAGATGGAGTAGAAAAAATACCTGAAACCATCAATTATAATCTGGAACAGATAAGGCTGGATGATATAGTGGCTTATGGAGATGGAGCTAAGGTTACAGAGCAAGAAGCCATAGATCCAAAAAAATTCAAAGGATTAAGGTATAATCCTGGTTCTAAATACATGGTTCTTCCAAAAGACACTGCCTCAACCTTTGCACCAAAACTTAACAAAATATATATTGATGAAGTGGAAGGATTAGCCTATAAGATTACTGAAGCTGGAGAAACGGATCCAGAGGGGAATAAACAATACGTAGTAGAGACACCGGCTCTAACTGATATTTTCGAATCCTATAAGATACCAAAACAAGACATAAAACTTACTACAGGAAACATAGCCTATATCGGACCGGGCGTTGAATTGGACCCAATGAGCGGTATGACTAGAAACTACCAAGCCGCAAGTGATAAGGGCTTCATATCAAATGTTGAATATGATGGAAACAGACATATCCTACACCTTACTCCTGGCAAAATGATATTCCAATATCCTTCTAAGGAAGAACAAAAAAAGACAGAGAAAGAAAAGGAAGAAGAAAAGAAGAAAAAGTTTGAGGGAGACTGGTGGGAGAAAGAACAGTACTCAGATCTAAGAGGCTTTGAAGAAGAATCGGAAATGAAGGTTGAAATAAAAATAAAAGAAGGAACCATAATCATAGAAGATCCAACCTTTCACGCAGACTTTGACCTGAACTGGTTGACCACCCAAGCTATTGCAGACTTTTACTTTGAATCAAAAACCAAAGCAGATGTCGTATTTGAAGGTGAATTGAAATTTAACAAAACCGTTGAAACCTGTATATTTGGATATGATATTGACCTGGGATCAATAATGGGTAAAGAAAAAGGAAATAGAGCCTTTGTTGGAATATTTCTTGTACTTGGTGCCAACGGCCAAGTCAATGTGGAAGTAAGAACTATTGCTACAGGCAATGCAAGAGCAGGCTTTGCCTATAAAGCAGTTGCCTACGGCCTTGTCCCTTACTTTGTCGGCCCCTATGTAACATACAGACCCACAGGATTTGATGCTACCTTTAGCGCCAATGGAGAGCTTCATGCTGTATTGGCTTGTGTACCACAGGTAGGCGTCATAATATGGGGTACGGAGATAGGTGCTTTGCAAATCTGGCTGGGATTGAAAGGAGATGCTGAATTCGATGTCAGGGGAGGGGGTGGTACTAGCAGCCAAGGGGAAATTGTCGGCAGGGGCTCACTGGATCTTAGAGCCTTTGCGGAAATGGTGGGCTTCCTATTTGGTAATAGGTACTCTATCTTTTATTTAGATTTTCCAATATACAAAGGGGAATGGATTGTTGGAGAACAGGTAGCAGGCGGAGCGGGAGACCTGGTAAGGGAAGTGGCAGCCAGTTTCCTTATAAAGGCTGATGCCAGCACCAATATGATAGAAGGCAAAGTAGTAATCGGCGAGGATTTAACACCTTATGCAAAAAGGGATATAGATATAGAAATATACAACTGGAGGACAGATAAGTATAAAATTACACTCAGAAGTACCACTGATGATGAGGGAAACTTCAGTATAAACACCGGCTCATACAACTTACTGCCGTCAGACTATATAATCCTCAAAATTACACCGGCAGATTTATATGAAAGAGATAATAAAAAGTATAATGTAACAGGCCAAAGCCGAAAAATATATCCAACTGTTCCTTATACAGAAATGGATTTCAGTGTGGATCCTTTCAACGATGTGATTACAGGTGTAGTATCAGGCCAATATAATGGTCCTGTCAATTTAGAGGTGGTACATTGGGATTGGACCAGGACAAAATACACAGCAAATGCGGTAAACGGAGTTTTCTCATTAATGGTACCTATAAAGGAAAAAACCAGATCAGTAGAAGGTTACTTAATCTTCGAAGGAGAAAAATATCCTGATTACGATTATAATGTGGTAAGAGAACCAAGTCTGGATGCATTAGAAATAGTATTCATAAACGAATATGAACCTGAAGTTGAGACAGATACTGAGCAACAAACCAGCACAATAAGAGAAATTCGAAGCACAAGACCTAGGAAAGGCGATGCCAGTACTCAAGACACCAATACTAGAGAAGAAAATACCGACGATAAAGGAAACAAATTAGTAAAACCCATTAAGATAATCGGAAGCATAACCAATAAGGCAGATATGGGTTTGGTAGAGGTAATGGGAGAAGATTATGTAAGAAATCCAGAATTAAATAATATATCTGTAAAGCCATATCTTGGAAATGTGAAGATAGAAGCTATACCGCTAATTACTCCTATGATGAACATATTAAACGGAGGGAAATACTCGCATGTAACTGATCCATTGGCTGCAGAAGATGACTGGACTGCCACTGTTCAAGCTAAACAGGTCGTGATGGACGGTAAAGCTACAGGAGCGTCCTCCTTCGAATTCGCTGATCCTCAAGCTCTTCACTATAGCATAGAAATAGAACATGAAGGATACAAGAAAAAGGTTTACTTTGACCCATTTGAATTCCATGTTGAAAATACTGTGCAAAAAATCAATGAATTTGCAAACAGACCATTCCAGAAGGAAATAAGACTAATAACAGAAGAGAGGATAGAATCAGTAGTGAATCCTGCAGATAATCTGCTACCTGGAGATATAATGAGACCAGGCAATGAAATTATGAATCCAGGTGACATGATGAACCCCGGAAACAGATTAAATCCAGGTGATATCATGAATCCTGGAAACCTTATGACTCCGGGAAACACAATGAATCAGCAAAATAATGCACCTGATATAAGCCTGAACAACCTGACTCCGGGAGCAACCATGAAACAAAGCGTAAAGCAGCCTGCAACAACTTCTTTAGAGCAATGGAATGCAAAATGGACTACCAAAATTGGCACCATGGATCTGAAACTAAACGGAACATCTATATCAGGAACTCTGGTACAGGGGAAAACTGCCTACCAGATAGAAGGTAAAATAGTAGACGGAGTATTCAAAGGAACCGTGATGATACCATCAGAAACATCGTTGTTTGGTGATATAGCATCCTTTGAAATGCAAATGTCATCAGACGGCAAGAGCATAGAATTCAAAAACTTCGGCAGCAATACACAATTAAAGAGCCTGAATGGTACTAAGGCAACAAGGCAGTAAAAGCATAGTAGTTTGTAAGAGCATACCACATGGTGTGCTCTTTTGCTATATATTGAAGGATTTTCCGAATATATGTCAAATAGTAATATACAGAATATATAAAAAATTTTTATAAATACCCATACTATGTCCAAAGGATAGGGTATTATAAAATTTAGGGGGACTGGATAAATCTATGCACGATGTCACTCAAATTGAAAGACAACTATATATTCTATCTTTGTTATCCGAAAGCAAGATAGGTTATACAATTGATGAACTTAAGAAAAAACTTGATGCGGTAGGGATTAATGTGAGCAAAAAAACCATTGGAAGAGACATAGATTTCTTGTCTACTGGAAACTTCTTTGTTACAGAAGAAAAAAAGAACAAAAAAACATATTTTATGGCCAACAAATTCGGAATAGAGAATATAACATTTTCACCATCGGAACTCATATCTTTACATTTCATTAAAGAACTTCTGAAATCTTATTCAGCACTAGATATTGGTAATACTGCAATAAATCTAATAGATAGAATCATAGCCACACTTCCAAAGTTAGACAAAGCATACCTTCAAAATCTTACTGAGCTTATAAAAGTAAACGAGATATTTATCTATTCGGAGAAGAACATCAGTCAAGAAATAATAGATAACATTAGAAAAGGTATAGAGCTTGGTAAAAGACTTTGTATAAAGTACCACTCCTTTAACA
>JAAYMO010000254.1 GCA_012521375.1 Clostridiales bacterium
CCTTCGTGTATTACAAAAGAAGTATTTATGAATAAAATTAAAGATATTCTAATTAATCAAGGAAATCATGTACCTTGTAATAAAATCAATAATATTTGTGAAGCTTGTTATTTGTTTGGAATGGTCGGAGAAGACAACGATAATTCTTTGAATGGCAAAATACGCTTTACTGATGCTGAAGCAATTGGTGAAGAGGATTATAAAAATTATTTTGGACCGATAATCGGATTGAAAGAGTTGGCAAGTCCTAAGATTTCGGCTACCGAATTTTATATGAAAAGGCCAGAAGAAGCTAATAAATTAGGTGTACTTTGGAATTATGATTATTATATAGACAGACATATAACCAAAAAAGAAGATGCAAAAAATGAAAGAAAATTTATAAACAATCCCAAAATAAGAGGGAGAAAATTTTATTGGCATTCCAGCCAGATAAAAGATGTAGAACCCGATGAAACAAGTATACGAAGCTGTGTTGTTAGACCTGTAAAGGATGGTAAAACGTTTATATTTAAGGTATACTTTAATAACTTGTCTAAAAGTTTATTAACAAAACTTATTTGGGTTATGAGTATTGAGAATGATGAGGTTTACTGTCATAAGATAGGCAGAGGTAAACCTATAGGTTTTGGCAGTATAAAAATTAATGTCCAGGAAATAGTGACCAGGAAAATTGAAATTGAAGGAGATGTAATAAAATATAGTGAGACTCCATTATCTTATGAAAGCTTAGATTTTACAATTATTGATAAAGAATCAAAAAGCATAAAGGAGTTTTTAAAGATTACTGACTTTGAAAATAAACCATCATGTGTAGACTATCCTAAGATAGAAAATGTAAAAGAAGAGGATGAGGAAAAACAAAATAAAGAAGAATCATATAGATGGTTCATGGCTAATAGAGAGGTTCCTGTAGATAAATGTAAAATAAGCTCGACTAAACAAGCGATCTATAAAGTATTACCAGAAATATTGGATGAAGATATAACTTTGCCAATATATAGGTATGAGAGTATCAAAAATAGTAGTAATAGTAGTGAAAAGAATAAAGTAAATCATAATTATCAAAATAGAAAAAAATATAGTGGAGGCAAAGAAAATCGAAATAAAAATAAGGGGCTCACATATAAACCTTTTGAAGAAATATTCAAGGATTTAAATTTGGGTAAAGATTAATTCATCATTTTATGTGTTGCTAAAAACTATGGGGGAATATTATGAATAATATTATGGCTCAAATAAAAGAAAAAGCAAGGTATTGGAAGTCTATGGATAGAAGTAATGAAGAAAAGAGAAGGGAAGCGGAAAAATACTACAAAGAAAACATTATGCCTTTGTTAGTAACTATGTTTAAGGAATCAGAATCAGATGTTCAGGATTGTGAGCATTTGATTTTGACTCTTGGAACTTCATATGAACCTGTTGTGTTTTCAATATTAGGCCTTAAACCTAAAAATGTACTTATTTTGTATACTCCGGAGTCAAGGAATAAACTTGATGATGTTATATACTTTACAAATTTAAAACCCAGTCAATATGAAGCGGAAGAAGTAGATTCAACAAATATATTGATTTTGTATGAAAAAATAAAAAATTACTATGAAAGGTATGGCAAACCACAGAATACATATGTTGATTTTACCGGTGGGACAAAAGCCATGTCTGTTGGGTGTGGAATGGCTGCTGCATTGATAGGCTCAAAAGTAGTATATATAGCCAGCAAATATTTAAACGAATATAGAAAACCGGAACCTGGTACTGAAAGAATATGTGTAATTGATAATCCTTATGAAGTTTTTGGAGACATAAGAAGAAAAGAAGCAGTATCTTTATTTAACAAGATGGATTATAATACAGCATATTATGTATTCTCTGAACTAAGTGATACAGTGCCGGGGACAAAGGAATATGAAGCTTTGAAATACTTGTCTTTAGCTTATGATCAATGGGATAGTTTGAATATTTTTCAGGCATTGGAAAATTTAAAACAATGCAAACGTTCGGCAGAAAAAGAGTGTATCATGAATAAGAATCATTTGTTGGCAAAACATTTAGAAATCTTAGAAAAACAAATAAAATATTTAGAAAAGCTTAATAATGTTGATTTAAAAAATACAAATAAGAATAAGAGATTACTGTTTAAAAATATTGAATATCTTATATTTATGCTATACCAAAATGCATTAAGAAGGGAACAACAGGGTAAATATGAGATGGCTTCATTGTTGTTATATAGAATACTTGAGATGATGTCTCAAAGTAGATTATGGGAAAGAGGAATAGATACTGAACAAGTTACTGAAGAGAATTATAGTACTTTAGGTATGGAACCAGAAGTCTTGCTCCAAAAGATTAATTATATAAAGAAGAAAATTGAGGAAAAACCTTTGGAATCTCTGCCGTCAGAAATAAGTTTATTAATGGGTTATATAATATTAGGTGTAATAAGAGATAACTTGATTGAAGCAGAGAATGAAAATAAATTGATAAGAAAAATAAGAGAGCTAAAAGGCAAAGTAATCAGCAGAAACAATGGCATCTTTGCCCATGGATTTCAGTTTCAAGAAAAAGAAAGTTATGAGAAGTTTAAGATTACTGTGATGGAATATCTGATAAGATATTGCCATATACAATCTATCAACATGGATGAAATTTTAAAGGAAATGGAATTCATAAAGTTATAGATAGAAATGAATGTTAAAAATGGAGGTAAACACCTCCATTTTTATTGAGGTTATTCTTTGTCAATAGTTTAGCTATTAAGGTGATGATAAATAATGGCAAAAGAATTGATAATGTACCAATTCCTTAATAAATAGGAGTGTAAATAATTTTGTGTATTCTCCTTTTCTTGGCAAAGAAACATGGTTAAAATAAGTTAACTTGTTGTGCTAGCTTTGAATTACCAAAAATCTACGAATGAAAAACTCCAACATATTATGTAACCTATCATTAATAACGACAAAAATGATAGGGGGTCACATATATGCTGGAGTCTGATAGAAACTATTCTATCAAAGAAATTGGAGATTTAAAAGACTTTATAACTGTCGCTTATGTCATAATTGATGACATTTACCAAGAAGTA
>JAAYMO010000030.1 GCA_012521375.1 Clostridiales bacterium
AAAGGTCATACCTATTGCGATAATTCCGATAACAGCGTTCTGCTTAAGAATATTAAACATATTAGTGACAGTCAGGAAAGATTCAGAAGCAAAACTCATGGCAACAAACATTACAATTAATGCAATATATACTCCATATTTTCCTATGATAGATCCAATATTATGTTTTTTCCGTTGAGCAAGTAATACATTATCATTCATTTTTTTATCTCCTTTCACCAATTGCGCAAGCCATTAATGTATCTTGATCGATTTCATCCCGAATAAATTCGCCGGTTATCTCGCCTTCATGGATGATTATCACTCGATCACTCATGCCAAGCAGTTCCGGTACTTCGGAAGAAATCATAATTATACCCTTGCCAGATTTAGCCAGACTATCAATTAGTTTATATACTTCTGCTTTAGCTCCGATATCAATCCCGCGTGTAGGTTCGTCCATAATTAACACATCTGGATTGCCCAAAAACCACTTTGCTATAGCAACCTTTTGCTGATTACCGCCAGACAAGGTACCTACTATAGTATCCCTGCTATTACATTTGATCCGCAACTTTTCAATTAACTCATCTGCAACTTCACACTCTTTTTTAAAATCTATTAAAAATTTTCCTTTTAACATAGACTTAAGATAAACCATGGAAATGTTATCCTTAATAGAAGCTATAAGATTTAAACCGTATATTTTGCGATCTTCAGTAATAAAAGCTAACCCATTATTTACAGAATCTTTTACTGACTTTATATGTTTGCCGTTAACGGTTACTGTACCGTTATCCGGTTTTCTTATTCCAAATATCGTTTCCATAATTTCAGTCCTGCCTGCACCCATCAAGCCATATATCCCCAATATTTCACCACGCTTGACATCAAAACTAATATTCTGAAATACCCCATTTACAGTCAAATCACGAACACTAAGCAGGATTTCATTTTCTTCATAATCCGCAGCCCTAGGTGCACTTTTCACATACATATCAGTAAGATCTCGTCCAACCATCATATTAATCAGCTGATCCGATGTAACATCCTTTGTTTGCACAGTTCCAATGAGCTTACCATCTCTAAGAACCGTAATCCGATCTGTAAGAGCAAATATTTCATCCATTTTATGAGATATGTAGACTATGGATTTATCCTGTGATTTGAGTTTCCGAATAATCTCAAAAAGTTTTTCAACCTCTCGATCTGTTATAGCTGAGGTAGGTTCATCCATAATTATTACCTTGCTATTAAACGCTATAGCACGTATTATGGTAACCATCTGCTGCTGAGCGGTGCTTAACTGGCTAATTTTAGCCTTTGGATCGATATCTACACCCAATTCGTCTATCAATTGTTTGGTTTTTTGAACCATCCAATTTCTGTCTACTATAAGTCCATGCGTCCTTTCACGTCCTGCAAATACATTCTCCTCGACTGTCATTTCTGGGATTAAATCCAGCTCCTGATGCACCATAGAAATACCTATTTCCAAAGCTTCGGACGGAGTACGAGGTTCAAATTTTTTGCCTTCAAAGATAATTTCGCCAGCATCCATACTATGTATGCCTGCTAGAATCTTCATAATAGTAGATTTACCAGCACCATTCTCACCCACCAACGCATGAATTTCACCGCGTTTCAGATTAAAACACACATTGTCCAAAGCAACAACGCCTGGAAATTCCTTCCTGCAGTTTCTAATCTCTAGAATGTAATTATCCCCCATTTTCTGCTCCTTCTCTCACTTATTTACAGTGTATTAAAAAAATAGTATTTTTTTGTACATAACAAAAATTACGACTGAAAAAGTCTTAATAGTAAATTCTAGACAGGTTAATAATCTGAATATTATCAGGCTATATTCTTTGCGAAATGAAAATTATTACATATATAATAATTAATTATTTACTGCCAAACATTCTCTATTAAAGCTTTATATATTCTGACTTTATATATTTGGATACTCTACTTACTAATTGCATATTTCATACACAAGCCAAAGAACTTGGTACTTATACAAATAAGATGATTTGCTGATAAATAGTGCATATATAAGTATATTTGATAGAACGTTGTATGTTGCTTTTACTGTGTCATATTAAACAATTAAAAAGAAATTTACTTATATAATTGCTCTATTTATGAATATATAATAAGTTATTTTACCTCTTTTGTCAAAGTCTTTTTTATAGTTTTTAACAAACCGTCATTATGTAGATAATATAAGCTTATTTTTTATGCATA
>JAAYMO010000255.1 GCA_012521375.1 Clostridiales bacterium
ATATTGCCAGGGTAATTACTACCCCTAATACCACAGCGCCTAGAACTGTCAAAGTAGATATCAAAGATTTAAATACTCCTACTGAACCTGCTATAAAAATGGTAGCTAGTGCAATTAAAGTAGGAAATGCACAACCATACTTAGGGCAATAAATCTAATAAAAGTTTTTGGAGAAAAATAAAATCCTCCATATCAGCTATGGAGGGACAGATATTTAATCTATCTTATTTTTTTGATCTAAGGAGTGTAATAATATTATTTATTATTTCAACTTTTTGTTGAGGTGTAAAATTGCTTTTCTCAAGCCTTCTTCGAATTATCTCAACATACAGCTCATTAATCTCCTCAGCTATAGATAAGCCCTCTTTTTTCACCAAATGCACTACTACATTTCTTACCTGCTTGTGCTTCATGGCCCTATCACTCCAGATTTGGCTGTTACTACTAGATATATTGATTAGGGCTTTTCCATTATTACCATCTTTAATAAGAGCGGCTTATCCTTTTAAATATTTAATTTTAGGATTTAAAAATAAGGAAACAACAAAAAACTCCAACCACAATTTGGGTTGGAGAAAAAGCTTATCTTTTTTATTTACACAATTATTGATTTCTATGGTTTCAAAGGAAAATACACAGTATAGGTGTCATAACCTATATCCTTCAATGGAATAAAGCGGATTCCACGTTCTTGACCTACAGTTTTAAAGGTATCTAACCAGGAACCCCATTCTCGCTCATTGTCATGCACTAGCAGCTGCTCGGGACTTTTTCCGTTTAACACTAATTGACGTTCTTCAGGGCATAACCCTGCCAATAGAATTGGGCCATACAGGAAAGCCACCATGTTCTCATCTTCTGGTAATGGCCAGGTATTAATTCCTTGAGGTAATTCAATACGTACATAATCACCTTTTGACCAAGTCCTGCGCAGTTTATAGAAAACAGTCTTTTCATCTACGCATATTTCCTCTTCACCATTTACACAAATAACTGCCCTGCCCTTAACCCACCAAGGTATGCGAATGTTCAAGGTAAACTCCATTGGCTTTTCTGTATCAACTTCAATAACATGTACTAAAGATTCAGGATGCCTAGGATACTTTGAAGTATTTTCATGGATATTTTGCTTGCCAGTTGAAGTACTTGACAGATGGAAACTGCCTGTCAATGTATCTTTTTTCATGGAAAGCTTAACTTTTTGATCATTTATATTTAAGTCAGCATCAAATGCAAAGTATTGAGTCAGATATAACTCATCAGCCTCTTGGTATAGGATACCCCTACTCAGCTGAGCATTTGCTTGCACTAAAGTTCCATGGCAGCAGAAGAAATCTTGAGTTTCACTAGCCCATCCCTTCTTTGATCCTGGAGCTAATGGTAGAAAATATGTCAACAAACCTTCATTAGGCGTGTCATAATGTTGTCCATGTGTATCAAAGCGTTTCCAATAAGCTTGGGCCATTATACCGTTATAGATGTTCATTTCACAATAATCAGCATATACAGGGTCTTTTGTCCAGCGGAACAAATAATCTGCCAAGCGTAACATGTTGTAGACAGTACAGTATTCTTGGTTTTTATCTCCTAGCCTTGATCCTAATTGGTTCTTTGGAGTCCATACTTCACCGCATGTCTGCCCTCCAGTTGCATATTGACCACGCTCAGTTACGGCACATTTCCAATAGGCTTCAACAATATCTCTCCATTTCTTTTCTCCAGTTACTTCATAAGCTCTTGCACAGCCCAATACCTCTGGTATAGTGGTGTTGGCATGCATATTTGTTAAAACATCTTTACCCTCTAGCAAAGGATCAAACAAGCGAGATCGATAATAACGATCTAATAAGACTTTGTATTTTTCTTCGCCTGTATAATCTAATAGTTGTGCCCAAATTTCTAACATTCCACCAGTTTCTACATCTAGAATATCATCAAATTCTTCCCTGGTAAAAGTTCCAGACCA